>DATKYY010000054.1:0-3133 GCA_035528295.1 Dehalococcoidales bacterium | reverse complement strand
TAGAGAAGGCACTAAAGGTTTATCAGGAGAGAGACCGGCGATTTGGAGGGGACTAGAAATGTTTAACCGCGTACGACAGGCAATCAAAGCCTTTCAGGAAAGACGCTTTGTCATCATCTTCTCTGAGACGGAGAATGAAGCTGACCTGGCGATTCCGGCGCAGGAAATAACCGTTGAGGCGATTCTGTTTGCCGCCAGGGTGGCTTCAGGGCTTCTATGCTTGGCGTTATCTAAAGACAGGCTCAAGGAATTAGAGATAGACGCCCTGCCTTCACGGTACCGGGCTACAGATACGCCTTTTTATAGCCCGGTTGATGCTAAAGAGGTAGAAAAATCGGGCATATCTCCCAGAGACAGGGCAGTTACCATCAGGAAGGTCATTGACCCCAATACCAGGCCAGAGGATTTAGCTCGCCCTGGCCACGTCGCTATCCTGGGCGCTCACCCCGACGGCCTTATTGGTCGCAATGGCCATACTGAAGCCGTGGTCGAGCTATCCCGGCTGGCAGGATTATATCCTGGGGGGGTCTTGTGTGAGCTGGTCAGTGACAATGGCGAGATGATGAACGCCAAAGAGCTAAAAACCCTGGCTAGGAAGTTCGATATACCCATAGTCACTGTAGGTACTCTAGCGAAATTTGCACGGTCAGTTTTGACCAAAAAAACTTGACAAGGAGGTAAAATAGGGATATGTTAAAAGTATAGCCGCAGAGCTTGCCGATGAAAGTCGGCTCTGCGACTTTTTGCTTTCATTGGCAGCTCTAAGGCAATAAAAAAGGGGCTAGCAACCTGGACTGGAAAGGTCTGGCTAGCCCCTTTCCTTTTCAGCAAGGTTGCTGACCCGCCTGGTACGTCGAGCCAGGTAAATAAAAGGGGCGTAGCACTCTCGGGTAGAGAGTTGAAGGCTACGCCCCTTTTTCTTTTTACCCTGAGTGCACGCCAACCAAAAAGGGAGGTAAAAGCAATGGCACAAGAATTAGCATTCGGTACCCCAAGGGCAGAGGAGATGACGGAGGTCGCTGTCGGCATGGGTAGCGCTGCCGTTACCGGCCTGGCGGAGGGAGTCGTCATTAAATTTGCGCCTGGCATGGGCGCCCTGGAGCCGGTCTTCACCTGGGGAACTCTGCTCGGTGCACCCCTGGTTGGGGCCGTTGGAGCTCTCTTCACCCGGGGTATGATCGCCGGCGTCTTCAAGGGCGTTGCTGCCGGCGGTGCCGCTATCCTTGGCTACTCACTGCCCGCAATTGTCGCGCCTTTCATGCCCACTGGTGGTGGAGCGCGTCAGCTAGGTGGTGGGGGCGTAAAGCAACTGACAGCGGGTATGGCAAATGCCCCGCAGCGGGCGCAGTCCCAGGCCAGAGTCGGCCTGGAGTTCTAACACTTAAATAAGGTCGAAAGAGCCATTAAAATCTCAAATGGAACGGAGGAATGTTAAATGGCTGAGCATTTTGAATTACGTTGTTTATGTGATTACCTTGGCGGCGCCCAGGCGGCTAACGTTTGGGCAAGGCCAACACCGGCAGCGGTCTTCGGCGAACTGGAATCCGATGAACGTGCCGAGATAGTCTTCGCCGAAGTCTGGTCTCCAGTAGTAGCCGGTGGTGATGAGGCACTCAAGAAGATTATCATTGTTGCCGATGGCGAGGAATTAGGCAAATATGTCTCGCTATCTGGCATCCAGGCCACTGTTATGGCTCCGCCCAAAGATCGTATCTGGGCGGGAAGGCTCTACAGCTTCGGCACCCCGCTTGATATTACCCAGCCGGTGCAGAACCCCATCCTGAACACCACCATTAAGGTCAAGCAGAATGTCACCGTAGCCACCCTTTGCGGGCCTGCATCAGGTGTGCCCCCACTATCTCCAATTACTGCGGCCTACCGCATCAGGCTTTGGGGTAAGGTCTACAAGAAGGGCGAGCTGCCTAGGTTCGGGTCAATGGCCTTCCCGGCATACCTGACGGAAAGGACCAGAAACCGTACCCTTTTCCTGAGCAAATCGTCTATCCCCATCAATGGCGATACCTGGCTGACCCTTCCCGGTGGTAAGGATCAGGCAATCCCCAAGGTTAACCCCTTTGCCCGATACGCCCAAAATCTCCTGGCCACCGATGGTATGCAGGGAGATTACCAGTTTCGTCTTCAGACCGGTGGTGTCCTGGAAGAGCAGGAAAACTTATACTGGGAGTTTGACGAGCTGGACGCCCTGTTTATTGAGGGACTGGGAATTAAAACGGGCGCTGTCCCCTTCCCATCAGTCAACATAGCCAGGACGGGATTGAGGATTGATGGCGACTACCATCCCAAGGGGCCGACTACCAGAATAAGCCTGTTCTCGACCACCGTCGGCGTTAATGAGCTCAACTTCGGTCACCTGGCCCCCATGGCCCCGGTGGCCCATCCCTACTTTGCTGCTATTCCTAAACTCCCGCAGCCATACCTTATCTGGAACGAGATAGGCTATGTGGTCATCAGGGATGATGGCGTCGGTGCGGTTGCTCTCGACACTACCATGGTCGCCCTGACCGGAATCCGAATCGAGATGAGGGGAGGTTAACTAGAATGCAGATAGTACAGTTTGTTCCAGGTGCAATAGTCACCCCTAACCCGATAACCCTTCCAGCCTCAGCTCCTGATATTCAGGCAGTGGTTTCAGCAGAGATTGAGAGGCTGCCGGCAGCCCTGGCGGACCACGCTCAGGCGGCTATCATCGCTGCCGTAGCTGACCATGCCGCACACGGACACGATATAACTACGGTAGGTCCGGCGGGTGGGGGTGGCGCAGTGACAGCGCCAGCTGTGGCTGGTCCTCTTGAGTCGGTTGGTGGTCCGGTAACCAACACGGGCGCCGTTGATGTCTTGGCTGCGGCCCAGGCTCATGCCGCTGGTGCGGCTGCCGTAGCTCATGCCGGGGGCAACCCGGTAGTAGCGGCTGTTCCCACCAGACTAACGACCAGGACTTTCTCACTCAACGTCGATACCTTGGTGGGCGACCTGTTGACGCTAAACTATCTCGAGGTCGGGGAAAGAGTGCTGGTAAGTTAAGGAGGGAGAGTAATGAAGATAATAAGATGGGTTCCTGGAGCTGTTGTCTCTCCCAACCCCATAACGGTTCCGACTGCAGCCCCCGATATTC
>DATKYY010000053.1:0-14401 GCA_035528295.1 Dehalococcoidales bacterium | reverse complement strand
TACCACCATTGCCGACCTGGCCGTTGGTCTGAATACCGGGCTGATTAAAGCCGGCGCTCCCTGCCGCTCCGAGCGCACCGCCAAATATAACCGCCTGCTCAGCATTGAAGATGAACTGGGCAAAAAGGCGAGCTTTGCCGGGATTAAGGCATTCGCCAGCCTGAAAATAGTTTAGGAAAACCGGCTTAGGGGGTGATGAAATGGTAACCAAGATTGGCATTAACGGCTTCGGGCGCATCGGCCGGTCAACTCTGCGGGCAATTAACCAGTACTATCAGGGCAAACTGGCGGTAGCCGTTATCAATGACCTCACCGACACCGAGACCAATGCTCACCTGCTTAAATGGGACACCAACTATGGCCGCTACCCGGGCGAGGTTGAAGCCAGCCAGGACTCAATCATAGTTGATGGTAAAAAAATAAAGGTGCTGGCGGAGCGCGAGCCGGCTAATATCCCGTGGCCGGATTACGGCATAGATATCGTGATTGAGTCAACCGGACACTTCACCGATGCCACCAAGGCCGCCGCCCACCGCCAGGGCAGTGTGAAAAAGGTGCTCATCTCCGCCCCGGCCAAAAACGAAGATATCACCATTGTCCTCGGCGTCAATGAAGACAAATATGACCCCCGAAAACACCATATTATCTCCAATGCCTCCTGCACCACCAACTGTATTGCGCCGGTGGTTAAGGTGCTGCACCAGAGCTTCGGCATAGAAAAGGGGCTTATGAGCACCATTCACGCCTATACCAACGACCAGAGCATACTTGATGTGTACCATAAAGACCTGCGCCGGGCTCGAGCGGCGGCGATGAACATTATCCCCACCACCACCGGTGCCGCCAGGGCGGTGGCGGTGGTTATCCCCGAGCTCAAGGGCAGGCTGGATGGAATTGCCTTCCGGGTACCGGTAGCCACCGTTTCTATCGTGGACTTTGTCGCCGATTTAAACCAAGAGGTTACCACCAAGCAGGTCAACCAGGCTTTCCAGAAAGCGGCTGCCGGACCTATGAAAGGCATACTGGAGTACTGTGAAGAGAAGCTGGTCAGTATTGATTTTAAGGGCAACCCGGCCAGTGCTATCTTTGATGCCCCCAGTACCGTGGTCATCGGCGGCAACATGGTCAAGGTGCTGGCCTGGTATGACAATGAGTGGGGTTACAGCTGCCGTTTGGCTGATTTAGCTAACTTTTTGGCCGATAAAGCGTTATAAATAGTGATTATACCCCCGTTACTTATCGGCTATTGACATCATTACCTTTGTATGGGTAAAATAGGTAAAATATTTAAGACTGAGGTGGGAAATGAAATTAGTGGTGATTGGGTTCGGACAGTGTGGTGGCAGAATTGCCGACCAATTCGCCCGGATAAATAAAAGGGCACGTAGCCAACGCCGCATTGAAATAACCCCCGGTGTCTTCGCCGTAAACACCGATGCGGCTGACCTGAGCGGGCTGTCTTACATAAAATCTGATTACCGGCATAGAATCCTGATTGGAACCAGAAAGACCGGTGGCCATGGCGTCGGTAAAATAAACGAGCTGGGCGCCGAGATAGCCAGAGATGATAGTGATAAGGTTATCGATGCCATCCGAGGGGCCAAGCGGTTCTATGAATCAGACGCCTTTTTGCTGATCGCCTCTTCAGGCGGTGGCACTGGCTCAGGGGCACTGCCGGTATTAACCAAGTTCATCAAAGAACGCTACGTGGATAAACCAATATATGCCGTGGTTATCCTCCCCTTTGAGCATGAAGAGTCAACCGAGGAAAGAGCTATTTATAACTCCGCGCTCTGCATTAAATCAGTCAATCAGGTGGCTGATGCCGTATTTCTGATTGACAACCAGAGGTATATCAGAAAGGACTTCTCACTAAGAAATAACCTTACCAAGATTAACGAAATGATTGTGGAGCCGTTCTATGACCTGCTCTGCGCGGGTGAGGAGAAGAAAACCAAATACATCGGCGCCAAAACCGTCGATGCCGGCGATATCATACAGACCCTGACCGGTTGGACCACCATCGGTCACGGTCAAACAGAGGTGCCATTGTTTAATCTACCTCTGCCCCGCAAGTCTGACTTCAGAACCAAGAGCACCGAAATCCACAAGGGAATCCAGGCAATGGATGAAGCGATGAGCGAGCTTTCCATTACCTGCGATTGCGCCGATGCCAGCCGGGCACTATATCTTCTATCAGCCCCGCATAAAGAAATGAATATGGACCTGGTTAAGGAACTTGGTGACTATCTGAGAGGTATTGCTCCGGAGGCTACCATCAGGAATGGTGACTACCCCCGGGAGAGAACCTCTGTCGAGGTTACCCTGATCCTGTCCGGATTGAGCAATGTGGACAAGGTCAGGGAGTACTATAGCAGATCAACCACTCTCATCCCCGAGTTCAAACGGAGAGAAGAAGAGGCTGCGGGCAGGCTTAGAACCCTGGAAGAAGTCGGCAAAGACATCCCGACGTTACTATAGGGAAAAAGCTGGGTTTTTTGGTATCAAGGTGAAAAGTGAAGCTACTAGTTATTGGTTGCGGGCAATGTGGTGGCCGGGTTGCCGATGAGTTTGCTCGTCTAAATGGAAGAGCACGCGGTCAGCGTGGTATTGATATAATCAGCAACATTATTGCCGTCAACACCGATATTGCTGATTTAAGCGGACTATCCTTCATCAGACCAGACCAACTGCACCGAGTACTTATCGGCGCTCAAAAGACAGGCGGCCATGGTGTCGGCAAAATAAACGAGCTGGGCGCCGAGATAGCCCGGGAAGATGGCGATAAGGTCTCCGAAGCGGTTAAAAACACCAAGCGATTCCACGAGACCGATGCTTTCATAGTCATTGCCAGTGCCGCCGGCGGTACCGGTTCGGGAGCAATACCGATACTGACCCAAAACCTCAAAGAGCGCTACCCGGAAAAGCCGATATACAACATTATTGTCCTTCCCTTCCGGCATGAAGAGAAGGTGGAAGAGAGAACGATATACAACACCGCCACCTGCCTCAAATCGGCTTACCTGGTGGCTGATGCCGTCTTTCTGATTGACAACCAGAGGTATATTACCAAAGATGCCTCAATTCAGAACAACCTGGCCAAGATTAATGCCCGTGTGGTCAACCCATTTTACAACCTGCTCTGCGCCGGTGAAGAGAAGAAGCCGAAATACATCGGCGCCAAGATTATCGACGCCGGAGACATAATCCAGACCCTGTCGGGGTGGACGGTAATTGGCCATGGTAGGACCCAGATACCAATGCTCAAGCATCCCTTTGGTGGAAGCTCGGATTTCAGAGAGCAGCCTATTGAAAGCCGGAGAGGGGTTCAGGCAATGAGTGATGCCATAAGTGACCTGTCGCTTAAGTGCCGTCCCTCAGATGCCAAGAGAGCCCTGTATCTCCTCTCAGCACCACCCGATGAATTGAATATGTCACTGCTTAATGAAATCGGAGGCTGCCTCAAACGTACTGCCTCGGAAGCGATAATCAGAAGCGGTGATTATCCCCGGGAAAAACGCGCCATAGAAGTCACTTTGATACTATCTGAACTTACCAACGTCGGTAAGGTTATGGAGTACTTTACCAGAGCTATTAGTTATATCTCTTCCTATAAGACGAGATGGGAAGGGATAGAGTACGAACACAGAGGAATCGAGGACGCCTTCCGCGATATACCCTCGCTACTATAACTTCCCCAAGATTAGCTAGCTTGCCTTTTTATCTTTTCTCTTTGGAGTAAAATCTCCAGGATCGTTCTATAGATTCGGTGCGCATTGCCCAGGCCTGCTCTACGGCTTCCCTACGGGCTTCCAGGCTCCGCTTGACACTTTCTTCATAATTCTTCTTGGTCTGTTCCCTGGCCCGGCGATATGCTTCCTCAGCCAGCTGTTCCGCCCGCTCGCGATTTCGGGCGGCTCTTTCCACGCCCTGCTCACAAGCGATATTGGCCTGCTGCTCAGCCTCTTTGTAGGCTTTCTCCACTTGCTGCTCATTTGACTTGTAGACCCTAGCCACCTCTTTCTCCGCATCAACATAAGCAGCATAGGCCTGTTCTACCCGTTTCAGAACCTCACCCAGGGGCCCCACGGCTTGTTCTCGGACATCAGCCAAGGCTTCTGCCTCTTCTCGAACCTCGACCGCTGGTTCCACTACTGGCCCCTCGGCTTTCTTTTCCACCTTCTGAGCTTGCTCTTTCGGGTTTACCATAAGAAGACACCCCCTTTAATCTAAAATCTTGCGAATTTTCGGCACAAGTATATGGTTTGCCCCGTGAAAAGTCAAGATACCTGTGCCCTGATTACCTGTTATCGTGATTCAGTGCTACTCCTCCTCTTCTTCAGTCTCTTCTTCTTCCTCACTTTCCTCTTTTCTGGTTCGCTTGGTTTTATTCTCGGCAAACATTCTGGCTAATAACTGCAAACGGTTCTCAATATCCCGGCCAACCTTCACTGCTTCCCCTTCTTTCTTTCCCTTGGCTTTGGCCACTCCCCCACCCGGGGTTGCTTCCCGGGGTTTGCCCACTGCCTCCTGGGCAGCCGCGGTCAGCCGGCTTATCGCTTCCGGTCCACCGATTGCCTGCTCAAACGCCTTGATTGATGCCGTGGCCGCTTCTCTGGCGGCGGCTATCGCCTGCTCGGCGGCTTCTTTGGCTGATTTCGCCGATGCTTCCGCCGCCGATTTAGCTAACTTGCTGGCTTTCTCAGCCCGCAGCATCGCCTCCTGAGACGCCCTGGCGGATACCTCGGCCGCTTCTTTAGCCGATTTACCGGCCTCCTCAGACCTGGTTATGGCTTCCTGTGATACTTTTTTTGCCTCGGCAGCGGCTGCCTGAGCCGCCTGGCTGGCTTCCTCAGAGCGGCTCACCGCCGCCTCAGCGACCTTCTTTGATTCAACGGCCGCCTCCTGCGATAACTTGGCGGCTTCTTTAGCCGCCGCTTTAGCCAGTTTATTTGCTTCCTCAGCCTGAGTTATCGCTGCCTGCGACGCCTTGGCCGATGTCTCCACAGCTTCTTTAGCCGACTTGCTAATCTCGTCAGCCCGGCTTACCGCTTCCTCCGACATCCTCTTCGATTCGGCAACGGTCTGCTCCGCCAGCTTGCTAATCTCATCAGTCTTACTGATGGTTTCCTCAGCCGCCTTTTTGGCCTCCTCAATAGTCTGCCATGCCGACTTACCTACCTCATCAGCCTTAGTGATGGCTTCCTCAGAGGCTTTCTTGGCTTCAGCAGTAGCCTGGCGGAGTGATTGGACTATCCCGTCAGCCCGGCTTACCGCTTCCTCCGATGCCCTTACCGAGCTCTCGGCTGTCTCCTCCGCAATCCGGCTTATTTCCTCAGCCCGGGTTATTGCTTTGGCAAAGAGCCGCTCCGTCGACTTGGCTGTTTCCTCAGCGGCCCGGCCTGCTTTCTCCGCTCTGGTGGTCGCCTCGATTGATGCCTGTTTGGCTTCATTAGCAATCTTGCGCGCCATCTGGCTTACTTCGTCAGCCCGCTGCATCGTCTCCTGAGATATATTGAGTGACTCCTCAGCCCTCTGCTTAGCCGATTGGTCGGTTGCCTCAGTCCGAGCTATCGCTTCCTGGGATACTTTTATGGACTCCTCAGCCCTCTGCTTGGTCGACTGGGCAGTTTCCTCAGCTTTATGCGCCGCTTCAGCAAAGGCTTTGGTTAACGCCTCGGTAGCCCACTTGGTCGATCGGATAGCTTCCTCGGCCTGCTGCACCGCTTCCTGGGAAGACTTGGTCGACTTCTCAGCTATCGCCCTGGTGTTCTTGATTACTTCTTCCGCCCGGCGCACTGCTTCCAGCGACAGCTGTTTCGCCTCTTCAGCCGTCTCCTTGGCTACCTGGCTCAATGCCTCAGCGCGGCGGATTGCTTCCTGGGAAACCCTTATCGAACCCTCGGCTGCCTCACGAGCCAACCGGCTGAGTTCCTCAGCTCTGGTGAGCGCTTTCCCGAAAGCGTCAGCATCGCTTTCCATATCATCAAGAACGCGGGAAGATACCTTGTCTAATTTTTCAACCTTATCAGCCATCGCCAAACCCTTCCCCCTATTGTATGATTAGTTTCACAATTTTTCAATTGCTGCCGAAATTATTCCGAAATTTGCTAATATAAGGTATAATAAAAGAGATGTCATCTCAGGTCTTTTATCGCAAATGGCGTCCTCAAACCCTAGCCGAAGTAGTTGGTCAGCAGCATATAACCCAGACACTGCTTAATGCCCTGAGCAGCCGTCGGGTATCTCACGCCTATCTCTTCTGCGGTCCACGCGGCACCGGCAAGACCAGCACTGGCCGTATCCTGGCGAAAGCGGTGAACTGCCTTACTAATGGCCAGGGTGAGCCGTGTAATGCCTGCGCCGTGTGCCAGGCAATAAACGACGGTAGCGCGATTGATTTCATTGAGATTGATGCCGCCAGCAACACCGGGGTTGACGACATCCGCAATCTTCGCGAGAAGGTCAACTACGCGCCCAATCAGGCCCGCTATAAGGTCTATATTATCGACGAAGTCCATATGCTCAGCACCAGCGCCTCCAATGCCCTGCTCAAGACCCTTGAGGAACCACCGCCAACTGTCATCTTCGTTCTGGCGACCACCGAAGCCCATAAGGTCCTGCCCACCGTCCAATCACGCTGCCAGCGCTTTGATTTCCACCGCCTGCCACTCAACGATATCACCACCAAGCTGACCAGCATCTGCCAGAAGGAAGGGATTAAAATTGAGCCGGAAGCGCTACGCCTGGTGGCCAAGAGCGCCACGGGCAGCCTGCGCGATGCCGAGAACCTGCTGGAACAGCTTACCACCTACTACGGCGCCGAAATCGGGCTTCACCAGGCGCAGGCGATTCTCGGTATCACCGGAGACTGGCGGGCCAAAGAGGTAATAAAGCACATCGTCAATAAAGATGTCTCCGCTGGTATCGCTACCATCAATAACGTCAATAGCGATGGCCTGGACTTAAGGCAATTCATCCGTGAGCTTATGGAATACCTCCGGGGAGTATTATTAATAAAGACCGGTGCTGACCAGGCACTTGACTTCACCACCGAGGAGATAGCCGAATTAAAAGACCTGGCCACCAAAGCTTCCCTCCCCCAGATATTGACCGCAGTCAAGCTCTTTGGCGAGCTTGAGTCTGGTTTTAATAGCTACTCCACCCTGCCCCTGGAGCTGGCTCTGATTGACTCTATCCTGCCCGAAAAAGAGGCCAGAGTCATCCCGACGCCCAAGGTTGAAGAGGAACTACCTCAGCCGGTAGCCGCCGTTACCGAGCCTACGGTTACGCCCCCTCCACCCCAGCCTGAAGAAGCCAAGGCCAAACCCAAGAAACGGGCTGCCAAACCGGAACCGGTCGAGGCTAAAGCGGAGGTCACTACCCCACCAGCCGAAGCCGAGCCAGTTGAAGCTAAGACAGAAGTTACTACCCCACCAGCCCCACCCGGCAGTGAAATTGAGAGGATAAGCGCCAACTGGAAGCAGATTATTGAGCAAGCCCCGGAAGACACCCGAAGAACGCCGGCGATTGCCATCCTGAGAAGCGCCGGCATCAAAGTGGTAACCATGGAAGGTGACACGGTGACTTTATCCTTCAAATATGCCTATCATAAAGAGCAGATTGAAAAGTTAGAGAACCAGCGGACAGCTGAGAAAATTCTCAGTCACTTCCTGGGGCATCCCTGCCATATACGCTGTATCTATGAGCCGGAGGCAAATCACCTGCTGAAAGCAGCCCTAAATATGGGTGCCCAAATTATTGATACGGAGGAGAAATGAACCTATCTATGCTGGGCCAAGCCTGGCAACTCAAGGCAAAGCTGGAGAAAGCGCAACAGGAACTGGATAACACCATTCTGGAAGCCCAGTCAGGCAAGGGGGCGGTTAAGGTTACCATTACTGGCCGCCAGAAACTACAATCGATAAAGATATCACCCAAGGTAATCGACCCGAGCCAGGCCGAAAATCTGGAAGAGCTGGTCTTCAAGGCAGTAAGTGGGGCAATTATCAAGTCACAGAAGCTCACCACCCAGCGTCTGGGCAAGCTAACCGGCGGTCTGAAAATCCCAGGCTTAACCTAAGAGGTGTCATAACAAACCGGGAGGAGATTAAAGCTAAATCATGACTGCCGAAGCCATAGATAAGCTCATCCAGGAGCTCAACAAGCTGCCCGGCATTGGCCCCAAGAGCGCTCAGCGCCTTGCCTATTATCTTTTGCGCACTCCAGAAGAGCAGACCCGACCGCTAGCCGAGGCTATCCTGTCCGCAAAAAAGGCAATTAAGCTCTGTTCTCTCTGCTTTAATGTCACCGACGCCGACCCCTGCCCCGTATGCCGCAGTGACCAGCGCGACCGGAGCAAGATTTGCATCGTGGAACAACCGCAGGACATTCTGGCTCTGGAACACACCGGAATTTACCGTGGGCGGTATCATGTACTACATGGTGCCATCTCACCAACCGAGGGAGTCGGCGCTAACGACATCAGAATCAAAGAACTCATGGCACGGCTGAAGGACAGTCCGGTTGACGAGGTTATTTTAGCCACCAACCCCAATCTGGAGGGTGAGCAGACCGCCATGTATTTAAGCAAGCTTATTTCGCCCCTGGGCATCAAGGTTACCCGCCTCGCCCGGGGGCTTCCCTTTGGCACCGAACTGGAATATGCCGATGATGTTACCCTCAGCCAGGCTATTGAGGGCAGACAGGAATTTTAGTAAGCTAACATGCCCAAAAATTTTTATACTAACCCCAGTTCCACCGTTAAACCCCCGCTCTGGGGTTTATATTATCTTGAGCTGAAGAAAGGATGAAGCAATGAAGCTATCCGTAGTTGACACGGAAAGGTGTGTTGGTTGCCAGAGCTGTATGTTCGCCTGCTCCCGGCTGATGGGGAAGGCCGGGCTAAGCAGAACCTGCATCGGAGTCAGGTCAGCGGGCGGAATGGAAAGGGGCTTTGTCGTTATCGTCTGCCGTGCCTGTGAGGATCCACCCTGTGCTAAAGTATGCCCTTCGGGCGCCCTTAAAGCTAAAAGGGGGAAAGGGGTACGGGTTGACCTGACTAAATGCATCGGCTGCGGTAACTGCCAGGACGCCTGCACCATCGGGGCTATTTTCTGGGATGATGAAGCCGATAAACCGATGATTTGCATCCACTGCGGCTACTGCATCAACTACTGCCCCCACGGGGTGCTCGAATTAGCAAAATTGGAGGTGGGATATGCTAAAAGATGATACCCTGGCTAATATCCTCTATGTTGACCTCTCCAAGAAGCAATCCTGGGTTGAGAGAAGGCAGGACCTTTTTGACAAGTACATCGGTGGCGTTGGTGTCGGCATACAACTTCTCCATGAAGAATGCCCGAACGGGTGCGATGCCCTCGGTGCCCAAAATCCAATTATATTTGCCGTTGGCCCCTTAAACGGCCTGTTTCCGGTTGCCTCCAAAACGATAACTCTATTTAAATCACCGCACACCGGTAATTTAGGCGAGAGCCACGCCGGGGGGCGAAGTGCCATCGCCATCCGCATGGCCGGCTACGGCGCCATCGTGATTAGAGGCGCCAGTGAAATTCCGCTTTACCTGACCATCGATGGCAACCAGGTTCACTTCCGGGATGCGTCTGCCCTGTGGGGGATGAGAAGCGTGACTACGGCCGGCAGGGTTATCAGGGGCAAAGAGACAGCCGCTGGATTCAGGACTATTATGCGCATCGGCCGAGCCGGGGAGAAGCTCATTCCCTACGCCGGCGTCGCCACCGAAACCTACCGCCACTTTGGCCGACTCGGCCTGGGGGCTGTTTTCGGCAGTAAAAAGCTGAAGGCGCTGGTCGTCTCCGGTAAACGCTCCCTCCCGGTAAGCGACCCGAAAGCGTACCAGAAGGTTTACGACGAGATTTACCAGGCAGCCGTCAATTCCCCGGCGATGAAGAAATATCATGACCTGGGCACGCCGGAGAATGTCCTGCCGCTAAACAAGATAGGTGCCCTGCCTACCCGAAATCTGAAAGATGCCCAGTTTGAAGGTGCCAGCAAGATTTCCGGGGAAGCCTTTGCCGAATACTATTTAGGCCGGCGACTTGCCTGTGCTCACTGTCCGGTAGCCTGCATCCATCTGGCGGCATTGAGAGAGCCCTACGGAGATGAGGACTTCTTCTATAAAACCTCAATGATTTCCTATGATTACGAGCCCCTCTATGCCCTGGGGCCAATGCTCGGTATCTCCGATGCCAAAGGGCTGCTCAAGCTGCTGGAAAAGGTAGATGAGGTGGCGGTGGATGCGATGAGCACCGGCGTAATCCTGGCCTGGGCCACCGAAGCTCAGGAGCAAGGTCTCATTTCCGAAAAAGAAACACAGGGTATCAAGCTCAGCTGGGGGGACTACACCAGCTACCTGAAGGCGATACCGCTCATTGTGGAACAGCCCAATGAGTTCTATCAGGCACTGGCACGGGGAGTGGTGCATGCCGCCTCCATATATGGCGGCCAAGACTTTGCCCTCGCCTTCGGCAAAAATGAAATGCCTGGTTATCACACCGGACCAGCGGCACACATCGGCACTTTTATCGCCGCCCGACACCATCACTGCGATAATGCCGGCTACAGCGTTGACCAGAAGGTTCTGGTCAAAGAGAAGCTCACCCCCAGGGAGCTTGCCGAGACCCTGCTCAAAGAGGAGCGCTGGCGTCAGATTTTGACCAGCCTGACTATCTGTTTCTTTGCGCGGGAAATATACCAGCCGGATTTAGTCTCAAGGGCACTCCAGATAGCCGGCTTTGATATTCCTCCCGAAGACCTTCATCGGCTCGGTGAAGAAATTCATAGTGAAAAATATCGCTTCAAGTTCAGAGAGGGCTTCTCGCTAGATGACTACCACCTGCCCAAGCGAATCTTCGAGACCCCTTCAGCCGTCGGTGTGCTGGACGAGAAATATGTCCGTGAGACAATCGGGCAGGTCAAGCAGATACTTACCGAGCGTAAATAAAAATGGCCAAGCCAAGAAATTATCAGACCGAAGCGATTATTATTAAAAAGACCAAGCTGGGTGAGGCGGACCGAATCCTCACCCTCTACACCCCACACCTGGGCAAGATTCAGGGATTTGCCAAAGGGGTGCGCCGCCCCCGCAGCAAGCTGGCCGGACACCTTGAGCTGCTGACCTATAGTCTGGTCTCGCTGGCCAGGGGCCGAAATCTGGATACCATAACCGGCAGCCAGACCATCAACAGCTTTTTGCCCCTCAAAAGTGACCTGGACCTGGCTTCATACGCCCTCTATCTCACCGAACTGGTCAACAGGTTCACCCCCGACGAAGCGGAAAACCAGCCCCTGTTCCAGCTGCTCCTGGAGACGATGCAACAGCTATGCCAGGCAAATAATAAAGAGCTGGTCCTGCGCTACTTTGAGCTGCAACTCTTAGACAAAGTCGGCTACCGCCCCCAGCTTCAGCAGTGTGTCACCTGCCGCTCACCTCTGGAGCCGGTGACCAACTACTTCTGCCCCGGTGCCGGCGGTATGCTCTGCGCCAACTGCCGACCGGGCCAGCCGCTGGGCTACCCCCTATCACCGGAAGCACTGAAGGTGCTCCGCTTTCTGCAGGCCAGCGATTACCCCACTGCCCAGAGGCTGAAACTAACCCCGGAGCTGTCCCACCAGCTGGAAATATTGATGCGAGACTACCAGATATTCCTGCTGGAACGGGAGATAAAGTCAACTGCCTGGCTTAATGATTTAGCCCGGTTGAAATCAAACCAGAGCACTCCAGCCTAGACCAGAGATAAAATATATGGCGGGGAGTATAGAACTCACCGCCTTTTTGCGATATTATTAGAGAGATGGCAACCGGACTAGAACGCATCACCAAGCAAAGACAGCAGAAGCTGGAACGGATTCGGGCCCTGGGCGTTAATCCCTACCCGGCCAGCTATCACCGCAGCCACACCACCCAGCAGGCGATAGCCCTGGTTCAGCAGCAGGAGGCGTCAGGTCAAAAAGAAGCCCCTGAGGTCAATCTCGCCGGCCGGGTTATGGCTAACCGGGCGATGGGTAAAATCTCCTTTGTTGACATCCATGATAGCTCGGGCAAGATTCAGCTCTACTTCAACCACGAAAGACTGGACCAGGCCAGCCTCAAGCTGTTCAAGGAGATAGATATCGGCGATATTATCGGCGCCAGCGGCCGGCTCTTCCGGACCAAGACCGGCGAACCAACCCTTGAGGTAGCCGGTTTCACCCTGCTGGCCAAGTCACTTCAGCCCCTGCCCGAGAAGTGGCACGGGCTGAGCGATGTTGACAAGCGCTTCCGCCAGCGCTACCTGGACCTCATCAGCAACACCGAGGTCAGGGAAATCTTCCAGATACGCAGCCAGGTGATTTCGGCCATCCGCCACTTTCTCAACCAGCGGGGCTTTATTGAGGTGGAAACGCCGGTGCTGCAGCCCGCCGCCGGCGGTGCCCTGGCCCAGCCCTTCACCACCCACCACCACGCCCTTGACCAGGACTTCTACCTGCGCATCGCCCTGGAGCTCCACCTCAAACGGCTGCTTATCGGTGGCCTGGACAAGGTCTACGAGCTGGGGCGCATCTTCCGCAACGAGGGTATCTCCACCAAGCACAACCCGGAGTTCACCATGCTGGAAAGCTATGAAGCCTACGCCGACTACCGCGACGTGATGAAGATGCTGGAGGAGATGGTAGCCAAGGTCTGCCAGCAGGTTCTGGGCACCAATCGGGTTAAATTCGGCGACGAAATAATCAGCTTCAAGCCGCCCTGGCCGCAGCTCAGCCTGAGGGAGGCAATTATCAAATACAGTGGTATTGACTTTATGCAGTTCCCCGATGCCGATTCGCTGCGGGCAGAGATGCTCAAGCTGAACATAGAAGTCGACCCGCAGAAGGACCGGGGGCGGCTGGTTGATGAGCTTATCGCCACCTTCGTTGAGCCCAACCTGATACAGCCGACCATTCTTATTGACTACCCGGTGGAGATGTCCCCGCTGGCCAAGACCAAAGCCGATGATAACCGCCTGGTGGAGCGCTTTGAAGCCTTCGCCGGCGGGCTGGAGATTGCCAATGCCTTTACCGAGCTCAACGACCCCGTAGAGCAAAGGGAGCGCTTCTTAAACCAGCAGAAGCAGCGCCACCCCGAGGGTGAGCCGGTGGAGACCATCGACCAGGACTTTCTGCTGGCGTTGGAGCATGGTATGCCCCCCAGCGGCGGGCTGGGGGTGGGCATTGACCGGCTGGTGATGCTCTTCACCAACCAGCACTCAATCCGCGAGGTAATTTTATTCCCCCAGCTCAAGGAGAAAGAGTGATGCTTGACCTTAAGTTTATTCGGGAAAAGCCGGACCTGGTCAGAGAGTCATTAAAAAAGCGCCAGGACAGCGCCCCGCTGGACGAGATTCTGGAGCTTGACACTGAGCGCCGCCGCAAGCTGATTGAGCTGGAAGACATGCGCCGGGAGCGCAAAGAAATCTCCCGCCAGAAGAGAGCCAAGGTAGAAGAGGGACGCGACCTGCGCGTGATGATAAGGAGTCTGGAAGACGAGGTGAGGACCATTGACGAGCAGCTTGCCGAGCTGCTGCTCCAGGTGCCCAATGTCCCCCACCCCTCGGTGCCGGTGGGCAAGAACGACAGCGACAACGTGGTGGTGCGCACCAGTGGTGAGCCCAAAAGCTTTGACTTCACCCCCAAACCCCACTGGCAACTGGGGGAAAAGCTGGACATCATTGACTTTAAAAGAGGGGTGAAGCTCTCCGGCAGCCGCTTCTATGTCCTGAAGGGGCTGGGCTCACATCTGCAGCGTGCCCTGATTAACTTCATGCTTGACCTGCACACCAGCGAGCACGGCTACAAAGAGATTTATCCCCCCTTTATGGTCAAGCGGGAGTGCATGGTCGGCTCGGGCAACCTGCCCAAGTTCGCCGACAACCTCTACCACGATGAGATAGACGACTTCTGGTTTGTGCCCACCGCCGAGGTGCCCCTGACCAATCTATACCGCGATGAAATCATCCTGCCGGGCGTCCTGCCCATCTACCACGTTGCCTATACCGCCTGCTTCCGCCGCGAGAAGATGTCAGCCGGCAAAGACACCCGCGGCATCAAGCGCGGGCACCAGTTTGACAAGGTGGAGCTCTACAAGTTCACCGATGCCGAAAGCTCCAATGATGAGCTGGAGAAGATGGTCGGTAATGCCGAGGCGGTCTGCCAGCGGCTGGAAATCCCCCACCGGGTGAAGCAGCTCTGCACCGCCGATTTGGGCTTTGCCTCCCAGAAGAGCTATGACATTGAGATGTGGGCGCCCGGCTGTGAGGAGTGGCTGGAGGTGAGCTCCTGCTCCGACTGCGGCGACTTTCAGGCCAGGCGAGCCAACATCCGCCACCGCCCCACCCCCGAA
>DATKYY010000052.1:0-2428 GCA_035528295.1 Dehalococcoidales bacterium | reverse complement strand
GAAATGAAGCTAATTATAGGCCTGGGTAACCCGGGGCGAAGCTATGCCGGCAACCGCCATAATATCGGCTTTATGTGCCTGAACTACTTTGCCCGCCAACAGGGCATTCGCTTTGATAAAAAGCAGTCGCTGGCCCGCACCGGCACCGGCAAAGTGGCCGGGAGTAAAACTATACTGGCCAGGCCCCAGACATATATGAATTTAAGCGGTCAATCGGTCAGCCGCCTGCTAAAAAAGCTCAAAATCCAGCCTGGCGACATCCTGGTCATCCATGACGACCTTGACCTGCCGCTAGGCAAGATCCGCCTCCGCCAGGGGGGAGGCTCGGGGGGGCACAAAGGCATTGAGTCCATCATCGCCGAACTGCAAAGCCGGGATTTCCCCCGCCTGCGGGTAGGTATCGGGCGGCCCGATGAAACCGGGGGCTCTACCGAAACCAGCGAGGCGGATATTGTTGCCTATGTGCTCAGCGATTTCACCCCCAGCGAGAAGCAAGACATCAGCAAGGTCATACCTGAGGTAAGCGAGGCTATTCTTTGCTTTCTCACCGAGGGTATAACCATGGCTATGAGCCGGTATAATTAGTCCTTTTCTTAAGCAAAGCTTTGCTAATACTTAGATTTAGGTGTTATAATTTCATATAAGCCAAAACTCTTTTCTTAAAATGCCAAAAAAGCCGAAATTCATTGCCGTCATTGGCGGCAGCCGGTGCTCGCCAGAGGAAGCCGGGCTGGCTGAGGCAGTCGGCCGGGAGATAGCCCGGAAAGGAGCTATCTTGGTCTGCGGTGGTATGGGTGGCATTATGGAGGCAGCCTGCCGGGGTGCCCACACTGAGGGCGGAATGACCATCGGCATACTGCCCGGGGAGAGCCGCCGCATGGCCAATCCTTACGTGCAAATTCCGATAGTTACCAGCATCGGCTACGCCCGAAATGTAATCGTGGTCAAATCAGCCCAGGCAGTTATCGCCATCGGCGGCAACTACGGCACCCTCTCCGAAATAAGCCACGCCCTGCAGAGCAACATCCCGGTTATCGGCCTGAATACCTGGTCGCTATCCAGGGAGGGACAGACAGACAGCTCCATTATTCTGGCCCAGAATCCGGCTGAGGCAGTGGACAAAGCCCTTAATCTGGCCACCAGCCCATCACCGGGCCAAGTTGAGAAATAGAATGCCAACTATTAAGAGCATTAAAGCCAGTGAAATTCTGGACTCCAGAGGCAACCCCACGCTTGAAGTCAGGGTCTGGCTGTCTGACGGGGCCACCGGGGGGGCGGCGGTGCCCTCCGGAGCCAGCACCGGCAAGCATGAAGCAATAGAACTGCGAGACGGAGACGCCTCGCGATTTAACGGCCTGGGTGTCCTCAAGGCAGTAGCTAATGTCAACGGACCTCTGGCTAAAGCCGTAATCGGCATGTCAGCCCTAGAACAGGCAGCCATTGACGGCAAGTTGATTGAGTTTGACGGCACCGAAAACAAGTCGCGCTTCGGGGCTAATGCTATCCTGGGCATATCGCTGGCGGTGGCCTCTGCCGCCGCTAAATCCCAAACTACGCCCCTTTATCACTATATCAGTGGTAACACCCACTATGTCCTGCCGGTGCCAATGATGAACATTCTGAATGGCGGCAAGCACGCCGCCAACTCAACCGACTTCCAGGAGTTTATGATTGTGCCCGCGGGAGCCCCCAGCTTCAGCCAAGCCCTGCGCATGGGCAGTGAAATTTACCACTCCCTGAAGGGGGTGCTTAAAGACAAAGGGCTGGATACCAATGTGGGTGATGAAGGCGGCTTTGCCCCCTCCCTGCCCTCAAATAAGCTGGCCGTGGAAGCTATTTTAGCTGCTATGGAAAAGGCGGGCTACAAACCGGGCAGAGACGTTTTCATTGCCTTGGACCCGGCCGCCAGTGAATTCTATAAAGACGGCCAATATATCCTGACCAGAGAAGGGGCTACCCTCACCAGTCAGGAAATGGTTGATTATTATGTTAAGTGGGTATCACTCTACCCGATTATCAGCATTGAGGATGGCATGGCCGAAGATGACTGGGAGGGCTGGCAGCTACTGAGCCGGAAACTGGGCGGTAAGACTCAGCTGGTCGGCGATGACCTCTACGTTACCAGTGTTAATCGCCTCAAGCGGGGCATCAGCCTGAAGGCGTCCAACTCTATTTTAATCAAGCCAAATCAAATCGGCACCCTGACCGAGACCATAGCCGCGGTTAAGATGGCACAGCAGGCCGGCTGGACGGCGGTAATAAGCCACCGCTCCGGAGAGACCGAAGATACCACCATTGCCGACCTGGCCGTTGGTCTGAATACCGGGCTGATTAAAGCCGGCGCTCCCTGCCGCTCCGAGCGCACCGCCAAATATAACCGCCTGCTCAGCATTGAAGATGAACTGGGCAAAAAGGCGAGCTTTGCCGG
>DATKYY010000051.1:0-3740 GCA_035528295.1 Dehalococcoidales bacterium | reverse complement strand
AGAGAGGGATTCGGGCTGGTGGTAGCCGAGGCACTATGGAAGGAAACCATGGTGGTTGCCGGTAATGCCGGCGGCATTCCACTGCAAATGCCCGGTGAGCTGAGCAATTACCTGGTTAACAGCGTTGAGGAATGCGCCGACAAGATAGTCTATTTGTTGGAGAATCCAGCAGTGGCAATAAGACTGGGTAAAGAAGGCAAAGAAATCGTCAGGCAGAACTTCCTTATGACCAGGCTGTTAAGAGACGAGCTTCGCCTGATAAAGAGCCTGGTGGGGAAATAATTAAACTAGCCGAGTCTATCAGACTCTTCCTCGTCCCCTTCTTCTTCCTCTTCAGCACCGGCTTCTGCCACGGGAACGACATGGGGCAGCAATGCCTCTGCTTTCTTGCGCTTGCGCTGCGGCGGGAAGGTCAGCTTGTCGATTATCTCCCGTAAATTTTTTATCCTGTCAACAGCCTGCCCCACCCCTACTTCTATGACCACCCCATCCACCCCCGCCTCCCACAGAGACGGTAACTCCTCAGCGGTTACTTCAGCCGGTACTGAAACCAGCAGGGGCTTGACCAGTAATTCGGCAAAGCGCTGAAAGAGCATCAGATGATGCCAGGTAAGGCTGTCCTTCTTACCCCCATTGATAAGCACCGCGTCCACCGGCAGCTCGCCGGCTGCCCGGAGCAAGCCCTCGCCAAGCGATGCCTCTACTTCTAATACCTTACCCAGTTCCTTGTTTTGAGCAATGCTTATCGGTGTGGTCGCCGCCGGAAAGACAACGAAATCACCGCCGGCTTTAGCCATTGGCGCCACATCTTTGACGGCAATGTCCTTCAGCCAGCCACCCCATATTATCTTGGGCGCCGCCTGAGTAACCCTGGTAAAAGTTTTAGCGGCTAGACTTGCCTTGGCGATGGCAATCAGCCCGGCATCAGCCCCGGCCACCCGCTCCGCCAGCTGGTCAACATCAGCCCCAGCCAGGCTGGCCACCAGCAGCATTTTGGGCTTGGCTGACACTGATGCTCCCGCCCTGAACCCAATCGGTTGGGGCGCAACCCGCGAAATCTGGTTAAGCCTGTCGATAAACTTACTCATCCCGCTCCACCTAGGCTAATCTTTAACTGAAACTAGTGAAAGATTATAAAAGAAATCCAGAGGGAATTCAAT
Source organism: Dehalococcoidales bacterium (assembly GCA_035528295.1). Classification (GTDB taxonomy): domain Bacteria; phylum Chloroflexota; class Dehalococcoidia; order Dehalococcoidales; family JAUYDJ01. The sequence goes on along the minus strand of DATKYY010000051.1, from coordinate 2,580 downwards.
TCAGCTCCCCTTAATGCTAGAATATATTACGGGATAACAACCGGAAAAGGGACTGACTGATGGCTGAAAAACCAACCGAAATACTCATCGGGCAGACCAGACTGTCCATAATACTGGGCGACATTACCCGGCAGGCTACCGGGGCAATCGTTAATGCCGCCAACCCCGGTCTGATGGGTGGCGGCGGGGTGGACGGTGCCATCCACCACGCCGGCGGAGCGGCTATCCGAGAAGAGTGCCGGCAAATCGTTGCCCGGCAAGGTCGCCTGCCCACCGGCCAGGCAGTGATAAGCGGCGGCGGAAATCTGAAGGCAAAATACGTAATCCACACCGTAGGCCCGGTCTGGCACGATGGCAACAAGGGAGAAGCGGCGCTCCTGGCCAGCGCCTATCGGGAGAGCCTCAAGGTAGCCACCGAGCATAAGCTGACCAGTATCTCCTTCCCGTCAATAAGCACCGGTGCCTTCGGTTACCCGCTGGCCGAAGCCGCCCGGCTTGCCCTCACCACAGTGGCTTCGTTTCTCCAGGAAGAGACCACCTCACTGAAAGAGGTGGTATTCGTGCTCTTCTATCCCCGAGCCTATGAAGGCTACTGCCAGGCGCTAAAAGAGCTGAGCTAGGGTATTGCCCTTCAGCTAATTCACCCCCTCCCCGTCAATTAAGCAGACAATTGTCACATTTTAATGCAGTTATAACGCTTTTTTTATGGGCAATTAATCCGGCTTGCCTAGAATGAAATTGAGACTTCAGTAGAAAAACGGGAAAGGAGAGAAATGAGCCGGATTATATCAGCTGAAGAGATAAGAGACACCTACTACCACCCTCAAACCAGCCGGGATGGAGCCACAAGATTGAGAGCCGTTGCCATCGCCCAGCGCAATGCCAGTGACCGGGAGTGGGTACTTGAGGTTGAACAGCTGAGGCAGGAAATCGAAAATAAGTGGGCTTCGGCGGAAATGGCTGGTTTAGACCAGAGCGACCCTAAGATGAAACTGCTCGCCGCGCTATCCGAGCAATTAAAAGCGCTAATACAAAGAGCAGCCGGCGAGCCTCTTCACGAACTGATGGTAAAAATAGAAGGAGAAAGACAATGATTAAAACGGTAATTAAACTTAAGAACAACATGGTGATGGTATTTGACAAAAAAGGAGAGCAAATCCCTGAATACCAGGGTAGCTATGAAAAGCTGAAAAAAGAAATCCTGCACCATGCCCCCCTGGATGCCCTCTTTGCTCACGGTTTCAGCGAAGCCGGTGAGCCAATAAGAGTCTTACGCGAAAAATGGTAGTTTTTTTATAACCGGCACCCCCAACCGCCATTTGCCCCGCCCCTGTATTTCACATTAAGCCTCACTATGCCCTTATTTTGGGCTGACCGGCTTATTTCCTCGGAAAAGGCTTGCTTTTTGCCCCAAAATATATTATTATAGTTGACTGCTGGCAATTAATATGCTTTTTGTGATACAATTGGCATAAAGGGGTAAACATGGCGGCAGGTAGCGATGAGACAACCCTTGATTTGCTCCTTAAGAAAGTGTACCGGGAGAGCAGCTACGATTTCCGTGATTACAAGCGCGGCACAATACGGCGCCGTCTGGAGCGCAGACTCCATGCTACTGGAGCCGAAACCTACCGGGACTACATACGCTTTTTAGACACCCATCCTGAGGAATACCAGAAGTTCGCCAGTAACCTCACCATAAAGGTAAGCGGCTTTTTCCGGAGCGAATACACCTTTCATCAACTCGCCAAACTGGTCCTACCGGAGCTATTTTCAGCACCGGGCAAGAAAGACAGGCGGAGTTTAAGCTTCTGGAGCACTGCCTGTGCCCGCGGTGAAGAGCCATACTCAATAGCGATGCTGCTCGCCGAATTTCTGGGGGAACAACGCCCCGACCTTGACATTACCATCCATGCCACCGATATCAGCGTACCCGCCCTGCAGGAGGCGCGAGTTGGGATATATTCAGCCAAAGATATGGCTAATGTCAGCGATGCTATCCAGAAAAGATACTTCAGCCAATGCACCCAGGGCTACCGGGTGAAGGCTGGCATCAGGCAGATGGTCAAGTTCACCTATTTTGACCTGACCTCAACCACCGAGTCCCCCTTTCTTAATCTTGATGGCATATTCTGCTGCAATGTCCTGATATATCTCCAGACACGGCTCCAGGAAAGGGTGCTTGAGATGCTCTACAAAGCACTGGCTACCGGTGGCTATCTGGTTCTGGGGGAGGTAGAGACCCCGACCAGTAATCTGCGTGAGCGGCTGGAATGCCTTGACGGTAAGGCGAAGATATATAAAAAAGTTGAACCCAATTAAAAATGGGGCGGGAGGTGAATAAAGTGACACCACAATTAGTTTTACCCAATGAAAGGGCCAGCCAAAAGGCAAGTGCGGTCAAGGGTATTGCCATCGCCACCCTCGTTACCGCCGGCATTGGCGAAATTTCGGTTATCATCGCCTGGCTATTTAATCCCCGGTACCCGCTTATCCCCCTCACCCTGGTCGTGGCATCAGTATCGCTTATCAGTCTGGTGACCTGGTGGCTGGTGCGGGCCAACAAAGCCAGGGCGGCTG
>DATKYY010000050.1:0-46570 GCA_035528295.1 Dehalococcoidales bacterium | reverse complement strand
CCACCCTGAGCCTGAACCGGCACCGGGCTCAGCAGCACCAGCAGGCAGATAACCAGGGCTAAAAGGCCGGTCTTTTTAATCATTCTCCCCCACTCAACTCAGCCCTGAGATAGGCGGTGACGAACTCGTCTATCTCACCGTCCAACACCGCCTCAGCCTGGCTGGTCTCGTGGCCGGTGCGGTGGTCCTTTACCATCTTATAGGGATGGAGGACATAGCTTCTAATCTGATTGCCCCACCCCGCATCAATGCGCTTCCCCTTGAGCTTGGTCCTCTCCTGTGCCTTTCTCTCCAGCTCCACCTCCAGTATCCGGGCGCGCAGTATCCGCAAGGCAATCTCCTTGTTTTGATACTGAGAGCGTTCGCTCTGGCAGGTGACCGACAGCCCGGTGGGCAGGTGGGTCAATCTGACGGCACTGCTCGTCTTCTGCATGTGCTGTCCCCCCGGTCCGCTCGACCGGAAAACGTCAACCTTTAAATCATCGGGGCCTATCTCAACATCAACATCGGCCTCGGCTTCAGGCATAACCTCAACCAGGGCAAAAGAGGTATGCCGGGCATGGTCAGCATCAAAGGGAGAGAGACGCACCAGACGATGAACGCCGTGCTCTGATTTGAGATAACCAAAGGCATGCTCCCCGTCAATGCCCACGGTGGCACTCTTTACCCCGGCTTCCTCGCCCGGGGAGACGTCTAATGTTTCCGCCTGATACCCGCAGCGCTCCGCCCAGCGCAGATACATACGGAGCAAAATTTCGGCCCAGTCCTGGGACTCGGTGCCGCCGGCACCGGCATGAATCGCCAGGATAGCATTTCTGGCGTCATACTCACCGCGGAAAGCCGTCCCGATTTCCAGCTCATCAAGGCGGGAGGCAGCTGTTTCTATCTCAGCACGAATCTCCTCACCAAGTGCGGCATCTTCCTCAGCCAGCGGGCTTAATTCAGCCATATCCGCCAGCTTCTTCTCCAGCTCCCGCCAGGGCTGCACTACTTTTTTCAGCTCAGCTAGCTGGCGCATAACACCCTGCGCTTTAGCGGAGTCCTGCCAGAAATCGAGGTGCGCCGACCGCTTTTCCAGGCTGGCAATCTCTTTTTCTTTGGCGGCAACGTCAAAGATGCACCAGCGCCATGGAAACTCTGGACTGTAGGTCTTTTAATTTATCTCTTAGTTCCTGCATTTCACACCCCTGACTCGCTTATTCCAAGAGCTGGCTTTGAAAGCCTGCCCTGGACTCTAATTCGTATCGCCCCGGCGCCAGGTTTCCCCCGGCGGCGAGATGAGCCAGCCGGGCGGGCTCAGGCAGGCGATGACCACGGCAGCAATTCAGCACCCACTGGATGGCAGTCTCAAGGTCAATTTTGTGACCGATGGAAACATAGACCGGCTTTACCCCCAGTTTGGTGCGCAGTGTTGCCCCGATAACCTCCCCCCGGTCGACTATTTCAGTATAGCTGCCCGGCGCCTCGCCGGGTATTTCACAACTACCACAAAGCAGTGACTTGGCGCAACCAATAGTCGGCTTATCCAGAAAGAGCCCCAGATGGGAGGCGAGCCCCATCCGGCGCGGGTGGGCAATTCCCTGACCGTCAACCAGGATAAGGTCAGGGGTAACCGAAAGCTCACCGCAAGCCGCCAGAGTCAACGGTGCTTCCCGGAAGGACAGAAGCCCGGGAACATAGGGGAACTCAAGCTGGCCGCTGACCACCCTGGTTTCGACTAGTCTCAGGTCAGGATAGCTCAGGACAACCACCGCCCCGGTGGCTGCCCCCCGCTCTCTCGGCACGGATATATCCACCCCGGCAATAAAATGGGGGGTGGTGACCTCGCTTATTTTAGATACCTCTCCGGCTAACCGGCGCTGTATATCCCGCGCATCGGCGGGACTAACCTGCCAATCGTGTCGCCTTTTAACCTCCACCCCCCGATTATAGTCACAATGGCGATTTCTGGCAATAACACCAGGATGTGCCGCGACAAAGTAAATTAAACACGGCGCAAGCTTAAGCCGCTATTGACAGTCTTGCCTTAATCAGGCATAATGGCAACAAACTGGACTTGTTACACATGGTAAAAATTAGACTGCGCCGAGTAGGTAGCAAAAAAAAGCCGAGCTATCGATTGGTGGTAGCGGATAGTCGCTCACCTCGTGACGGAGCCTTTATCGCCATTCTTGGACACTACGATCCCATGACCGACCCGGAGACAATCGTTATTAATGAGGAACTGGCTTTAAGCTGGCTCAAGCAGGGGGCTCAACCAACAGAAACTGCAGCTAGACTACTAGCTAAGGTTGGCATTATCCCAAAATCCAAAACTCTTAAGGAGAAGTCATGAAAGAACTAGTGGAATACATCGCCAAATCAATTGTCAATGTGCCTGATGATGTCGTCATCACCGAAGAAGAGACCGAGGATGGCCTAACATTGAAGCTGCAGGTTAACGACGAGGACAAAGGGAGAATTATTGGCCGGCAAGGACGGGTAGCCCAGGCTATGCGCACCCTGCTCCGGGTAAAGGCAGCTAAAGCCGGTACCAGAGTTAATCTTGAAATCATCTAAATCACCTAACTTCCCACACCAGGGATGAAATTGCCCGAACTGGAATTTATCACTATCGGTGAAGTCCAAGCTCCGTGGGGCAACCAAGGTAAGTTAAAGGTAAAAGTACTCACCGATTTCCCCGAGCGCTTCGCCCCATCTTCCACCGTGTATATCAACCGGCAGCCGGTGACTATTGCCCAGGTTGAATGGCAGAAGGGAAATGCCATTATCAAGCTCAACGCGGTTGACAGCATTGCCGCCGCCCAGGGACTGAAGGGGCAACCGGTCGAAATACACCATAGCCAGCTTAAACCCCTGCCCGAAGGGCAATATTACCATTTCCAGCTTATCGGCCTGGAGGTGTGGACCGCTCAGGGAGAGCTCCTGGGCACGGTGACTGAGATTCTAACCGCGCCGAGCAATGACATCTATATCGTCCAGGGCAACAAAGGCGAGATTCTGATTCCAGCCATCGGGGATGTAATAAAATCCATTGAGCCTGATACGGGGCGTATCATTATTGAGCCTATTGAAGGGCTGCTGAGTTAAAAGAGGCGAGCTAGCTTCCCGGTCTCCTTCGCCGCCGCCTTATCCTCTCCACCGCACCGAGACGAACCAGGGCACGCCGTAGTGCCGCTTCGGCCCGCGCCCTGTCTGCATCGGGAATACCTTCTTCAAGCCGCTGCTTCGCCCGCTGCTTGGCTTCTTCGGCCCGAGATATATCAATCTCCTCAGCTCTTTCCGCGGTATCCGCCAGGACGATTATCCGGTCGGGGCGCACCTCAAGGAAGCCGCCCGATACCGCCATAAAGAACTCCTCCCCACCCTTCCGCACCAGCAGTTCCCCCGGCTCCAGTATGGTCATCAGCGGGGCGTGGTGGGGCAGTACCCCCAGCTGTCCCTCAACACCGGGAGCAAGCACCACATCTACGTCTTCCGAAAAGACGACTCGTTCCGCGGTAACAATATCAAGCTTTATCATCTTCCTCTTGACCCTCGGCTGCCTTTACCTCGGCCGCTTTCTCTTCAGCTTTGGCTGGCTCGGCCGCCTCTGCCTTTTTCTCTTCGCCTTTGGCGGCCTCTTTCTCCTGGCCTTTGGCTGGCTCGGCCGCCTCTGCCTTTTTCTCTTCGCCTTTGGCCGGCTCTGCCTCTTTCTCCTGGCCTTTGGCGGCCTCTACCGCCTCATCGATGGTACCCACCATATAGAATGCCTGCTCGGGCAGGTCATCATACTTACCTTCCAGAATTTCCTTGAAGCCGCGTACCGTCTCGGCTATGGGCACATACCTGCCCTCTCGACCGGTAAAGACCTCGGTAACAAACATCGGCTGCGACAAGAACTTCTGAATACGGCGCGCCCGGGTTACGGTAAGCTTGTCCTCATCGCTCAGCTCTTCAATGCCCAGTATGGCGATGATATCCTGCAGGTCTTTATAGCGCTGCAGCACCTTCTGCACACCGCGGGCTACCTGATAGTGTTCCTCACCCACAAAACGGGGGTCGAGTATGCGGGAGGTCGAGGACAGGGGGTCAACCGCCGGGTACAAGCCCTGCTCGGCGATAGACCTCTCCAGAGCGATAACGGCATCAAGGTGACCAAAGGTGGTGGCTACCCCGGGGTCGGTATAGTCATCAGCCGGCACATAGATGGCCTGGAAAGAAGTAATTGAGCCCTTCTTGGTTGAGGTAATCCTCTCTTCCAGTTCCCCGACCTCGGTAGCCAGCGTCGGCTGGTAGCCCACTGCCGAGGGCATGCGCCCCAGCAAAGCGGACACCTCCATACCGGCCAGGGTGTAGCGGTAGATATTGTCAATGAAAAGCAGCACATCCTGTCCTTCAACATCACGGAAATACTCCGCCATCGTCAGCCCGGTAAAGCCGATACGCAGGCGGACACCGGGAGGCTCATTCATCTGACCGAAGACAAGGACGGTCTTATTAATTACGCCCGATTCTTTCATCTCATACCACAGGTCATTACCCTCACGAGACCTCTCCCCGATACCGGCAAAAACAGAAAAGCCACCGTGTTCGGTGGCAATATTGCGGATAAGCTCCATAATGATAACCGTCTTGCCTACCCCCGCCCCGCCATAGGCACCTACCTTACCGCCCTTGGTAAAGGGGGTAATCAGGTCAATGACCTTAAGCCCCGTCTCCAGCATCTCGGTGGTCGTCTCCTGCTCCTCAAAAGAAGGCGGGGTGCGATGAATTGGCCAGTGTTCTTTGGCTTTGACCTCGCCCAGGTCATCCAGAGGCTCCCCGCTCACATTAAACAGCCGGCCCAGAGTCGCCGGGCCTACCGGGACGGTCAGCGGTGCCCCGGTATCGGCGGCTTCAGCCCCCCGCTGCAGTCCATCGGTCGAGGCCAGTGACAGGCACCTCACCCGGTTATTGCCGATGTGCTCCTGTACTTCAAGCACAATCTTGCCACCATCCACCGGGATTTCAATGGCATTAAATAGCTCCGGCAGTTTATCGGGAGGGAACTCGATATCAACTACGGTACCGATTACCTGTACTACTTTACCCTTTGCCACGATAAGCCTCCTTTACTAAGCCAAAGCCGCCGCCCCGCCGGCAATGTCAAGAATTTCTTTGGTGATTGCCTCCTGGCGGGCTTTATTATAGGCCAGGGTTAAATCCTGAACCAGGTCGGTGGCGTTGTCGGTGGCATTACGCATCGCCACCATCCGGGCTGATTGCTCGCTGGCAATAGCCTCCAGAATAGCGTGATACACCTGCATCTCAACAAAGCGCGGTAAGAGCTCACCCAGCACCTCACTGGGACCTGGTTCATATATGTACTCCACATTCCCCCCGGTGAGTACCGGCTCCGGCTCGACGGGGAGTAATGGCTGCAGAACTGCCTTCTGGGTCATGGTGGACACAAACTGGGTATAGGCTAAATAGACCAGGTCAACGGTCCCTTTCTGATACTCATCAATAATGATATGGGAGATGGGCAGGGTATCAAGCAGGCTGGGCCAGTCACCGATTTGACTGAACTCGGCGTAAATCTCCTGCCCGTGGCGGCGCATAAAATCCCACCCCTTGCGCCCCACGGTAATAATACTGACCGGCACCTTCTGCTCCAAAATAAAGCCGGCTGTTTTCCGATTTATATTGGCATTCAGCCCCCCGCACAGACCGCGGTCAGGGGCGATATGCACTATGGCTATTTTATTTACTTCCCGGCGCTGCAACAGGGGGTGCAACACCCCCTCTTCCTGGGGCAAAGCGGCCAGGTCACTGATTACCTGCCGTATCTTCTCGGCATAGGGACGCCCCGCCAGACCACGCTCCTGGGCTCGCCTCATCTTCAGGGTGGCGATCATCTCCATCGCCCGGGTAATCTTGGCGGTGCTCTGAACGCCGCGAATACGGCGGCGAATTAGGCGAATATCAGCCAAATTTCAACCTCACTCAGCAAAGCTCTTCTTAAACTGCTCAACGGCTTTCTTGAGCGCTTCTTCAGTTTTGTCGGTAATCTCTTTTTCCTCGGCAATTTTCTTGGCTATCTCGGCGTGTTTTTCGGCCATAAATTCGTGTAATTTGGACTCAAAGGAAGCCACTTTATCCACGGCGATATCGTCCAGATAACCGTTAATCACGGCATAGAGAATCGTAACCTGTTTTTCCACCGGCATCGGCGCATACTGGAGCTGCTTCAGCACCTCGGTAATACGCTGACCACGCTCCAGCTGGGCTCGGGTGGTCTTGTCCAGCTCAGCCGTGCCGAACTGGGCAAAGGCAGCCAGCTCCCGGTATTGAGAAAGCTCCAGCCTAAGTTTAGCGGCTACCTGCTTCATCGCCTTAATCTGGGCGCTACTGCCCACCCGGGATACTGATATACCAACGTTCAAGGCCGGCCTCTGACCGGCATTGAACAGGTCTGTTTCCAGATAAATCTGACCATCGGTAATGGAGATAACATTGGTCGGAATATAGGCGGAAACATCACCCGCCTGAGTTTCAATGATAGGCAAGGCGGTAAGCGAACCGCCCCCATGCTCCGGAGCGTACTTGGCTGCCCTCTCCAAAAGACGGCTGTGCAGATAGAAAACATCACCGGGATAGGCTTCCCGCCCCGGCGGACGGTGCAGCAGCAGTGACAGCTGCCGGTATGCCCAGGCATGCTTGGAAAGGTCATCATAAATAATCAGGGCGTCCTTGCCCTGTTCCATAAACTCCTCACCCATGGCACAACCAGCGTAGGGAGCCAGATACTGCAGGGCGACTGAATCAGAGGCATTGGCCAGCACCACAATGGTATGCTCCATCGCCCCGTGTTCTTCCAGAGTAGCCACCACGCGGGCTACCTTGGATACCTTCTGTCCAATGGCAACATAGATGCAGACTAAATCCCCGCCCTTCTGATTGATGATGGTATCAAGGGCAATCGCCGTCTTCCCGGTAGAGCGGTCACCGATAATCAGTTCCCGCTGCCCCCGACCGATGGGAATCATGCTATCTATGGCCTTAATCCCGGTCTGCACCGGGGTATCAACTTTTTTGCGCACGGCGACATTAGGCGCAATCCGCTCTATGGGCAGGCTCTTTTTCGCCTTTACCGCCCCCTTACCATCCACCGGTCTGCCCAGAGCGTCAACTACCCGACCGATGAGTGGCTCACCAACCGGCACCTCGGCGATGCGGCCGGTACAGCGTACCTCATCTCCCTCCCTGATTTTGGTGTAGTCGCCCAGGATAACGGCGGCCACCCCCTCCTCCTCCAGGTTCAGGGCGATGCCCATAACATCATTGGGAAATTGAAGTAGCTCGTTATACTTAGCGCCGGACAGCCCGTGGATGCGGGCGATACCATCGCCAATCTCAACCACACTGCCCACATCTACCATGGTTACCGCCATGCCGAATTGCTCAATCTGCTTTTTGATAACCGAAGTAATATCCTGTCCTCTGATGGTCACCGCACTTGCCTCCTCGCTAGCTTTGCCGGCTACCTTCTTGTCCCACTCAGCTCTCGCTTTAATGCCGTTAGTTTGCTACGGGTGCTACCGTCAAGCAACTTGCCACCAATTCTGGCGACAAAACCACCCACCACCCCCGAATCCACCCCGGGCTCAATCACTACTTTCTTGCCCACCATCGCCTCAAGGTGTTCGGTCAACTTCAGCTTATCTTCTTTATCCAGCGGAATAGCGGTGGTAACCTCGGCCCGCTCTATGCCACGGTGGCTCTCCACCAGCTTCCGATACTCAGCGGCAATCTCGCCAATTATGTCCAGCCTGCCTCTGGTCATCAAGAGATAGGCCAGATTCAGCACCAGGGGATTTAACTCGCCCGCCACCGCTGTAAGCAGTTTAGCCTTCTCCTTAAAGGGGAACTTGGGGCTTCCCAGCGCGGCAGCCAGTGCTTTATCCTCAACCAGTCGGGCAAGCTTTTCCAGCTCAGACTGCCACTGGTCTAATTCGTTTCTCTCTAGCGCAATCTCTAAAGCGGCTTGAGCATAACGCTTAGCTCGTATTCCTCTCGCCAATCTCCCCTCCCCCGATAGACTATTTCTTCTTCAGGGTTTTGCCTTCTTCCAGCACCTTATCAATAAGCTCGCGGTGGGCTTTTTTATCCAGGGAACGGTCAATGACCTTCTCGGCGGCCTTTATGGTCAGGTCAGCAAACTCCCGGCGCAGTTCATCAACAGCATCATTTCGTTCCCGCTGGATTTCACCGCGCGCCCTGGTGACGAGGGCTTCGGCATCCCCCTTCGCCTGCTGCTGTGCCTTCTGCCTGAGCTCTTCCCCCGCTTTGGCGGCCCGGGCGATTACGCCCTCCCCTTCCTTACCCGCCTGCTCAATCCGCTTCTTGGCCTCGTCCTCGGCTCGCTCCGCCTGTTCTTTAATATACTCGGTCTGCTCCATGCTCTCCTTCACCCGGCGCGAGCGCTCATCAAGCATCCGCATAATCGGCTTGTAGGCAACCAGATAGAGAAGACCAAACAGGATAATAAAGTTTACAATTTGCGCCACCAGTGTGGGCAGATTTATGCCCAGCCCGGCTAGACCTTCCATTTTTCCTCCTCTGGTTTAGGCCCTCTAAATTTCCAGGGTATGCTTAGCCGGAAAGTATCGCCAGAAGCACCATCCCAATGACAAACGTTGCCCCCAGGATTGAGGCAGCAATGATAAGACTTATAGACAGAGGTATACCTTCTTCTCCCATAATAACCCCCTTAAAATCGCTACACAATCATCGCCAGAATAATGGCTATAATCAGGACATAGATGCCGATAGCCTCGGCGAAGGCGGTAACCAGAATCATATTGGTCATAATCGGTCCCCTCGCATCGGGATTACGGGCTATCCCCTGCAGGGCAGAGTAGCCGATAAGCCCGATAGCCAGCGCCGGACCCAGCATCCCCAGCCCAGCTGCTATCCCTATGGCCAGCATCTTCATTACTTCTGGTTCCATTCTTTACCCCCTTTAGACCAAAACATTTACTTTAATTCGGTTTATGTTAAGCTGCCTCCGGCTCGTGATGCACGGTGGCAACAGTAAGAAACACCAGCGTCAGCCCGCCAAAGATAAGTGCCTGCACAAAGCCAACCAGTAGCTCAAGCCCGTAAAAAGGCAAGGCAAATACCCAGGGGACAAGGAACATGGCTATCACCAGCAGGATTTCACCCGCGGTCATATTGCCAAAGAGACGGAAGGTGAAGCTGACGATACGGATAAACTCGCTCAGCATCTCCAGCATGCCCACAAAGATATCAATCGCTCCGGTGAACAACTTGCCCAGCCCGGCTTTAGGCTTGCCCCTAAATAGCTCACGCATACCCTGCCCGAATTGTCCTACATTAAAGAATTTCCCCAGATAACGAAAACCCAGTGTCCTCAAGCCGAAATACTCCACAAAGACAAAGGACATGAGTGCCAGAGCCAGGGGCATATTAATATCGGTATTGGCGCCTCTCAGCAAGTGTACGCTATGTCCCTCCGGGTTGACTATTTCAATTGAGCCGAACCCGGGAATCAGGCTCAGCCAGGCATTAAAGGCAACAAAGAGAAAGATGGTCGCCACCACCGGGAAGAAGCGGCGCCCGTTCTCCTCACCCGCCACCCCGTTACAGAAGTCATAAAGCCCGCCCAGCATAAACTCAAAGGCACTCTGCAGCCGGCCCGGTATAATCTTCATCCGCCGGCTAACGGCGTAGCAAAACCCGACCAGGAAAATAATGGTAAACCAGGAGGCGATAACACTATTGGTAACCGAGAAACCAAACAGGATGAAAGCTGTCTCGGGGGGGAGTTGAGGGGAAGGGCGGGTAACACTCAGCCAGGCGGGCAGCCCCACGTCACCGAGCATACTTTTGCCGAGAGGCCCACTGGCAAAGCCGATAGCAAAGAGGGTAAGGAAGCCAATAGAAACTACCGCCAAAACGGGGATTTTCCCCACCAGCCGGCCGTTTTTAGGCACTAGCTATTCTCCTTGTTCTGGTCACTACTAACTAGAGGCAGCAGCATGTGATACACGCCGTAAAAGGCGACCACTAACCCCAAAAGTAAACCAACAATTACCAGAATCGGCTCAGTATTCAGCTTTCCATCCAGCCAGTGACCGGCAAATATCCCGAGCAAGATTGAACTGCCAATAAAAAAGCCCACACCGGCCAGCCTGAGCGCCGCAGCCCACGTATCCATTCCCGCCCCTTCAGTTACTAAAAACCCTAGAATTATTCACTCTAGGGTTTTATTTTAACTCATAAGTAGGACTAATGAGTAACCTTACCATACCGATATCGCTTCAGAGCACCCGCACTCCTGAGCCAAAAGCGCTAAGATTTACGCTTGTCAAAGTCCTCTAGATCAAGGGTGTTAATAAACTCATAGAAAGCCGACATCCTTTTCATCTCTTCTTCGCTAACCGCTTTGCCTTTGCCTTTGCCTTCAGACATTTCCGCTTCATCCATAATCGGCTTGCCTGTTTCTTTATCAAGCAGGATGCCAGCCCTATCTAAAACTGACTCATCAGCATAGATGGGCGCTTCCACCCTTACCGCCAGCGCCAGCGCATCACTGGGGCGGGAGTCAATCTCGGTTTGCTCTCCCTCGGTATTTAAAATAATCTTGGCGTAGAAAGTATCATTCTTAAGGTCATTAACAATGATAGAATCAATGCTGGCCTTCAGGGTAGCGATGATTGAGCTGAGCAAATCATGGGTCAGGGGGCGCGGCACATTAACGCCCTGAAGCTTGACCGCAATGGCATCTGCCTCAGCCGGACCAATCCAGATGGGTAGATAGCGCTTGGGCGCATTCTCATCTTCCCCTTCCTCCGTCTTCTCCCTCAGGAGGACTACCCGCTGGTAATTCATCAGGCTGACTCGGATACTCTCAATCGTCATTTCTATCATATCGCCAACCCCCCACTCGTAGCCAATTTTACTCTAAACTACAGCTACTGTCAACCAGATAATTTACTGATTGACTACTTGTCAGCAGACCTGTATGGTATGTATAATACAGGTATAAATTTTTGACCTCGTTTGGGAAAGGAGGCCCCATTGTGATCAAGGGTCAAAAGGCTATCGTCTGGTTCAACGAGGTTACCAAAGACGATGTGCCTACTGTTGGCGGAAAAGGCGCCAATTTAGGCGAGATGTCCAGGGCAAATATTCCGGTACCCCCTGGCTTCATAGTCACTGCTAGCGCCTACGTCGATTTCCTCAACCGGACCAAAATTACCGATAAAATCTGGCAACTCTTAAAGCCGCTAGATTCCAATGACAGTAAAAAGCTCCAGCAGACGGCCGGTAAGATTAAACAGGTAATTCTGGATGCGCCGATGCCAGCGGAGCTAGCCAGCGAGATTAAAGAAGCCTATCGCAAAATGGGCAAGGGGCTGGTTGCCGTCCGTTCCTCGGCCACCGCCGAAGACCTGCCCGAAGCCTCTTTCGCCGGTCAGCAAAGCACCTTCCTCAATGTCGAAGGCGAGAAAGAAGTGGTAACTGCGGTCCAGGGTTGCTGGGCATCCCTCTTTGAACCACGGGCCATTTTCTATCGGGAGCAGCACGGCTTTGACCACTTTAAAGTACATATCGCCGTGCCCGTGCAGAAGATGGTGCAATCGGAAGCCTCCGGGGTTATGTTCACTCTGGAACCGGTAACCAGCGACCAGACCAAGATTATTATTGAAGCCGTCTTCGGGCTTGGTGAAACTATTGTTGGTGGTGAGGTAACCCCTGACCTGTATATTATCGACAAAAAGGGGCTCAAGATTAGCAACAAGCAAGTCGGCACCCAGGAGTGGAAGCTAATCAAGAATCCAAAGCGGGACGGGGATAAGGCCAATATTCGGGCAGTGATCCCTGCCTCAAGCCGAAGCAAACAAAAAATAACCGATAAGGACATACTACAACTGGCCAAGCTGGGAAAGCAGCTGGAAGAGCACTATAAATTCCCCCAGGATATTGAGTGGGCCAAAGAGAATAATGAGCTCTTTATTGTGCAGACTCGCCCGGTAACCACCATCAAAGAAGTGGCTGAGGTTGCCCCTGAAATTAAAGCCCCTACCCTCCTCACCGGGGTATCCGCCAGCCCGGGCATGGCTTCGGGACCAGTCAAGATAGTGCCTGAAGCCTCCGGGATAGACAAGGTGCGCCGCGGCGATATTCTGGTGGCCGAGATGACCACCCCCGATTTTGTACCCGCCATGAAACGAGCCGTGGCTATCGTCACCGACCGGGGTGGTAGAACCTCACACGCCGCTATTGTCAGCCGGGAACTGGGTATTCCCTGCATCGTCGGTACCGGGGAGGCAACCCATAAGCTGAAAGACGGGCAGATAATCACCGTGGACGGCTCACGGGGCAAGGTCTACGCCGGTAAGGTGGCCAAAGAAGCGACAACTACCGTCGCCGATATTCTGAGAGAACAGATTAAGACCAAAACCAGGGTCTATGTTAATCTGGCTCAGCCCGAGCTGGCCGAGACCGTAGCCGCGCGTAATGTTGACGGGGTGGGGCTGGCCCGAGCCGAGTTCATCATCGCCCAGATTGGCCAACACCCCGCCTACATGATAAGCCAGAACCGGGGCAGTGAGTTCACCCACAAACTGGCGGAGGGCATCACCGCCTTTGCCAGGGCTTTTAACCCGCGCCCGGTGGTCTACCGCACCACCGACTTCAAGACCAATGAATACCGGACACTCACCGGGGGCAAAAAGTTTGAGCCCCAAGAGGAGAACCCGATGCTTGGTTATCGCGGCTGCTCCCGCTATATCAGAGAGGTTGAGGTATTCAAGCTGGAGCTGGACGCTATCAAGCAGGTGAGGCAGAAATACAAGAACCTCTGGGTGATGCTGCCCTTCGTTAGAACCGTTGATGAGCTGGCCCGATGTAAAGAGATTATGGAAGCGGAGGGACTCAAGCGCTCCGATGAATTCAAGCTGTGGATGATGGCCGAGGTGCCGTCAAACATCATTATTATGGAGCAATTCCTTGAGGTCGGTATTGACGGCATATCAATCGGCTCCAACGACCTGACCCAGCTCACCCTCGGCATTGACCGGGATAGCCCCAAGCTAGCTGAAGAATTTGATGAGCGCAATGATGCCGTGCTCACCTCGCTGGAAAGGGCAATCAAAGTCTCCAAGAGCATGGGAGTAACCTCCTCTATCTGCGGAGAGGCACCTTCGGTATACCCCGAACTTACCGAAAAACTGGTGGAGTGGGGTATAACCTCAGTGTCAATCAGCCCGGATATGATTGGCAAAACCAGGGAGATAATTGCCAAGGCAGAAGAGAGGTTAGGCATCAAGCCTTAATGATTGGCCGGCTTAACATCCGCCAGATGATTGAAGAAAGGGAAGAAACCCTTTCCCCCTATGCCGCCAAAAGCAGAGCGTCGCGGGGCAGGTCAAAATACGAGGCGCCCTGCCCGGTACGCACCGAATTTCAGCGTGACCGGGACCGCATAATACACAGCAAGGCTTTCCGCCGGCTGAAGCATAAAACGCAGGTCTTCATTGCTCCGCTGGGTGACCACTATGTCACCCGGCTCACCCATACCCTGGAGGTGTCTCAAATTGCCCGCACCATTGCCCGCGCCCTGAACCTGAATGAAGACCTGACCGAGGCCATCGCCCTGGGGCATGACCTGGGGCATACCCCCTTCGGTCACGTCGGTGAGGAAGTGCTCAATGAGCTCTATCCCGGCGGATTCAGGCACAACGAACAGAGCCGGCGCGTGGTGGAAATATTGGAAAAAGACGGTCAGGGGCTCAACCTCACCTGGGAGGTGAGAGACGGCATTGCCCACCACTCCAAGACCAGAGAAGACATCCTGAGCGAAGACTCAACCCTGCCCGATACCCTGGAGGGGCAGGTATGCCGGATTGCCGATGTCATCGCCTATATCAACCATGATATTGGCGACGCGATAAGGGCGGGCGTAATCACCGATAACGAGCTGCCCGTTGAGCCGATTCAGCTACTGGGGCACACCCACTCCCAGCGCATCAATACCATGGTCAGCGATGTTATCGAGTTTTCCTGGTCAGCCAGTGGGAATATCCCCAGCGAGACACCCAAAATAGGCATGAGTGAGCCAGTCCTGAAGATGACCAATAAGCTGCGCGATTTTCTCTTTGAACGGGTGTATAACGTGCGCTCCGCCCAGCAGGAATCAGAAAAAGCCAGAGAGGTGTTACGCCGGCTATACCACTACTTCAACCAGCATGAAGACAAACTGCCCCCCGAATACCAACTGGGCGACGCTGACACCCCGCGGCGGGTGGTGGACTACATCGCCGGCATGACCGACCAGTATGCGCTGAGGACAGCGGAGGGGCTATCTTTAATCAAGAGCAGGGTAAAATGAGCGTAATTGATGAGGTCAAACAAAAAATTGACATCGTTGATGTCGCCAGCCAGTACACCAAGCTAATCAAGGCGGGGCGCAACTTCAGGGGGCTCTGCCCCCTGCACAGTGAGAAAGACCCCTCTTTCTTCGTCTATCCTGACCAGCAGAGCTGGCACTGCTTCGGCGCCTGCAACACCGGGGGTGATGCTTTTTCGCTGGTTATGAAAAAGCAGGGCATTGACTTCGGTGAAGCACTGCAACTTCTCGCCCAGAAGGCGGGGGTCAGTCTCCCTACCCGAGCCGAAGCCGAGGGAGGCAAGAAACCGAAACTCTACCAGATTAATCAGGCGGCCGCCGAATACTTCTATAATTTACTAATCAGTTCACCAACCGCCGAAGCGGTACGGAATTATATTGCCCGCCGGGGCTTATCCCTGAAAACAGTCGCCGATTTTCAGCTGGGCTTCAGCCCGAATAGCTGGGAAGCCTTAAAGCAGCACCTGGTGGAGACCGGCTACAGCGAAGATGACTTGCTTGAAGCCGGCCTGATCGTGGAAAGCGAGGACAAGAAAAGGCACGACCGGTTCCGTAATCGGCTGATGTTCCCCATACATGACAACCGGGGACATACTATCGGTTTCGGGGCAAGGGCGCTGGATGACTCTATGCCCAAATACCTCAACTCGCCACAAACACCCGTCTTTAATAAAAGCTCTGTCCTCTACGGCATAGACCTGGCCATGCCGGCAATCAGGCAGCAGGACACGGCGGTAATTGTGGAGGGCTACATGGATGTTATCACCGCCCACCAGCATGGCTTCAGCAATGTGGTCGCCTCAATGGGAACCGCGGTAACCGAAAGGCAGATTGGCTCCCTCAAGAGACTGACCAAAAACCTGGTTCTGGCGCTTGATGCCGATGCCGCCGGTGAGGAAGCCATGCTCCGTTGCGTGGACCATGAAAACATTACTGGTTCGGAAATCAGGGCTATCATCATGCCCCAGGGCAGAGACCCGGATGATGTGATTAAAGAAGACCCGCAGAACTGGCCGAAACTGCTGGCAGAGGCTCAGCCCGTGGTTGATTACACCTTTGACGTGTTTACCGCAAACCTGGACCTGACCACCGCCAAGGGCAAGTCCCAGGCGGTAGAGAAGCTCCTGCCCATTATTGCCGAAATTAAAGATGCCGTCCGCCAGGAGCATTACCTCCAGAAACTGGCCCGCCTGCTTAAGGTAAGCCAGCACAGTCTGGAAGCCTCGCTGGGCAGAATCAAATCGGAACGCAGAGTCATGGCGCCAAGACCAGAAGCAGTCGCCCCTGCCTTCCGTCCCACCCTGGCCGATCCCGTTGAGGAATACTGCCTGGCTCTGCTGCTCCAGCACCCGGAACTTAAGGAGCAGTGCCGGGAGATTTTGCCGGAATATTTTGCCGACACGGCCAACCGCGAGGTCTTCCTTGCCTATACGAGAACCAAGGATGTAAAATTAACTAAGCAGAAATTAGACAGTGCCTTCTATGAGTATGTCGATTCCCTGACCGGCAAGAAGGTGCCGGCTAACCAGATAGAGTCAAGACTGACTCAGTGTGTACTTCGGTTAAGGGAAAAGTTCCTGCGCAGCTTACAGGATAAGAACACGGAGGCACTAGCCCTAGCCGCTGAGTTGGGCGGCCCGGCGGCGGAGCTAGCCAAACTTGAGGAGCAGGGAACAGAAATCAGCGCTCAGCTGGCTGAGGTCTTTACCCAGAGAAGCCAGCCAAGACCGGGGAGCAAAGGGGGTTGAGAGATGGAGTTGGAAAGTAGAGATAATTATCCTAAATACATACCTCCACATAACATTGAAGAGGATGAAGAGGCATCCAAGCAAAAGGACATAGATAAGGACCTGGAACATCCTGCTGCCGAGATGGAGACGCCCGCAGAAGCTGACGAGCAAGAGGTAGTCGATGACCCGGTTCACATGTACCTTCATGAAATTGGCAAAGTGCGTTTGCTCACTGCTAAGGATGAGAAAGACCTCGCCAAAAAGATGGAGAAGGGTAACCGCATCAGTGACATCAAGCGGGACTACCAGCAGAAAAACGGCCGAGAGCCTTCGGCAACCGAGGTAATACTGGCGATACTCAAGGAGATAGGACAGGCATCTTCTATTATTCGCCGCCTCCGCGGACAGCTCGGCTTGAGTTCAACCACCAACTTCAAGGACAGTATTCTTAATCCGAAACTAAAAGATAGCCTTACTAATGAGATAGACCAGCAGCTAATCCAAAATATTACCCAGCAGATAAACAAGCCGACGCCGGTAACCGAACTATTGCTCATTAACCTCTCGGTAAACATCAGCCTGCTACCGGAGGAGGTCTTCAACATCATCGGCGACAATACCTCCCCGAACAAGATAGAGACGCTCGCCGGCGACGATGCCTTCGCCAAATCGGCCCAGTCCTTTGAGAAGCAGTTTAAAGCTTACCTGGACCAGGTTGAGCAGGAAGCGAAAAAGTCGGAAAAGCGCCTCACTGAAGCCAACCTGCGCCTTGTCGTCAGCGTCGCCAAGAAACATGTGGGGCGGGGTATGTCCCTTCTTGACCTGGCCCAGGAAGGCAATATCGGTCTAATCAGGGCGGTACAGAAATTCGACTACCGCCGCGGCTATAAATTCAGCACCTATGCCACCTGGTGGATTCGCCAGGCAATTACCCGGGCTATCGCCGACCAGGCCCGAACTATCCGAATCCCGGTTCATATGGTCGAGACGATTAACCGTCTGCTCAAGGTAAGCCGCCGCCTGGCCCAGGAATACGGACGGGAACCTACCGCTGATGAAATCGGTAAGGGCATCGAAATAACACCGGAAAAGGTGAGGGAAATCGTCAAGGTAGCCCAGCTCCCCATCTCACTGGAGTCACCAATTGGTGAGGAGGAAGATAGCCACCTCAGCGACTTCATTGAAGACCGCAATGCCCTGCCCCCGGTTGATGCCGCCTCCAAGCAATTATTAAAGGAGCAGATTGACGAGGTGCTCGACACCCTCACCCCCCGCGAACGGCGGGTGCTCCGGCTCAGATTCGGCTTAGAAGATGGCCGGAGCCGGACTCTGGAGGAAGTGGGCAAGGAATTTGATGTCACCCGGGAGCGAATCCGCCAGATTGAAGCCAAGGCACTGCGTAAGCTACGCCACCCCAGCCGCAGCCGCAAATTAAGAGACTACCTGGACTAAATCAGGTAAAGTCAGCATGTTACAGAGGGGCAAAGCCCCTCTTTTTTATTTAATATGCTAAAATGTGGGTAGTAAATTTGGTCATCCGGAGCTTTTGAGTGATTCCCCTCAAGCTAAAAGTGCGCAATTTCATGTGCTACCGGGATAATGTCCCCCCGCTCCACTTTGATGGCATTCACACCGCCTGCATCGCCGGTGACAACGGCAACGGCAAGTCAGCCCTGATTGACGCCATGACCTGGGCGCTCTGGGGTAAAGCCAGAGCCAAGAGTGATGACGACCTCATCCACCTGGGGCAGACCGAAATGGAGGTGGAGTTTGACTTTGCCATTAGCGAGCAACACTACCGCATCATCCGCAAGCGCGCCAAGCCCAGGCGCCGAAGCAGCCCCGGGCAGACTATTCTGGAGTTTCAGGTAGCCAGCGGTGACGGCTACAAAGTTATTTCCGGTGACAGCATCAGCCAGACCCAGCAGAAAATAATTGATGTCCTCCATATGGACTACCCCACCTTTATTAACAGCGCCCTTCTCTTGCAGGGAAGGGCTGACGAGTTCACCGTCAAGCGTCCCGTGGAGCGCAAGCAGGTGCTGGCTGACATACTGGGGCTCTCCCTTTATGACGAGTTGGAATCAAGGGCGAAAGAGCTGGCCAAAGGGCAGGAAACGGAAATAGGGCAGCTGGAGAACACCATCCAGGACATCAATGACGAGCTGTCCCAGCAGCCGGTCTATGAAGCCGAGCTGACACAGGCGCAGGGCGAGCTTGCCCGTCTGGAAGAAATAAGCGGTGAAAAAGAAGCCGGGCTGAAGCAGCTGCGGCAGGAAAAGGAATCGCTGGAGAAAATAAAGACGCAATTAAATGAGCTGGAGGCACACATTACCAACACCCAGGAGAACCGGGGGCGCTGGCAGGAGCAGGCGAGCCAGCACCAGTCCCGCCTCCAGGAGTATGAACAGCTGATTGCCCAGCGCAACACTATTGAAGAGAACTACGCCCGCTTTGCCGAGACCAAAAAACTAAACGATGAGCTTGAGCAAAAATTCCGGCTCTCGGTTAATCTGGAAAGGCAGCAGACGCAGCTGGACAGCAAGATAAGGGAGGCATCCCAGCAACTACTCACCGAACATACCCTCACTCGAAACAAAATCGCCGAGCTGGAAGCCAATGTGCAGAAGCTGGCCCAGCTCAAGCCGGAGTTACAGCAGGCACAGGCTGAGCTAAACCGGTTAGCCGGTGAAGATGAAGCCCTGAAACAGAAAAGGCAGCGAAGCCAGGAGTTAATCACCCGGGTTAATTACCTTGAGTCCAGTGTCAGGCGGCTGGAACAGGAAATAAGCGAAATAAGCGAGAAGCTTGACATCCTGCTCGGCCAGAGCGAGGCCAACTGCCCGCTATGCGAGACCAGGCTGGGCGCAGACGGACTGAAACTGATTGAGGCAAAATACCAGGCGGATAAAGCGCAGAAAGCTGATTCTCTAGCCTCAAATCAAACCGAGCTGACGCAGGCCAGAGCCGAGCTGGCCAGCCTGGAAGGGGAAATAACTGCTCTGGAAACAAGGCTGAGCCAGGAAAAAAGCACCGTCCAGAGCCGGGCGGCTATTATCAGCCAGCAGGTTGCTGAAGCCGAAGCGGCTAACCGCCAACTGGACGAGGCCAGAAAGAGACTGGCTGAAATTGAACAGCACCTGGCCCGGAAGGACTTTGCCCTCGCCGAGCAGGAGGCACTGACCGCGCTGGAAGGCGAGCTAGCCAAACTGGACTACAACCCTGAGCAGCACGAACAGATACGGCAACAGCTGGCCAGCCGGCAGCAGTACGAAGCACCGAAGCAAAAACTGGATGAAGCCGACCGGCTCATTAACCAGGAAAAAGAATTCAGAGCTCGAGCCAGGGAAGCCATCGCCGAACTGAGCCAAAGCCTGGAGCTAAGCCAGCAAAAGGCGCAGGCTCTGGCCAAGGAGCTGGAGCGCCTCCCCCAGCTGACCACCGACCTGGCCCAGGCTGAGGCAGAGCACGAGGCACTGGTCAGCCAGCAAAGGGAAGCCCAGGAAAGGCTGGGGCAGGCAAAAGCCAGGCTGGAGCGCCTGGCTGAGCTGGTGATTAAAAAGAAGGCCAAGGAGAAACTGCTCACCAAGTCCTCAAGAGAGGAGAAAATCTATCAGGAGCTAGCCCAGGCCCTGGGCAAGAGGGGGGTCCAGGCCCTGCTCATTGAAACGGCGCTTCCCGAAATTGAAATCGAAGCCAACCGGCTTCTGGGGCGCATGACCGATAACAGAATGAATGTCAAAATTGAAACCCAGCGGGAGACCAAGAAGGGGGATGTGATTGAAACCCTGGATATTAATATCGCTGACGAGCTGGGGACACGGGATTACGAAATGTTCAGCGGCGGTGAAGCCTTTCGTATTAACTTTGCCATCCGCATTGCCCTGTCCAAGCTCTTAGCCCGACGGGCCGGGGCGCCACTGCCCATCTTAATCATTGATGAAGGCTTCGGCACTCAGGATAGCTCCGGTATTGAGAAGCTGAAAGAGGCGATAAATTCAATCCAGGATGACTTTGACCAGATACTGGTCATTACTCATGTGGAGGAGCTGAGGGACGCCTTCCCCAGCCGCATTGATGTCGTTAAAACCGCCGAAGGCTCAACCATCTCTATCGGCTAGAGACCGAGGTCGGCGGCAACGCCCTGCATTGCCTTCAGGCCGAGCTCAATAAACTCATCAAGCTCAAGTCCGAGTTCACTGCACTTGGCAATCTGCTCCCGGTTGGCTCCGGCGGCGAAGCTCTTCTCTTTGAATCTTTTGCCGACCGATTTAGCCTCAAGATTAGCCAGTTTTTTATCGGGGCGAACCAGAGTCGCCGCGGTAATCAAGCCGGTAAGCGGGTCAGCGCAAAACAGCGCCTTGTCCAGTTTGCTGGTCTGGGCAACACCGTGCATCTCATTGTGGCACAGGATAGCATGGGCCATCGCCTCACTTGCCCCCAGCTCCCGCGCCAGGTCAGCGCCCAGCTTACTGTGGCTGCTCATATCCCCTTCAGTGAGTTCCACGTCAATATCGTGGAGAAGACCGGTAAGCCCCCACTCCTCCTCATCCTCACCCAAATGCCTGGCCAGGGCACGCATAATCGCCTCGGTAGCCAGCATATGCTTGACCAGATTCTCGTTCTCTACACTGGACTTAACTGAATCGACTGCTTCTTCTCGAGTCATTTTTCTTCCCCTAGCATAGCAGACTGCGGCTGAGCCGTCAAAGCATAATCGACACCCCTCTTTAATACCCTGGCCAGATACTGCCCGGTGGCTGATTTTTTCTCCCCGGCAATCTCCTCAGGGGTGCCGGTAGCCACGATATAGCCTCCCTGGTCACCGGCCCCGGGGCCGAGGTCAACGATATAATCGGCATTTTTAATCACGTCAAGGTGGTGCTCAATGACCACCACCGTATTACCGGCATCAACCAGGCGCTGCAGCACCCTCAGCAGTACCGCCACATCCTCAAAGGCGAGGCCGGTGGTCGGCTCATCGAGAATATAAAGCGTCCTGCCCGTAGAGCGCCGTGACAGCTCGGTAGCCAGCTTGACCCGCTGCGCTTCACCGCCGGAGAGGGTAGGTGCCGGCTGACCGAGGTGAATATAACCCAGCCCGACATCGCGCAGGGTCTCCAGCTTGCCCCTTACCCGGGGGAAGTGCTCAAAGAAAGCCAGTGACTGCGCCACGGTCATATCCAGCACTTCGGCAATGTTCTTCCCCTTAAATCTAATCTCCAGAGCCTCACGGTTATAGCGCTTCCCCTTGCACACCTCGCAGGGGACGGTCACGTCAGGCAAAAACTGCATCTCAATCTGGATAAAGCCCTCGCCACGGCAGGCTTCACAACGCCCGCCCTTAACATTGAAAGAAAACCGCCCCGGGGCATAGCCCCTCATTCTAGCTTCGGGAACAGTGGCAAACAGCTCCCGGATGGGGGTAAAAACGCCGGTATAGGTCACCGGGTTGCTGCGGGGGGTGCGCCCGATGGGAGACTGGTCAATATTGACCACCTTATCAATATGCTCCACCCCGATAATCTCATCACAATCGCCCGCCCTCTCCCGCGACTTGTAGAAGAGCTGAGCCAGCTTTTTGTACATGATTTCATCAATCAGGGTGCTCTTACCGCTGCCGGAAACCCCGGTAATGCCGACAAACTTGCCCAGCGGAATACGGACATCAATATTCTTCAGGTTATTCTGCCGGGCCCCCTTGATGACTATTTCCTGCCCCGAACCGGGGCGACGCCTGGCCGGTAACGGAATCTGCTTTGCGCCGCTGAGGTACTGGCCGGTGATTGACTCTTTACAGTTCAACACATCAGCCAGGGAGCCGGTGGTTACAATCCACCCCCCGTGCTCCCCCGCCCCCGGTCCCATATCAATAATATGGTCGGCGGCACGCATCATGGCTTCATCGTGTTCCACAATCAGTATGGTATTGCCCAAATCCCTCAGTCTCTTCAGGGTCTCAATCAGGCGGTAGTCATCCGCCGGGTGCAGCCCCACCGTCGGCTCATCGCAGATATAGAGCACCCCCATCAGCCCGCTACCAATCTGGGTAGCCAGCCGAATCCGCTGTGCCTCACCGCCACTTAAAGTAGCCGAGGCACGGTCAATGCTCAGATAGTCCAGACCGATATCCTTCAGGAAACCGAGGCGGCCTTGAATCTCCTTGATAATCTGCCGGGCGATGATTCGCTCCCGTTTACTGAGCACCCGCTTATCAATGGCAGTCAGCCACTTCATTGCCTGGACAACCGACATGGCACCGACATCCATAATATTCTGGCCGCCGATGGTCACCGCCAGGGACTCCGGCTTGAGCCGTTTGCCCTCACAGACCAGACAGGGGGTGGTCGCCATATAGCGTCCAATCTCGGCACGGCTGCGCTCCGACTGGGTATCACGGCTCAGCCGCTCCAGATAGGGAATCACCCCTTCATAGCCACTGAAACACTCCCTGACCCGCCCGTAGCGGTTGCGGTACTGCACCAGCTCCCCATCTTCTCCATAAAGTATCAATTTAAGCTGGTGTTCGCTCAGTTCTTTAGCCGGCGTATCCAGGGAAAAACCATAGCGCCTGCCCAGCATCCTGAGCTCATCCATATGCCAGGAAAGCCACCAGCCGGGGTGTATCGCCCCCTGGGCGATAGATAACTCCCGGTTGGGGATGAGCAGGTCGGGTTCTACCTCCATCTTCATCCCCAGCCCGGTGCAGGCGGGGCAGGCCCCATGGGGGCTGTTAAAACTGAAGGTGCGGGGGGCAATTTCACCCAGACTGATGCCGCAGTAGACACAGGCAAAGTGCTCCGAGAAGAGCAGCTCCTCACCGTCCACAATGGACACCAGCACCACCCCCGCCCCCAGCTTGAGGGCGGTCTCCACCGAATCAGCAATACGGCTCTGGCTGCCGCTCTGCCCGACGACCAATCTATCCACTACCGCTTCAATAGCGTGCTTTTTATTTTTATCCAGCTGAATTTCCTGAGACAGGTCATAGACATGCCCGTCAACCCTAACCCGGACATAGCCCGCCTTGCCCAGGTCGTCAAAAACCGCCTGGTACTCACCCTTGCGGTCCCTGATTAAGGGCGCCATAATCATAATCCGGCTGTTCTGGGGGAGGTTCTGGATGGCATCCACAATCTGCTGCACGGTCTGGGTGGTAATTTCCCGCCCGCAGCGGGGGCAGTGGGGGTGGCCGGTCCGGGCGAAAAGCAGCCTGAGGTAATCATAGATTTCGGTTACCGTGCCCACCGTGGAGCGTGGATTGCGGCTCGTTCCCTTCTGGTCAATAGAAATCGCCGGGCTCAAGCCCTCAATATTGTCAACATCGGGCTTCTCCATCCTGCCTAAAAACTGGCGGGCATAGGCAGAGAGAGACTCCACATAGCGGCGCTGCCCCTCGGCATAGATGGTGTCAAAGGCGAGCGAGCTTTTGCCCGAACCGGAGACGCCGGTAATCACCACCAGTTTATCGCGGGGGATGACCACATCAATATTCTTCAGGTTGTGCTCCCGCGCCCCTTTAACAATAATGGAATCAAGCGGCATAATCTCCTCCAAAGACTTATTTTAACATCAGGGCTGAACCCCTCACAAGTTTTACCCGTTGACAGCCGACAGGTCTGGGATTAACATAAGAAAAAGCTATGCTAGCTAAAGTAATGACCTGTGCCGTGGTCGGGCTGGAGGGGGAGATTGTTGAGGTTGAGGTAGATATTTCCCACGGCTTACCATCGTTTACTATTGTTGGCCTGCCCGACGCTGCCGTTCAGGAAGCCAGGGAGCGGGTCCGGGCTGCCATTCGCAACTCCGGCTGCACCTTCCCCCTGAAGCGCATCGTGGTCAACCTGGCTCCGGCGGCCCTGAAGAAAGCCGGTCCCGCCTATGATTTGCCCATTGCCATTGGTATCCTGCTCAGCTCCGAGCAACTATATGCCGATACCGCCCAGACTGTCTTACTCGGCGAGCTGTCACTGGACGGCACCCTGCGCCACACCACCGGCATACTGCCCATGGTCGCCCTCGCCCACCAGGAAGGGTTCGCCAATATCATCGCCCCGGCCGCCGATGTAAAGGAGGCTTCCCTGGTTGAGGGCGTCAAGATAAGGCCGGCAACATCGCTCTCCCAGCTGATCAGTCACTTCCGGGGCGAAATTGAGATTCCGGAGTATATACCCGATAAAACCGAGGATTATACCCCACCCCCGGTCACCACCGACCTGGCCGAGATTAAAGGGCAGGAGCACGTCAAGCGGGCTTTAGAAGTAGCCGCCGCCGGGGGGCATAATATAATAATGCTGGGCCCGCCGGGCAGCGGCAAGACACTGCTGGCGCGTGCCCTCCCCTCAATAATGCCACCGACGACCAGTGAGGAAGCACTGGAGGTTACCAAGATATACAGCGTCAGCGGTCTGCTGCCCACGGATACTCCGTTGATGAGGCAGCGCCCCTTTCGTTCCCCCCATTACACCATTTCCAGCGCCGGTCTGGTGGGGGGCGGGCACTGGCCCAGACCGGGGGAAATAAGCCTCAGCCACCGCGGGGTGCTCTTCCTTGATGAGCTACCCGAATTCGGACACTCGCTGCTGGAAACCCTGCGCCAACCATTAGAAGACAAGGTAATCACCATCAGCCGGGCCCAGGGTAGTGTCACCTTCCCGGCCAATTTTATTCTGGTCGGTGCCATGAACCCGTGCCCCTGCGGCTACTATGGCGATCCGTTTCGGCGCTGCACCTGCCCCGCCGGTCTGGTCTCGCGGTACCAGCGGCGCATCAGCGGGCCCTTCATTGACCGGGTGGATATCTTCATTGAAGTGCCCCATATTGACTACGAAAAGCTGGCCGATAACCGCCTTGGGGAAAAATCAGATAGGGTCCAGGAGAGGGTCAACGCCGCCCGCCTTATACAGCACCAGCGCTTTCAGGGGACAAAGCTGAGCTGTAACGCCGATATGATGCCCACCGAAGTCAGGGAATTCTGTCAGGCAGAGGAGTCCGCCCAGAGCCTGCTGAAGGCAGCCATGAAGCAGCTCTATCTCTCCGCCCGTGCCTTCCACCGCATCCTGAAGCTGGCCCGCACCATCGCCGACCTGGAAAATGCCGGGATAATCAAAGCCCACCACCTGGCTGAAGCCGTCCAGTACCGCCCGAGACAGATGGTGTAGCCCTTACGCCGGTAATCAGCCCCAGAGCCGGAAGGCGCCACCCATAATCAGCAAGATGAAACCGATGGCAAGGGCAATCCAGCCGCCTATCTTCAGGGCGCCGAACTGGGGACGCTGGGGGTAATGTTCCAGATACTCCCGGGTATCCCGGCGGCTGACAATGGCATCGTAGTATGCCTTCTGTTCCCGCCAGTCCCAGAAAATTGCCCCCGCACCAAGCAGGAGAAACAAACCACCAGCGCCTATTATAAAAAGCCAATCTGCCTGAAGCATATCAACCTCCCCCATACCGGGGTGTATTTACTCAGGCAATTAGACAATCTCGGCAGTAGCCCCCGCCTCTTCCAGCTTCTTCTTGGCGGCGGCCGCCTCGTCCTTGTTAACCCCTTCTTTTACCGGCTTGGGCGCACCCTCCACCAGGTCTTTGGACTCCTTCAACCCCAGTGTGGTCAATTCCCGCACCGTCTTGATGACGCTAATCTTGTTGGCGCCAACTGCCTTCAGAATCACGTTGAACTCGGTTTTCTCCTCGGCAGCGGCTGGTGCCGCAGCACCCCCTCCCGCCGGTGCCGCCACTAGCGCGGCTGCGGTAACACCAAAGTCCTCCTCCATTGCCTTAACCAGCTGGGACAGCTCAAGGACGGTCATCTTCTTCACGGTCGCCATGATATTATCAATGACGGGCGCTCGCTTTTCGGCTTTAACCGCCAGCTTTGGCTTCTCCACGGCTTCTTTCTTCGCTTCAGCCTTGGCTGGCCCGGCGGCTACCGGTGCCTCGGCCTTCTCCTCAACTTTGGCTGGCCCCGCGGCTTCTTCTTGCTTTGCCTCAGCCTCCGGAGCAGCCTCCTTGGCTTCCTCGGCCTCTTCCGGTTTCTTTTCCGCCGCCTCGGCTACTTCCTCGGCAGTTTCTTCTTTTACTTCGGCTTCCGCCGCCTCTTCCGTGTTCTCTGGCTGTGCTTCTAACTTATCTTCCGGCATCTTATTCTCCCTCCAATTGTTGAATTCTAGCCTGTAACCCAAACATAACCCCCCTTATCGGGGCGGTAAGATAATTAACCAATGCGGCTATGGGACTCTGCAGCCCACCGACAACCCTGGCGATTAATACTTCTCTTGACGGCAATTTAGCCAGGACTTCCACATCAGCAGCGGTAAGTAATCTATCGCCGAAAAAGCCGCCTTTAACACTCAGGGTCGCCTTGGTGGCGTCGATATAGTCAGATAAAGCTCGGGCTGGGTCGGTTATCTCGCCATAGCCAAAGGCAATGGCGACCGGCCCCTCAAAAAAGCTGACCAAATCATCCCGGCCGGCCCTTTCCACCGCGAAACGGGCCAGGGTGTTCTTGACCACGCGGTACTCAATGCCTGACGCCCGCAGCTTGTTGCGCAGGACAGTCGCCTCCGAGGCAGACAAGCCGCGATAGTCGGTAAAAATAGCCACGCTACAACTGGCAATGGCTTCCTTCAGCTTATCAATAGTCTCCGCCTTCTTCTCTTTCGACATCTGCTTACCTCTCTACAAAAAAATAAGTCCTCGTGCCAGGCACAAGGACAGCTGTTTAACGCAACAAGCTTCCTCGGCAGGCACAAATTTAAGCCTTAACCGGCACCCGCTGTCTTCGGAAATGACGCTTTAATTAATATAGCATTAACCGGCGGTTAATTCAAGGGTTGGCTTGAGGTCAAGCTTTATGCCCGGCCCCATAGTGGTCGCCAGCGTGGCCGTCTTAACATACTGCCCCTTAACGCCAGTGGGCTTAGCCTTAACCACCGCCTCCACCACCGCCGTCAGGTTTGCCATCAGCTTATCACTCTCAAAGCTCGCTTTGCCCAGAGGCAGGTGAATGATAGCGGTCCGGTCCAGCCTGAACTCCACCCGCCCTTTGCGGGCATCCTCAATCACCCGGGGCAAGTCGGCGGCGGGGACAACCGTCCCCGATTTGGGGTTGGGCATCAGCCCCCGTCTACCCAGGATTTTGCCCAGCTTACCTACCTTGCCCATCATTTCCGGGGTAGCCACCGCCACCTCAAAATCCAGCCAGCCACCCTCAATCTTCTTGACCAGGTCATCGCCGCCAACGTAATCGGCACCGGCCGACTCGGCAGCCCTTACCGCCTCCCCCTGGGCAAACACTACAACCCGTACCTTCTTGCCCAATCCGTGAGGCAGCAGGGCAACGCCACGCACCTGCTGGCTGGCATTGCGGGGGTCAACCCCCATACGCAGGTGAAGCTCAAGCGTCTCGTCAAATTTAGTGTGAGCCATCTGCCGGGCGATTTCAACCGCTTCCTGCGGCGAATAGAGCTTGGTCCTGTCCACCAGCTTAACTGCTTCCTGATAGTTTTTACCGCGCTTAGCCATATCTATTCTATCTCAATCCCCATACTTCGGGCGGTACCGGCAATAATTCGCTCCGCCCCCTCAATATCAACCGCGTTGAGGTCCTTCATCTTCATCTGGGCAATTTCCCGTAGCTTATCCCGGGACAGCTTCGCCACCTTCTCCCGGGCCGGGTCACTGCTCCCTTTTTCCAGCTCCACCGCCTTCTTCAGTAAATCGGCGGTGGGCGGCGTTTTGGTAACAAAGCTGAATGACCTGTCCTCATAGACGGTTATCTCCGCCGGGATAATCGACCCTTCCTGACCGGCGGTTCGCTCATTATATTCCTTGCAGAAGCCCATAATATTAATCCCGTGCTGGCCCAGGGCTGAGCCAACCGGCGGGGCCGGGTTTGCCTTCCCGGCTGGAATCTGCAGCTTAATTATGGCTCTTATCTTCTTCGCCATCTTCTCCCCTATAGAGTCTAAAGTTTCTCCACCTGCAAGAAGTCAAGCTCCACGGGTGTTTCCCGTCCGAAGAGAAACAGGAGCACCTTGACCTTGCCTCGCTCCGCCTTTATTTCATCCACCACCCCCATAAAATCAATAAAGGGGCCGTCAATGACGCGGATACTCTGCCCCTTGCGAAAACCAACTTTAACCTTGGGGGCTTCCTCCTCCATCTGTTTCAAGATGCGGCCGACCTCTTCCTCCTGCAGCGGCACCGGCTTATTTTCACTGCTCACAAACCCGGTGACGCCGGGGGTATTGCGCACTATACTCCAGCTCTGGTCGCCGAACTTCATCTGAACCAGGACATAACCGGGCAATATCTTCTTGGTTACGGTGTGCCTCTGCCCGTTTTTAACCTCAATCTCATCCTCGGTAGGCACCACCACCTGGAAGATCTCGCCATCAGCATCCATATGCTTGATGCGCTGTTCCAGATTCCTCTTGACTCTGTCTTCGTTCCCGGAATAGGTATGAACGACAAACCACTGTTTTCCATTCTCGGCCACTATCAACCTCACTCAGATGAAGGCTCGGCTATCCGCCCAAAAATAACTCAACCAGTGTCGAAAAGCCGAAATCAAACGCCCCCAGGACTAAACCGGCGACAAGGGAGATAATCAATACCAGAGTAGTCAGATAGCCGACTTCCCTTCGGGTGAGCCAGACTACCTTCTTTAACTCGGCTATCGTATCACCAACGAAACTAAACCTTGAACTGCCTTTTTTGGGGTGAACACTACCATGCGCCATAAATCAAATCTCTCATGCCCTCGGTTATAGCTCGCTATTTCACCTCTCTATGGAGTTTTTGAGCACGGCAACGAGGGCAATACTTTTTAAGCTCTAACCGCTGTGGGTCATTCTTTTTGTTTTTAGTAGTGGTGTATGTCCTCTCCCCACACTCGGTACAGGCAAGGCTAATAATAATCCTAGCTTCAGCCTTCTTCGCCATAATTTACTCTATGATGCGGGTAATGGTGCCCGCCCCGACCGTCTTACCACCTTCCCGAATGGCAAATCGCAGCCCCTTCTCCAAAGCTACCGGGTAAATAAGCTCTATGGCCATATTTACATTATCACCAGGCATGACCATCTCTACCCCTTCCGGTAGCGTAACGCTGCCGGTAACATCAGTAGTCCTGATATAGAACTGGGGCTTATATCCGTTAAAGAAGGGAGTATGTCTACCTCCCTCGTCTTTGCTCAGGACGTAGACCTCAGCCTGGGCTTTGGTGTGCGGTTTTATCGAGCCGGGTGCCGCCAGCACCTGACCTCTTTCCACATCTTCCCGCTCCACTCCCCGGAGCAGAGCCCCAACCGCATCTCCCGGTTCAACCTCGTCCAGGATCTTATGGAACATCTCCAGACTGGTGACTACCACCTTGCGCGGCTCATGGTGCAAGCCGACAATCTCAATCTCGTCACCGGCCTTAAGCACACCCCTTTCAACCCTGCCCGTAGGCACGGTGCCACGCCCTTTGATGCTGAAAACATCCTCAACCGGCATCAGGAAGGGCTGGTCTTTGGGCCTCACCGGAACCGGGATATAGCTATCAATTGCATCCATCAGCTGCCAGATGCCGCCGCACCACTGGCACTCTCTCTTGCCACATCCGCATTCCAGTACCTTAAGCGCACTCACCCTGATCATGGGCACCTCATCACCAGGGAACTTGTATTTAGTGAGCAGTTCCCGCATCTCCATCTCCACCAGCTCCAGAAGCTCCTCGTCATCCATCATGTCAACTTTATTGAGGCAGACGACCATAGCCGGAACTTCCACCTGACGGGCTAACAGGAGATGCTCCCTGGTCTGAGGCATCGGGCCATCAGGGGCGCTTACCACCAGTATTGCGCCGTCCATTTGGGCTGCCCCGGTAATCATGTTCTTAATATAATCGGCATGCCCCGGGCAGTCGATGTGAGCATAATGCCGCTTCTCTGTCTCGTACTCAATGTGGGCAATGGCAATAGTTAAGCCTCTCGCCTTCTCCTCAGGCGCATTATCGATACTGCCGAACTCGCGATACTGGGTTGAACCTACCTTAGACAGTACCATGGTAATCGCCGAAGTTAAGGTTGTTTTGCCATGGTCAACATGACCGATGGTGCCCACGTTACAGTGCGGCTTGGTGCGCTCAAATTTCTGTTTAGCCATTTTGTAAAACCCCCTTCATATAAGCCCACAACCAGATTCGAACTGGTGACCCCGTTCTTACCAAGAACGTGCTCTACCGACTGAGCTATGTGGGCACTAATCCTGTTAGCTATTATAGCTACTTTTATAGACTAATGTCCAGAGCCTTTTGGGTGATGGTGGAGGGGGCAGGGTTCGAACCTGCGTAGCCCTTAGGGCGGCAGTTTTACAGACTGCTCCGATTAACCACTCCGGCACCCCTCCCCAAGCTATCCAAAGCAAATCCTCAGCCCGAGAGGGGATTCGAACCCACTAACCTACCGATTACAAGTCGGTTGCGCTACCATTGCGCTACTCGGGCACCTGAAAGCAATATTATAAAAATGAACTAAAATAAAAGTCAAGCCTGGTAGCGCATACCGGATTCGAACCGGTGATCTCCTCCTTGAGAGGGAGGTGTCCTAACCCGCTAGACGAATGCGCCACTTATGTCATAATAGCTATAGCTATTATATCAAGTAAAGGCGCTAAAGGGCAAGGCGAATGTTTTCCGCAGGCATGAGTAGCAACGAGATGAGCTTGGTTCCCGAAGATAAGCGCTGGCAACTATTATAATATAATTATAAGGGTAGCTCGACGGTTATTCTGGTCCCCTTAGCCGGCTCGGATTGCGCTTTTAAAGTACCACCGAGTAACTGGGCCCGTTCCTGCATACCGGCCAGGCCGAGCTTGCCGTCCCGGGCCAGGTCGCCTATCGCCTGGGGGAGATCAAAGCCCTTGCCATTGTCACTGACGGTTACCCTGGTCTGTTTCGGCTCAAATTCAACGGTAACCTCAGCCTCAGTCGCCTCAGAATGACGCCATACGTTCCGCAATGCCTCCTGAGTAATGCGGAAAAGCACCAGGGCGACTTCTTCGGGAAGACGGCGCTCGGTACCAATCAAATTAACCCTGGTTTTAACCCCGGAGTACTGGGCAACATCGGAGGCCAGCCCTTCCAGGACTGATAATAGACCAAGGCTCTCCAGTGCCGCCGGTCGCAGGTCCTGACTCAAACGGCGTACTTCATCCATAATATTACTGGTCTGTTGCCTCAGTTTCTCCAAACGGTGATGGGTATCGGCGGGCAATTTTTTATCATCGGAAGTCATGGTATCCAGCTGGCGCGAGAGCACCACCAGACTCTGAATAGTGCTATCGTGAAGCTCGCGGGAGATACGCTTTCTTTCCTCCTCCTGAGCCCTGATTGCCTGCTGCAAATAGAAACGCATATTCTCCTGCATCCGTCTCTGTTCGGTAACATCCCGGGCAATATGCTGGAAGGCGGCAGGCTCGCCCTGGTTAAAAACCAGACTGGTAGCCAGCTGGACAAAGGCTTCGCTCTTGTCCTTCCGGATAAGCTTTATTTCGGCAATAGGGCTAACCGCTTTACCCCCCAGCAGACCCTGCTCTATGCCATGGATAACCTCCAGGCTCTCCGCCGGGAACAGGCTATTGGCGTTCAAGCGGTATAGCTCTTCCAATTCATATCCGATCAAAGAGATACAGGCCCGGTTAGCCGCCACGATATTTTTGTCCAAATCATGGAGCCAGATAGCATCATGGGCATTCTCAAATAACTCCCGGTATCTCTCCTCGGATGTCCGCAGTTCCTGCTGGGTCACCTCCAGCTGGACGCGGCGCTCTCTTTCCCGCCGTAGTGAGTCAAAGCTAACCGCCAGTACATTACCGACAATAAAAACAGCCGCGGTTTCAAATAAGGCGTCCGTGGGGGTTAGCGAGATAAAAATGGCCCGAGGCAACATACAGGCAAGGGCAACTAATGAGGTAATAAAAGCACCCCACCAGCCAAACAAAAAACCAGCCCAGACTACGGGAGCCAGATAGAGAATGCGCTCAAAGCTGTGCCGGGTTAGACCAAGATTGGTGGTGGCATGAGTCAGAAATGCCGGTTGGGGCAGGGCTTCCCCGTAGTGGGGGAGGGTGATAAGCGCCAGTGAAATTACAATGAGCCAAAAAGCCGGCTTACTAATGAGCCTGAGCAGACGGCTTATCAATGTCCCGGGTGTTCCGTCCATACCTCAAGTATCCTTAACTGATTTAACCTTCAGGGTATATCGTCAAGAGTAATCCAGCCCTCTTTTAAGGCGCGTACTACGGCTTCAGTCCGCGAGCTAACCCGCAGCTTGTTAAAGATATGCCCCAGATGAGCCTGAACAGTACGCAGGCTGAGCGAAAGCTTATCGGCAATATCCTGGTTACTTAAACCCTGAGTCGCCAGATGGAGAACTTCCATCTCCCGCTGGCTGAGTGTCTCGGGAGGCTCCTGCCTCTGGCCCTTACCCAGAGAAGGCACGAAACGGTTGAGCACCTTGCGGGCAATCGATGGGTGGAGCACCGACTCTCCAGAGTACACGGCGCGGACAGCATCAACAAGCTCACTGCCACGCACACTTTTGAGCAGGTAGCCAGCAGCACCAGCCTCTATAAGACTGAAGACAAACTGGTCATCATCATAGGCGGTAAGTATTAAAACGGCCACCTGTGGATAGAGAGCCTTGATCTGCCTGGTCGCTTCGATGCCATCGACACGAGGCATGGAGATATCAATTATGGCCACATCTGGCTTACTGCTGCCGGTCAACTTCACTGCCTCACCGCCATCAGCCGCCTCAGCAACCACTTTCAGGTCCGGCTCCTGCTCCAGAATCTGGCGAGTGCCCTCCCGGACCACGGCATGGTCATCAGCGATTAAAACCCGTATCTCACCCAACAGGCTGACCTCCTTACCTGCCTATTTTACCACACCCCAGCTAGCTATGGTATTAACCCGGTTACGACCCTAGACTGGCTCACGCCTGATCTAGGCATAATTACCTAGTCCTGGACTGCCCTGATTAGGTATAAATCACTAGATTTTGGCGCCCCTAAATAGGTATCACGGCGGAAGCAAGGTCTGCGGGTAAGGTGGTAGGCTGGACTTGAGGCTTGAGGAAGGGGGGGATTGAGGAAAAAAGCTCTCTTCGGCTTAGCTCCAAACCCCGCCCTTCCCCCTCTCTTTTAAGTAACGGCCAAGAAAGGAAGGAGGTGGGGGCAATGCAGTGGGAATTCGTTGTAGCGCTAATAATAGCCGTACCCATTATCCTTTTCCCAGCTGCATTCGTCTGGTACCTGAATGTTGGTGGCATCTATGCCGCCATCAAAGAAGCCAGAGCCAGGCGGGTTGCCCGGGAAAAGGAGGCTAAAGCAGTTGTCAAAGTGAAACAGATTTGACACTGCCTTTAGAAGAAAATAACCGGGGAGGAGGACAATAAATTAATTATGGAATGGCAGATTATAGTAGCGATAGCGATAATGACACCAATCGTAATAATCCCGGTAGTGCTCGTATGGTACCTGAACATCGGCGGTACCTATGCCGCCATCAAGGAAGCCAGGGCGAGGCGGGTTACCCAGCAAAAGGAGGCCAAGGCTGAAGTTAAGGTTGAGGCTAAGTAGAAGCCATCAACCATCTGGCTAGAAGAATTGAGTGGGACAGTGATAAAATATTAATAGAGCCCACTTCAGCCAAATAAAGAAGGATTAAATGAGTGAAGCTAATCTTGAGGCAAACGGGGACAAAATGACCAAGGCAGTATTGTCCCCGTTTTATTGCCCGCAAGGCTTCTTAGCCCAACAGAAAGGAGGCAACTTTGGAACTAAACCGTAGAGATTTCCTCAAAATGTCCGGGGCATGCGTCGGTGCCACGGTGGCCTTTCCTTTTCTTTCCGATACCACCATCTGGGCGGCTCCCAAAGAGTTTCCCCTAAAAAAGAAAGTCAAGGAAACCAGCACCATCTGCTGCTACTGCTCGGTAGGCTGTGGCGCCATCGTACACGCCTATGAAGATGGCATCATCAAGGTAGAGGGGAACCCGGACCACCCCATCAATGAGGGGACGCTGTGCCCCAAGGGTTTAGCCATGTCCCAGGTTCACCAGGTAAATGGTGAGCTTAACCCGTTCCGACTTACCAAGCCTCTGTATCGGGCTCCCAACTCAACCGACTGGGAAGAGAAATCGTGGGACTGGATGCTGGATACCATCGCCCAGAGAGTCAAGTCCACCCGCGACCAGAACTGGAACGCCAAGGCGAACCGAACCGATGCCATCGCCGGCCTTGGTGGTGGGGAGCTGGATAACGAGGAGTGCTACCTGCTGGCTAAGATGAACCGCGCCCTGGGCGTGGTTTATCTCGAACACTGTGCCCGCCTCTGACATTCCTCCACTGTCGCCAGTTTGGCGGAAAGTTTCGGCAGAGGGGCAATGACCAACCACTGGATTGATATCAGGAACGCTGACTGCGTTCTGATTATCGGCTCCAATGCCGCTGAGAACCACCCCATATCCTTTAAATGGGTGGAAAAGGCAATGGAGGCGGGAGCCAAACTTATTCACGTTGACCCTCGTTTCACCCGCACCTCTTCTAAAGCTGATATCTACGCTCCATTGAGGTCGGGCACGGATATCGCCTTCGTCGGTGGCATGATCAACTACGTGCTCAACGACATGGAGCAAAACCTCCAAAACTACAATATTGATTATGTAAAGCAATATACCAACGCCGCGCTTATTGTTAACCCTGGATTTACCTTCCACGAGGGGCTATTTGGTGAAGTGAAAGATAGTAAATACAGCGCTGCGGCCAGGGCAACATGGAAATACGCTGATGTGACCACTCCCGCTACCGACCCGACTTTGCGGAACCCCAGCTGCGTATTCCAGCTGCTCAAGAAGCATTTCTCACGCTACGATGTGGATACTGTCTGTAATATTACCGGCACCCCGAAGGATGTTTATCTGGAGGTCTGCCGCACCTACACCGCCACCGGGCAAAAGGGCAAGGCAGGCACCCTGATGTATGCTATGGGCGCCACCCAGCATACCTATGGTACCCAGAATATCAGAGCCTACGGCATACTTCAGCTCCTGCTGGGTAACATGGGTGTTGCCGGCGGTGGTATCAATGCCCTGCGTGGCACGTCCAATGTTCAGGGCTCGACTGATATGTGCCTGTTAGCCCACATCCTGCCCGGCTACCTCGCCGTACCCAAAGAAGGCGACGTTAGTCTTGAAGCCTATCTTAACCGCGCCCGTCCGACCACCATCACGCCCCAGGGGCTGGCCGGAGACAAGAGCGCTAACTGGTGGGGTAACTACAAAAAGTATATCGTCAGTCTGCTCAAAGCCTGGTACGGCAATGCCGCCACCGGGGCTAATGACTTCGGTTTTAATTATCTGCCCAAGTGTGACCCCGGCGTAAACTACACCCATATCGGTATGTTTGAGGCGATGGGCCAGGGCAAAATCAAGGGGCTCTGGGCCTGGGGTCAGAACCCGGCCTCCGGAGGTCCCAACTCCAACGGAGAACGGGAAGCCCTGGGCAACCTGAACTGGCTGGTTGCCGCCGACATATGGCTGAATGAAACCGCCGAGTTCTGGAAGAGACCGGGGGTAAATCCGGCCGATATCAAGACTGAAGTATTCATCCTGCCCATGGCTTGCTCCTATGAAAAGGAGGGAAGCATCACCAATAGCGGCCGCTGGGCACAGTGGCGCTATAAGGCAGTGGACCCGCCCGGAGAAGCCATGGCTGACCTTGAGGCTATGAACCTGGTCATGCTCAAGCTCAAGGAGCTCTATCAAGCCGACAGCGCCGCGCCGGCACGCGAAGCCATAACTAACCTGGACTGGAATTACGGGGCACACATCACTGCCGACGCCGTAGCCAGGGAGATAAACGGCTACGACCTTACCACCGGCAAGCTGGCGGCAAGCTTCGGTGCGCTTAAGGATGATGGCACCACCAGTTCCGGGAACTGGCTCTACTGCAACATGTATACCGAGGAAGCCGGCAATAAAGCCAAGAAGACCGACCCGGTAGATGCCCATCCCAAGCAAATCGGGCTGTATTCCAACTGGGCCTGGTGCTGGCCGGTCAACCGGCGCATTATCTACAACCGGGCTTCCGTTGACCTCAACGGCAAGCCCTTTGACAGCGAACATCCGGTTATCCTTAACTACACCGCCGATACCAAATGGCAGGGTGATGTGCCCGATGGAGGCTGGCCACCGATAAATCAGGCTGCGGCGGGAGAGAAATACCTGCCCTTCATTATGAAGCCGGAAGGTGTTGCCCGTCTCTGGGGTTATGGACTAGCCGAGGGGCCGGTACCCGAGGTATATGAACCCTGGGAGAGCCCATTAGATAGAAACCTGATGTCGCTCACCAAGAATAACCCCTGTTCCTTTGTCGGCACCTTTATGAACAACCGGGGCACCCCGGAAAGGTTCCCCTACGTAGGCACCACCTATCGCTGCACCGAACACTGGCAGACCGGTATCATGACCCGCAACCTTCCCTGGCTGGTGGAGCTGATGCCCGAAATGTATGTTGAGATGGGTGTGGAGCTGGCGGCGGAAAAGGGCATCAATAATGGCGATAGGGTTATCGTAAGCTCAGCACGCGGGGACATTACAGCCGTGGCTGTGGTCACCAAACGCTTCCGGCCGCTGCAGGTAGCCGGGAAAACAATTCACCAGATCGGCGTGATCTGGCACTTCGGCTACAGCGGTATGGCCACCGGTGATAGCGGCAATATCCTCACCCCCCACGTGGGTGACGCCAACACCACCATTCCGGAATACAAGACATTCCTGTGCAATGTGAGGAGGGCATAAGATGAGTAAAGGAACACTATACGATGCGACCAAATGCATAGGATGTAGAGCCTGTCAGGTGGCCTGTAAGCAGTGGAACGAGCTGCCTGCCGAGAAGACTACCAATTCAGGGACCTGTGAGAACCCGCCCCGAATGACGGCTTATACCTTCACCAAGATAAACTTTACCGAACTGGAGTACAACGGCAAGTTCCAATGGGTCTTCAACAAGCAGCAGTGTATGCACTGCCAGGAGCCGGGCTGTGCCGAAGCCTGCATTGTCGGCGCCCTGGAAAAAACAGAAGCCGGACCGGTAACCTACGACGATGGCAAATGCATCGGCTGCCGCTACTGCATGGTAGCCTGTCCCTTTGGCATACCCAACTTTGAGTGGGACAAGCCCCTTCCCTGGATTCGCAAGTGCACCTTTTGCGCCGACCGGCAGGGCGCTGGCCTAAGGCCAGCCTGTGTAACCACCTGCCCCACCGGCGCTCTGAAGTTCGGCGAACGAGATGAGCTCATTGCCGAAGCCCAAGGGCGCATTGCCGAACACCCGGATAAATACGTAAACCACATCTACGGAGCCCAAGAAGTGGGGGGCACTTCCTGGCTATATCTCTCCCCGGTTCCTTTTGAGGAAATAGGCTTCACCACCCTCCCCTCCGTACCGGTTACCATCAATGCGGAGCGTGCCATGGCTGCTGTGCCCCCCGTGCTCGTCGGCGTAGCGGCAGCCATGGCCGGTATATACTGGCTTGTCCAGCGCCAGCAGAAGATAGGCCAAAAAGCCGGTGAAGAAGAGAAGCAAAAGGAGAAGGTAAAATGAGACAATTGAGACAGTCTTTACCTATCGGCACCTTCATCCTGGGCTGCTTGGTTATCCTGGGGCTGATACCGATGGTGCTCCGCTACATCAATGGACTGGGCGCCATCAGCAATCTGAGTGACGGCCGTCCCTGGGGGTTCTGGATCAGCTTTGACCTGTACTGCGGTGTCGCCCTGGCGGCGGGCGGCTTCACTCTAGCCGGCATCGTCTACATCTTTGGCCGGGAGAAATACCACTCCGTGGCTAGACCGGCCATTCTGACCGCATTTCTGGGCTACCTGCTGGTCATTTTTGCCCTGCTGGTAGACCTGGGACAACCCTGGTATATCTGGCACGCCATCATTTACTGGAATGTACATTCCCCATTGTTCGAGGTCGCCATATGCGTGATGACCTATACCGCAGTGCTGGCACTTGAATTTAGCCCCGCCGTCTTTGAACGCTTAAGCGAACTTAACGTGCCCGTCATCAGGCGCTTCAACTGGCGTATCCCGCTGCGGGTTATCCGGGCAATTCAGATCCCTCTGGTTATCGCCGGTATCGCCCTCTCCACCCTGCATCAGTCCTCCCTGGGGACAATGCTGCTGATGATGCCGCAATCATTGCACCCCCTGTGGTACACACCGGTTTTACCGCTTCTCTTCCTCCTTTCGGCAATATCAGTCGGCCCAGCCATGGTAATCTTTGAATCTACGCTCAGCAACAGAGCCTTCGGTCATGAGCTGGCGATAGATGTCCTGAGCGGTCTGGCCAGGGCAATTCCCTATATCCTCGGCCTTTACCTGTTGCTGAAATTGGTGGACCTGCTGGTGGCTGGCGAACTGGGTCTGATTTTCACCGCCTACCCCATAAATCTGCTGTGGTGGGCAGAGATTATCATCGGCGTTGTTACGCCCATCATCCTGCTTTCCCGGCCCGCCATCAGGCAGAACCGGCGTGGCGTTTTCTGGGGTTCAGTGCTGGTTATCTTCGGTCTGGTTCTCAACCGCTTCAACGTCAGTATGCTTGCCCTGGGCATGCGACCGGGCTTCACCTACTTCCCCCACTGGATGGAGGTTGCCATCTCAGTAGCCCTGGTCGCCGATGCCCTACTCGTCATCTGGCTATCCTACCGGTTCCTGCATATTGCCGAGCATGAAGAAGCGGTAGCGGAATAAGGCTAAGCGAAACGAAGTAACGGGTTGGAGTAATTGAAGCTCCAGCCCGTTATTTCATTAGGTATATTTACTTAGCCATACACTATCAGCAGTAGGTGTAAAGTGTTAAGCGCCGGAACCGGGCTAGGTATTTTGGGAAGCCAAAAATAGGTATCACGGCGGAAGTCAAAATTACCCGCCCGGTGATAAGCTGATGGCAGAAGCTGGGAGGATGGAGGAATGGATAAGCCTGATGCCAGCAAAATCACCCTGCCCGCACCGATAAGGCGCGATGCCTATCGTGGCTACATCCTTTTGTCCATGCTGGTGTTCTGCATTCTATTCTACTACCTCGGTGAAATAATTGACCTGGCGGGATGGGAAGCCCTGCGCTGGGGCTTTCTTTATGGCGTGCATGATGTGCACCGCCTCCTGTTCATGGCCCCTATAGTCTACGCTGGTTATGTCTTCGGGGTCAGGGCCGCGATGATGATTACCATCATCGCCCTGATGACATTCCTGCCCCGTGCCCTGTTTGTCTCTCCCTTCCCCGACCCGCTTATCAGGATGGTAATCTTCACCGTAATTGCCGGTGGTCTCGGTTACCTGACGGCAACGGCACACCAGGAATGGAAACGGTGCTGCCAGCTTGAGGTTCGACTGATCGCCGAGAAAGAGGCCATGCTGACCATACTGGAAGCGATGACGGACGGGGTCGTCGTTATCGGCCCCGACTATAAGATAAGACTGGCTAATCCCAGCATGGTAAACCACTTTGGTGAAGGCGCTGGCGCTTATTGCTACCAGTATCTGCACCAGCTGGATGAGCCCTGCCGGACCTGTAAACTGCCTGGTGTTATCGAGGGGACAACTGAGGGGTGGCAATACCACTTCCCCGATGGCCGAAGCTATGAGGTGCTGGCTTCTCCCTATGTTGATTTAGATGGCACCGTCTGCCAGCTAACCACCTTCCGACGTATCAAGCCGGCTAAAAGCTAATTTCCGTCAATGCCTCCCCCTGTTCAAGCAGTTATGAAGCTGATAAACTGATACCGGAATTCGCCTGACCAGCGGTTTTCGCTTATAATATAGGCTAAATCTTCGGCGGGAATAATATGGACCTACAATGGTACCTGGCCCTTTTACTGTTTTGTATCCTGCACATCGTGCTGGCCTTAATGCTGCTACAGGACTTGGCCAGAAGAAACAAAGTGCTTGGCGGACACAAAGCGCCGTGGGCAATATTAATTATATTTATTACTTTTATTGGCTCACTGCTGTACCTGGTGTGCCACCCCCAGATTTTCTACGGGGAGGAATAAAAATGGCTGGGGAACCAGGATTCGAACCTGGCCTGGCAGATTCAGAGTCTGCTGTCCTACCGCTAGACGATTCCCCAGCGTATTGAGATTATAGCATCCAGCCCCCAGCCACGGCAAGGGCACGATATTGTCACTTAATTGGCACCAGATAGACTCTTCCCGGTATCTCCGCTTGCTATAGCGGCAGCGCCTCTTTCACCGCCGCCCGATAAGCCGCATAGGCTTCCCGAGAAGCTTTGGCCAGGCTATGAAGCCGTTCCTTGCTGACCTCGATACCGGAATGTTGAGTGTCAGCATCAACACACATAGAGAGGCCAAATTTGGTATCATCCGCAGTGAACTCCAGGGTATCCATGGACTGAGACTGGCAGACGAGAAAATCGGCAAGTTCGATCAAGGCACAGCACATACTATCGCATACTTCCCTGAGTCTGGGCTCGGTATATCGGTTGCTCTCAGTGGTAAAAAAGCCGATAAATTTGGTTACTCCGACCACTCCCGAGTTCCAGAAAACCTGCTCCGCCTCCAAATCGCGCAGAAAGCTCTCCAACCCGCCTTCATTCATAATACTGCCTGATATCTTGAATAACTCTTTGTCTTGAATCTTGGTTTCATCGGTCATGGCATATTACCTCGCCTTTAAATTATAACACCCGGCTACAGCTACGGCAATCAGGCTTGCCGGCTGTGCCCAAAGAAGCCCACAGTTGACAAGGCAGAGCGAGAGATTTATGCTGGACTTCAGATTATTCCAGGGAGGGCGCCGTAACCTTGGCTGATTTAACCATACTGCAACAAACCCTGGGCATCTCACTTAAAAACCCGGCTCTTCTTGAGCAGGCAGTGGTGCACGACTCATACCTCAATGAGAACCCCAACTTTCCCCTCGCCTCCAATGAGAGGCCGGAATTTCTGGGTGATGCGGTATTGGGTCTGGTAATTGCCCAAAAACTATATCTCGACTTCCCCCGCCTCAGTGAGGGGGAAATGACCAAACTACGCGCCGCCCTGGTCTGCCAGGGTACCCTCGCCCGTATCGCCCGCGCCATCAAGCTGGGCGACTATCTCTATCTGGGTAAAGGCGAAGAAGCCACCGGGGGACGAAAGAAGCCCGCCAACCTGGCCCGAGCCCTGGAAGCAGTGATAGCGGCTATTTATCTGGACCAGGGCCCGGCTACCACCGAGAACATTGTCTTGAAGCTATTTGGTAAAGCGCTGCAAAAGGCGGTAAGCCAGGGGGTA
This sequence comes from Dehalococcoidales bacterium, assembly GCA_035528295.1. Lineage (GTDB taxonomy): Bacteria > Chloroflexota > Dehalococcoidia > Dehalococcoidales > JAUYDJ01. The sequence goes on along the minus strand of DATKYY010000050.1, from coordinate 5,085 downwards.
ACGGTTGATCACAAATCACAGCTTCAGGAATATTTTCAGGCCAAGCTTAAGAAGATACCCGTCTACCGGGTAGTCGCCACTACCGGACCAGCCCACGAGAGAAATTTCACCGTTGAGGTCAGAATAGGCGATACCCTGCTGGGAAGGGGGGCCGGGAAGAGCAAGAAAGCCGCCGACATCGAAGCCGCCCGCTCCGCACTGGAGCGTCTTGGGGTCAACTTTACACTCTAATTTGCCTCTGCTAAACTCTAGTTAGCCATCGCTGAAGTCCCAGAATAGAGGTGCTGACATGGGAAGTCGAGATTTCCGAAAGCGAGAGTCGAAGAAAGCCAAAAAGGGTGGCAAGAAAGCGCCACTGCTCACCATAATGCCACCCACCACCGAAGTCGAGCTAATCAAAAAAGGCAAGAAGGAGCCCAGGGAAGAGGAGTAGGATAATCGCCGCTTATCAGCAGCTTCATCGCCGGGAGTTAGAAGCTAGAGTCGCCAAAGCCCGGGCAATGCTGGCCGAGTGCCGTCTGTGCCCGCGCCAGTGCCGGGCTAACCGTCTGGCTGGGGAGAGCGGGGAGTGCCAAATTACTACTCAGGCGATGGTTTCCAGCTACGGTCCCCACTTTGGCGAAGAGGCACCCCTGGTGGGCAGGCACGGTTCAGGCACTATCTTCTTTACCTATTGTAACCTGCACTGCCGCTTTTGCCAGAACTATACCATCAGCCAGCTGGGTGAAGGCGATACGGTTGACCGAAGGGAACTGGCTGGGATGATGCTCTCCCTGCAGGCAAAGGGCTGCCATAATATAAATCTGGTAAGCCCGACTCATGTCGTGCCCCATATCCTGGCAGCGCTGGTATCAGCCATAGATGACGGGCTTCAGTTACCTATAGTTTACAACTCCGGTGGCTATGACTCAGTGGAGACACTGGAGCTGCTGGACGGCATTGTTGATATTTATATGCCCGATATGAAATACGCCGATGAAAAGACGGCGGAAAAGCTGTCCGGGATAAAAAACTACCCGGAAGTAAACCGGGCAGCCGTCAGGGAGATGCACCGCCAGGTCGGCGACCTTGAGATAGATGAGCAGGGGGTTGCCCAAAGAGGTCTGCTGGTACGCCACTTAATATTGCCCAACCGCCTAGCGGGGACTAAAGAAGTGGTGCGCTTCCTCGCCCAAGAGGTCTCCGCCAATACCTACCTGAATATTATGAATCAGTATCACCCCTGCTACCAGGCCTCAGCTATCCGCCCCATTTCCCGCTCGATAACCGGCGACGAGTTTCAGGAAGCCGTTGACCTGGCTCACCAGCAGGGCTTGGTTAGACTGGACCGCCCCTGCCCCTCACCACCACTGAGGTTTATTTTAAGATGAGTGACCTAGTTTCACTGCGTGCCGTAGTCTATGGTCTGGTTCAGGGTATCTTCTTCCGTGCCTTCGTCTCCCGGCGGGCGAGAGAACTGGAACTGACCGGCTATGTGCGCAACCTGCCAGAAAGAATGGTTGAGGTTCAGGCCGAAGGGGAAAGAGACAAACTGGAGAAGCTAATCGTCTCCCTTCAGGCTGGGCCACCGGGAGCCAGGGTGGAAAAGGTAATAACCGTCTGGTCAAAATACACCGGAGACTACACCGGTTTCAGTGTCCGCTATTAGTCTCTAACCCGCCCCAAGCCGTAGTAGCGGTCACTTTTTCAGAAACTAGGTTTCGAAATCCAGCCGGGCTTCTTCAATCAGGTCAAGATAGCCGGCTTTAAGCCCGAGCTTCTCGGCGGCTTCCCGGTCTACCTGGTAGGGCTCGCCCACGAACACCTTACCGTACTCCTCAACCTCACCCTGAGTCGGGTCACCCAGACTAGTGAACTTCTGGCGGGCTTCAATAATCCCCAGGTCAAAGGGTAGCGTAAAATAGAGGTCAGCCACCACCCGGTCTATGCCGAGGCTATATAGAGCCCCCCACTCCCCCGCCTGGCCACCACCATACTTGCTGCTGGGCAGCAGGGAAAGCAGGTTCATTATGCTAAAATTACACTGCCCGTTGATAATCTTTAACGGGGTGACGCTTATCAGGTAATCGCTGGACAGGATGATATTGGGCACCCAGAAAGTGGGCACAGCCAGGGCCTTGGTCAGCGGGTTATCCACCTCTACCCAGATACAATCCTTGACATCCGGCATCAATACGCGGGGGAAGTCGTAACCCAGGGCTTGATATACGGGACGAACCGGGCTCCCCTCCGGGGCGCCTTCAAGCAGGAGAATATCAGCATCACTGACCCGCCTGATGCCGGCTATTATTGCCGACAGCATTTTGCGACTGGTCGTCACCGGGTATGGCACGGGATAAGCGGCACTGGGCTTAATCAAAACGCGCTGCGCCCGGGCTACCGCCGGCGGTGCCTTAAAAACAAACTCTTTAGCGTCAACTATCAAGTTATCCGCTCTCCTCATTCCAGTCCAGCATCATCACCGGAACGGTCTCTCCCTTTTCCACCCTGAGCCTGTCCTCGGAGACCACTACCAGCCCGTTAGCACGGGACATTGAGGTCAGAATCCCGGCACCCTGCGGACCGGTCAAGCGGGCAAAGTACTGCCCGTTACGCTTCTCTACTATGGCTCGAGCGAAAATACGGAAGCCGCCATCATTGGCTATCGGCTCTTCTATTATGGCCTCTATCGTTGGCTTAGCCAGATTCTCCCGGCCCATCATTTTGAGCATAGCCGGGCGGGCAAATACCTCAAAGGTAACCATGGCGCTTACCGGGTTGCCCGGTAAGCCGAGGTGAACTATTTCTTTAGCCACCCCAGCCTTACTCCGTCCCTTAATCAGGCCAAAGGTTACCGGTCGCCCCGGCCTCATCCGGACCTTCCAGAAGACCAGCTTCCCCTCCCTGGCCAGGACGTCTTTGACCACGTCAAAGTCGCCCATCGATACACCACCGGTAGTGATGAGCATATCGGCATCCAGATTCTGGTTAAGCTTGGCTCGCATTAAATCTTCACTATCCGAGGCTAACCCCAGAACCTGGGGAATACCCCCGTAGCGGCGCACCAGAGCCGCCAGGCTATAGGTGTTGCTGTTATATATCTTGCCCCTCGGTAGTGATTTATTTATGTCAACTAATTCATCCCCGGTAACCAGGATAGCCACCCGGGGGCGGCGGATGACGGCTACCTGAGCCCGCCCCAGAGAGGCCAGAACACCGACCTCGGCCGGTCTGATTACTGTCCCCTTACCTAATACCCTGGCACCCTTGGCTATATCCTCACCGGCACGGCGGAGGTCATTGCCTGCCTTTATTTCCGCCAGAATAGCTATTTCTCTGGTAGCGTCTTTTCGCTCCGCCGCATCCGTAATCTCAAATCTGGCTACGGCATCAGCCCCCCGCGGTATGGGGGCACCGGTCATAATGCGAATCGCCGTGCCCGGCACCACCTCACGCTCCGAGATAGAGCCGGCCATAACAATGTCAATCACCCGCAGCAACCGGGGTGATTGCGGGCTGGCCCCAGCGGTGTCTGCTGCCCTGACGGCGTAGCCGTCCATCGCCGAATTGTCCAGCGGCGGAATATCAAACGTGGCGTAGATATCCTCAGCCAGAACCTGACCCAGAGTCTCCAGAATGGGCTCCGGCTCTGCCTCCAGAACGGATACATAGCCCAGTATTTTGTCTAAAGCCTGGTCAACGCTTATCATTAACTTTCTTCCCTGATTAGCTCCCTGGCCCGCTTTAAATCAGCCTCGGTGTTGATATTGAAAAAGCTCAGGTGCCGGGGGTCAAACCGGTCAATCTCCTCAGCCTCCACATATCTGGCCCTGACCAGACTGAAGAGCCTGGTAATACTCAGGCTATTCTGCTTGAGCAAAGACTCGATAGCCGTCAGGCAGTTCCTGGAGTAAACCGCATGCAGGGGTTCCACCATTTTCCCCAAACGGGGAACAACCACATCGTAGTCCGGCGCAAGCTGTACCATATAGTCCAGCAAGTCGTGGTTCAGAAAGGGCATATCGCAGGCAACGACTATATTGTGGGGTGAACCCGATGCCATCAAGCCGGTGTAAATGCCGCCCAAAGCGCCCTTGCCGGGATAGGCGTCAGCGACTATTCTCAACTTGGGGTAATCGATAGAGTGCGGCAGAGATTGTTCCCGGGAAGTAACGATAATAATATCGCCCTGAAACAAATTAAGCGTGGAAATTACCCTCTCCAGCAGACTCTTATCGCCAACAGCCTCTAATGCCTTATTCCGTCTCAGGCGTAAGCCCTTACCACCAGCCAGCACAATGCCATTTATCGCCAAGGCTTATTCCCCGGCTCCTCTAACTACCAATTTTACCATACTAAGTCAATAATTCAGGCTAAATTTCTACTTCAAAAGCGCCAGAACAAAGTTGACCAGAGTGCGTACCGGCACTCCGGTAGCCCCTTTAACCTGATAGGCTCGCTCTTTATCGGTCATACTGGTGCCGGCAATATCCAGGTGAACCCAGGGGGCACCACCGGCGAATTCAGCCAGAAACTGGGCGGCCGTGATTGCCCCAGCGTATTTACCACCGACATTCTTGATATCGGCAACATCACTCTTATTCTGCTCTTTATACCGCTCGTGCATCGGCAGCTGCCAGATAAGCTCCCCCGATTCCTGGCCAGCGTTGACCACCTGGTCTATTAGCTTCTGATTATTACCCAGAACACCGGTATAAACATCACCCAGGGCTACCCGGCAGGAGCCGGTCAGGGTAGCCACATCAACAATACGCTTGGCCCCCAGTTTCCGGGCATAGGCCAGCGCATCGGCTAAAGCCAGTCTTCCCTCGGCATCGGTGGAGATAATCTCAACCGTCTTGCCGTTCATTGCGATTATGATATCCCCCGGCTTGAGCGCATTGCCGCTGGGCAGATTTTCGGTAGCCGGGATGATGGCGATGACATTAATCTTCGGTTTCAGCCGGGCAATGGCGCTGAGGGCAGCCATAACCGCCGCCCCGCCGGCCATATCTCCCTTCATCTCCCCCATCCCCTCCGACGGCTTTATGGAAATACCGCCGGAATCAAAGGTTATCCCCTTACCAACCAGAGCCAGATCGATTT
>DATKYY010000049.1:0-20606 GCA_035528295.1 Dehalococcoidales bacterium | reverse complement strand
CGAGCAGACGGCGATGATATGCTCCACCCCCAGCGACTTCAGGGCGTAGATATTGGCTCTCACCGGCAGCTCGGTGGGCATGATGCGGTGCCCCCAGCCGTGGCGGGGCAGAAAGGCAATCCCCACCCCCTCCAGCCTGCCCACGATTAACTTATTGCTCGGCTTGCCGAAGGGTGTATTTATGTCAACTTCCTCAATACCGGTCATCCCCTCAATATCATAAAGTCCCGTCCCCCCAATCACCCCAATCTTAGCCTCAGGCATCAAGAACCTCCTTCATTTGCAGACCTTATTAATCCCCTCCCCGAAGGGCGGTTTAATTATACCACTCTCGGTTATGATGGCAGTTATGTACTTATTCGGGGTGACATCAAAGGCGGGGTTCTGCGCTTTGATGCCGGCGGGGGCGATAGCCACCCCCTGAATATGGGTTACTTCATCCTGATTTCTCTGCTCAATGGGGATTTCCTCCCCGCTTTTAAGCTCAAGGTCAACGGTGGTGGTGGGGGCGGCAACATAGAAGGGAATCCGGTGCTCTTTCGCCAGCACCGCCAGGGTGTAGGTGCCGATTTTGTTGGCGGTATCGCCGTTGCCGGCGATGCGGTCAGCACCGACAATGACGCAGTCAACCTCCCCCTTACGCATAAAGTAGCCCGCCATAGAATCGGTAATAAGATTAAAGGGAATGCCCGCTTGCTTTAATTCCCAGGCGGTGAGGCGCGCCCCCTGTAATAGCGGGCGGGTCTCGGTAGCCAAGACCCTGATTTTTTTGCCCTGCTCAAAGGCGCGGATAATCACCCCCAGAGCGGTGCCGTAGCCGGTGGTCGCCAGCGGTCCGGTGTTGCAGTGGGTCAGGACAGTAAAGCCGTCTTTAATCAGTCCAGCGCCGGACTCACTTAATTTTCGGGTTGCCTCCGCCTCCTCGGTGTGTATCTTGACGGCTTCCCCGGCAAGCGCTTTTTTAATCCCATCAATACTTTTCCCAGATTCAGCCACCTGCTTCATGCGGCCAAGCATGCGGAAGAGGTTGCGGGCGGTAGGGCGGGTGGCGGCAATGGTCTGGATTACATCACCAAGCTTCTTGCGGAATTCATCAATAGCACCGGTTTGAATACCCAGAGCACCCAGGGCGACGCCGTAAGCCCCGATTACCCCGATGGCGGGCGCCCCCCTGACCTTCAACTCTTTTATGGCAGAGGCTATGCTCTGAGTGTCGCTGAGCTCCAGATAGACTTCTTCCCCGGGTAGCCTTGTCTGGTCAAGGATTTTGACCCGGCTGCCCAGCCACTCTATAGGCTGATAGTTCTTCACCGAGTTAAATGTAACCCAGCCCAGCTCAGCCGTCAAGGGGTGCTTCCTTGACACCCCAGCCTGGGCAGGCTAAACTGGCTTGGTTTAGCGATGTTGAGGTGAGCGATGGCAGAGGGTATTGAAGAGCTGAAAGACAGAATCGGGGTGGAGCGGGAGGTGGGGGTATATCAGATTGAAAAGGCAAAGATAACCAGCTTTGCCCGGGCTATCGGCGACCCCAACCCCCGCTGGCAGGACATTGCCCCGCCCAGCCTCATCCCCACTCTGGGCTTTGCCCGGATTTTGCCCGAGCTGATTTCTCTCTTCCCTACCCTCCTTCACGGCAGCACCGAGCTGGAGTGCCACCAGCCGGTCAGGGCAGGCGACCGGATAACGGTCAGCAGCCAGCTGGCCAAGCTCCGCCAGCGCGCCGGCAAAGACAACCGCCCGGTGGCTTTCCTCACCATTGAGCTGACCTATAAAAATCAAAGACAGGAGCTGGTGGCCCGGTGCCGCCAGGTACTTATCGCCCAATGAAAAAGCAGCTCTACTATGAAGATATAGCCGTCGGCAGTGAAATACCGCCCCTGGTCAAAAAGCCGACCACCGACCAGCTGGTGAGGTGGGGCGAAGTCTCCGGCGACAACAACCCCATCCACTTTGATAAAGACTTCGCCCGGAGCCGGGGGCTGCCCGGGGTTATCGTCCAGGGTCAGCTGGCTTTCAGCTTTTTGGCACAGCTATTAAGCGACTGGACAGGAGAGCAGGGCGTTCTCCAGAAACTGAATTGCAGCTACAAGGGGATGAACTTCCCCGAGGAGACCCTTACCTGCCGGGGCAAGGTAATCAAGCAGTATACTATGGCTGATAAATATTATATAGACTGTAGCCTCTGGGCGGAGAACCCGCGGGGGGAGAAAACTCTATCCGGTACGGCTACGGTCGCCCTACCGCACCGGAAGCAATAAAAACATCAAGCCTTTTCCGTCTGCTCCCGCCACTGGCTGCGGTTTATCTCCATCAGCACAAAGTTATACCCGTCCCTCTCCCACTTTGCGTACTGGCTGAAGCCACACTTCTCAAAGCAGCGGTGGGCTCTTAAGTTACCGGTCAGTGTCTTTAAGTAGATGCGGTTAAGCTTTGTCTCCCGAAAGATGTAATCAACCAGGGTGTTTACCGCATCGACGCCGTAGCCCTTATCCCAGTAATCGCGGTCACCAATCATGATGCCCAGCTCAGCTTCGCCCCGGATGTAGCTGATGTCATAAAAGCCGCAGTTGCCAATATACCTGCCGTCCGTAGTCTCGATAGCAAACTGGCGGCTGGTGGAACGAGAAAGGTGCAAATCAGCGCTGTAGCTCAGCAGATACTGGGCAAAGCTACTGGTTAACCGTGGCGCCGCATCAAGCTGCGCCAGCTCGGGGTCTTTCTTCCACTTATAGTCATTGCGGGCATCGCTTAATTTTTTATCGCGCAGCACCACCTTCTGGCCGGTAATCATCAAAAACAGCTCCTTATGTCAACTATCTGAAAGAAAGCGGGGTTTCCCACGCCTCCAGCTCGGCAAGGGCCTGCCTGGCTGCCTCGCGGACTGCCTCGCTGGAGTTATACCGGCACTCCTCCAGACAGTTCTTGGCCTCACTGCCCCCGATCTTACCCAGTGCCTGAATTGCCGCCAGCCGCACATCGGTATCGGGGTCATTGACCAGTCTGGTCGCCGGGGCTACCGCCCCTTCCCTGCCCATCTCACCGCAGGCAACCACCGCTTCGTAGCGTATTTCAGCATCGGCGCTGGCTAACTCCTTGAGCAGTATCGGTAGCCAGGCCGGGTCATAGTTCCGGCCCATGGCGTAGATAGCGCTGACCTTGAATTCAGGATTATGGCTCTGGTAAGCCTGGCGAATTGCCTGACTCACCTGAGGCAGGCTTAACGGGGAGGCTGCCTCCAGGGCACGGCGCCTGACCCCTATGGTGCGGCTCTGGTCATCAATAATATCAAACAAAGCCTGGCATATTTTGGCTTTACGGCAGGAACGCAGCTTTTCCTGCTCCGCCAGCATGGCGAAATTACCCAGGGCACTGGCCGCCATCGCCTGGACATCGGCCGAGCTATCCTGCTCCAGTAGCTCAATCAGGGGACTGACCAGAGAGGGCTCTTCACTTTCCCACAGCCCCTCAATCGCCTTGCATTTTACCTCGCTGTCCTCGTCTTTGAGGCAATACCGGAAAATATCATCAAAGTTAAGCTCAAAGTTATCCTCAACGAGCTCAACCAGCCGATAAACAATCTGCCGCCGCCGCTTGGGCTCAATCGCCGCCCATACCTTGTCTAAAAGCTCAAGCTCATCCGGACTCAGGTTGGACAGCCCGACCAGCCTGGAACTGAGCAACGGCTTGGCCTTATCGCCCAGGTCAGCGATAATCTCCTCAGCCGATAAGCCAGGGTCTAGTTCCATCCCTCCTCCTCTTCCTCATCCCCGTGTTCCCAGATAGGCTCGGTAAAGTAGTCGATATAGTCCTCCATAGCTCTATCCGTTAACTCCCTTATCTTCTCCTTGGTCTCCCCGGCCTGCTGCACCAGCTCAGCCAGGTCAACCTCAATGCCCAGCATCCGCGTCAGCACCTTGATGATAGCCAGGGCCGCCATCGGGTTCTGCACCCTGGTGGTATAGAGAGGCACTTCACCCAGCAGGCAGATACCCTTGATATCCCGCTCCTTGGCCACCCCCAGCAGCAACCCATTAAGCCCGGCAATCTGCAGGTTACCCCTCTGCGCCAGCTTGTAACGCTTTAAATCTTCAGCCACCTCCGGGCTGGTGGCAACCCCCCAGACATCGGGCGACTCCGAGTGGTGAATGCGGGTCAGAGCAGCGGCACAGGTATATACCCGCCTGGCGCCGAATTTCTCCCCGATATCAAGAATACAATTAGCCAGTTCATAAGCGTTGGCGCCGGGCTGAGCTTCACCGATGAATAATATCAAATCACTCCCCCCGGCCTTGTTCTTCCAGTAGTAGAACTCGCTCTGGGGAAAGTGGGGTGCCTCAATGACATTGTTCTCCACCACCACCCCGATGGGGTCGAAGAAATACGAAGCCTCAACCTCACCCAATCTCTTGAAGTCCAGCTTTTTCATAAGATAGGCCGCCACAATGATGGCAACATTGCTCACCCCGGGCCAGGCCGCCAGCATATTGGGCGCGTTAAGTTTGGGCCGGGCGTAAATCTTGACTAAACGTTTCATCTTGCTCTGCCTCTCTAAACAGCTTATGCCTTGCTCGCTACTGACAAACGGGAGAAGTAAAGGGGCGGGGCCTGCAAAAGGCTACCTACCCACCTGGTCTCACTGCCAATAGCGGCAATACTCTTCAGAAGCTGAAAAACATTCCCGGAAACCATGGTGTCCTTAACCCTGCCTGTTATTTTACCACTTTCCACCTTGTAACCTAAAAGGACATTGCCACTGAAATCACCACCCAGAATATTGCCCTGCTCGGCACCCATCAGCATTTCCACCACCAGGCCTTCTTTTATATCGCCGACCATCTCGGCAAAGGTAGTATCGCCGGGGGCAATGATAAAGGCACTCGGTGCCGGAGATGGCAATCTGCCGCCGCTCCGGCTACCGCTACCGGTGCTCTGCGTTTTAGCCAGAGCCGCCGTTTGCAGGTCGTAGAGAAAACTGGTTACCACCCCCTGCTCAACGAGGGGGGTGCGCTGGCTGACTACGCCCTCATCATCACAGGGGCGGCTGCTGGGGCGATAGTCCAGAGTGGCATCATCTCCCAGACAGAGCCTCTCATCAAAAACCTTGTCACCAAGCCGGCTGCCGATGGGCGAAGCCCCCTCCAGAACCGTCTTGCCATTAAACGCCGCCGTCAGGGAGGGGACCAGCGCGCCGGCTACCCCGCGGGGGGTGAAGATTACCGGCAAAGAGCGGCCGGGTAGTGTGGCCTTATTTCGGGCCAGCTCAAGCTGCCGGAGGACCGCATCAGTTATTTTCTTTGGCTCAGTTATGGGGTGGCCGGAGCTCTCCTCCTCACCGACAAAGAGCATATCGGTATCCCGAATCAGGCTGCCGGCAACACCCAGACTGAACGAGCTCTCTTTATATCTTGCCTCGCCACCGCGGGAATTGATAATACTAACCGAGGTCACTGCCCTGGCTACTTCAGCCTCACAGATAATATCCGGGGTATGCTTGCTGACCGTGGCGATGAGCTCCTCACCGAGCTTAATCATAGCCTCTATTGATACCGACTCTACTGCCGGGTCGAAAACCTCAATCTTAGGGTAGGCAGTTAGCGAGGGAAATTCAAACCGGGCGGGGGTGCCGAACTGGGCGGTCTCCACCGCCATATTGACCAGGTTCCCGGCATCACCCGGCTCGGTGGTGATGGCATAGCCAATTCTGCCCTGCCGGACAATGCGCAGGGCGACACTGGTGCTCTGCCGGCTCTGAATATGCTTTAAGCGGTTCGCCTCAAACCGGACCGGCGTCTCCTCAGCGGAAACGATAAATACCTCGGCTTCTTCAGCTACTTTTTTAGCTCTGGCCAGTAGCTCTTCCATCTACCTGCCTCCAATCAGACATTGGCGGATACGGATATGCGGGCTACCGTTGGCGACCGGCAGGGGCATCTGCTCCCCCTTGCCACAGCCACCACCCTGGTTCATCTCCAGGTCATTACCGATAGCGTCTATGTTATGCAGGGTATTAAACACATTGCCGGTGAGCACCACCGGCCGCACCATCTCAGCCAGTTTGCCCTGGCGAATCATATAGGCTTCACCCGCCGAGAAGGTAAACATCTCCATGCTGGTGGTGCCGCCATACCAGTTCCGGGCATATACCCCCTCTTTAATCCCGGCAATCATATCCTCAAAAGAGGCTGACCCCGGCTCAATGTAGGTGTTGGTCATGCGGACAATGGGCGGGTAGCGGTAGCTGACCGCCCGGGCATTGCCGGTTGGTTTTTCTCCCATTTTGGCGGCGGTCTCCCGGGAGTGGAGCCGGCCGACCAATTTGCCCTCCCTGATGAGATAGGTCTTGCCTGCCGGCACTCCCTCATCGTCATACTTATAGCTGCCCCTCAGCCCGGGCATTATCGCTGAATCAACGATATTGAGCTGTTCACCGCCGAACTCTTTGCCCAGGGTCATAATCTGGCGCAGTTGCTCGTTCTCATAGACAAAATCAGCTTCAGAGAGATGCCCGAAGGCTTCATGCACGAAGACACCAGCCAGCACCGGGTCCAGCACTACCGTATATTCTCCCCCCTTTACCTGCGGGGCGGATAGCAGTGCCACGGCGCGCTGAGCCGTCTGCTCTACTTTTTGGTGCAGACCACTGACCTGACTGAAATCGCCCCGGCTGCCCAGACTGAACCCGGCCTGCTGGACATCACCACCATCAGCAGCGATGGCCGCCAGACGGAGGGCGATATCCGCCCTCTCCTGCTCAATATAGCTGCCCGCTGAGTTAATTAAGATGCCCCGCTTACGGCTATCGCCATAGCCGATGACCGAGGTCTGGATCTTGGGGATACTCCAGATGATGTCGTTATATTCATCAAGCAGCTGCTTCTTTTCCGCCAGGGAAATAGATGCCGGGTCTTTATCCCGGCTTGATACCACCTCAACCACCGCCTCCAGCGGGGCCAGCTGGCTCTTTCGCTTGGCGGCAAATTGAGCCTGTTTTACTGCCAGTTCAATTCTATCGCTCAGGTTATTCAGCTCATTAAAGCTGACAAACCCCCACCCCCCCTTTACCAGGGCACGCACGTTTCCGCCCCGGCTACTCAGCTTGCCGATAGACTCCAGCTCCCGCCCCCGGTAGGTAATATAGCTCGCCTGGCTCTCCTCAAGGTGAGCCTCAATGTAATCAGCCGGATAACGCTTGAGTGTTTCGGCTAACTGCTGAGCAATCGTTCCAATATCGGCCACCGGCAATTTCCTCCAACTTTAGCAACGGGCAAACTCAGTTTACTGATACTGCGAAACGGCTGTCAATGATGAGCCGTAAAATAGCTCGGTTTACCAATACTAAGCGTTCTTGACAAGGCTATACACCTATGATATATTATAAATGCTTCCTTGCGAAGCATTTTGCACCTTAACAACTGGATAGCGGAAGGAAGGTTCAACGTTTGTTTGGAGAGTTTGATCCTGGCTCAGGATGAACGCTGGCGGCGTGCCTAATGCATGCAAGTCGAACGGTCTGATATTTGAGCTTGCTCGTTTATCAGATAGTGGCGGACGGGTGAGTAACACGTAAGTAACCTGCCCTTAAGTGGGGGACAACCCTGGGAAACCGGGGCTAATACCGCATGTGGTGACCGGGTGATGCCCGGTCATTAAAGCCTTCGGGTGCTTAAGGAGGGGCTTGCGTCCGATTAGCTAGTTGGTGGGGTAATGGCTTACCAAGGCGATGATCGGTAGCTGGTCTGAGAGGATGGTCAGCCACACTGGGACTGAGACACGGCCCAGACTCCTACGGGAGGCAGCAGCAAGGAATTTTGCGCAATGGGCGAAAGCCTGACGCAGCGACGCCGCGTGGGGGATGAAGGCCTTCGGGTCGTAAACCCCTTTTCTCAGGGAAGAATAATGACGGTACCTGAGGAATAAGTCTCGGCTAACTACGTGCCAGCAGCCGCGGTAATACGTAGGAGGCAAGCGTTATCCGGATTTACTGGGCGTAAAGAGGGCGTAGGCGGTTTTTCAAGTTGGATGTGAAATCTCCCGGCTCAACTGGGAGGTGTCATTCAATACTGTTGGGCTAGAGGGCAGTAGAGGGAGGCGGAATTCCCGGTGTAGTGGTGATATGCGTAGATATCGGGAGGAACACCAGTGGCGAAGGCGGCCTCCTGGGCTGTTCCTGACGCTGAGGCCCGAAAGCGTGGGTAGCGAACAGGATTAGATACCCTGGTAGTCCACGCCGTAAACGATGGATACTAGGTATGGGGAGTATCGACCCTTTCCGTGCCGAAGCTAACGCTTTAAGTATCCCGCCTGGGGACTACGACCGCAAGGTTAAAACTCAAAGGAATTGACGGGGGCCCGCACAAGCAGCGGAGCGTGTGGTTTAATTCGATGCAACGCGAAGAACCTTACCAAGGCTTGACATGCTGGAAGTAGGAACCTGAAAGGGGGACCACCTGTAAAGTCAGGAGCCAGCACAGGTGCTGCATGGCTGTCGTCAGCTCGTGCCGTGAGGTGTTGGGTTAAGTCCCGCAACGAGCGCAACCCTCGTCGCTAGTTAATTTCTCTAGCGAGACTGCCTCGCAAAACGGGGAGGAAGGTGGGGATGACGTCAAGTCAGCATGGCCCTTATGCCTTGGGCTACACACACGCTACAATGGGTGGTACAGTAGGTTGCAATGGGGCGACCCGGAGCTAATCCCTAAAGCCATCCTCAGTTCGGATTGCAGGCTGAAACTCGCCTGCATGAAGTCGGAGTTGCTAGTAACCGCGTATCAGCATGGCGCGGTGAATACGTTCTCGGGCCTTGTACACACCGCCCGTCACGTCATGAAAGTCGGCAACACCTGAAGTCGATGGACTAACCTTGATTTATCAGGGGGGTAGTCGCCGAGGGTGGGGTCGATGATTGGGACGAAGTCGTAACAAGGTAGCCGTAGCGGAAGCTGCGGCTGGATCACCTCCTTTCTAGGGAGAGATTTATCTCCTAGGTCGGTCACCGGCCTAAAGTCGGTGCTAATTTCTTCCTTCCGCTATCCAGTTGTTAAGGTTTTTTATTGACCCAAACTGCGCTAAAATAGAAAATCATGCGGCATATAGAAGGCGAATTCCCCGGCTACCAGGACCTCAACCTCTACTATCAATGCTGGCTACCGTCAAATAAACCCAGGGCGATACTTTTAGTGGCTCACGGTTTAGCCGAGCACAGTGGACGTTACCTCAATTTAGTCAATCACTTCGTGCCCCAGGGCTATGCCGTCTACAGTTTTGACTATCAAGGACACGGCAGGTCACCGGGGCTACCCGGCTACATTGAGCGCTTCTCATACTATATAAATGACCTGCAAGCCTTCGGGGATATGGTGCGTAAAAAGCACAGTGACACCAAATTTTTCCTGTTCGGCCACAGCATGGGGGGAACAATCGCCATTACTTATGCTATTGCGCATCAAGCTGGGCTTGACGGGCTGCTTGTCTCCGGAGCCACCCTCCAGGTTGGTGCCAGCATATCTCCGGTCATGATTCTGGCCGCCAGAATACTATCACGGCTCCTCCCCAAAGCCGGGCTTGATGTTATTGATGCTACTGCTGTCAGCCGTGACCAGGATGTCGTTGCCGCCTATGTCAATGACCCCCTGGTATACCGCGGCAAGATTCGCGCCCGGCTGGGTGCCGAATTCATCAAAGCCATACAGAAGCTACCACCGCAAATGGCCAAAATTAATTTGCCGATATTAATTATGCACGGTAGCGCTGACCGCCTGTCCGAACCGAGCGGTAGCCAGATACTGTACCAGAGGGTGAGTTCCCGCGATAAGACGCTAAAGCTATATGACGGCTTCTACCACGAGATTTTCAATGAGCCGGGGCGCCAGCAGGTATTTGCCGATATAGAAGCCTGGCTGGACGCCCACATTTAGATGATTTATCATTATTACCATGCTGAAGCAATTCATTAAACTGAGTGGCTTTATACTGATTGCCGTCGGCACCATTGGCCTGCTGCTTACTGAATTTGGTATCGGCGTCAATGCCGCCAGCTCACATAGCCGTACTATTATCTTCGCCGTGGTGAGTTTGGTCGGTTTTGTGAACCTGGCCCTTGCCCACTTTGGGATGAAGAGCCGGAACGGAACTTGATTTTCAAGTCTGTTTAACCTAAAATTAGATACGATTTGGTGGGCCATTAGCTCAGCTGGTTAGAGCGCGGTCCTGATAAGGCCGAGGTCTCTGGTTCGAGCCCAGAATGGCCCACTTTTTTATTGGTAGTGGCCAAGCGTTGGCTAGTGGAGCACTTTGCCCAGGAATTGTTGGGTGCGTTCATGGGTAGAGGAGAAGAGTTCTTCCGGGGTAGCTTCCTCAACAATCAGACCCTCATCCACTAAAAGCATGCGGTTGGCGGCGGCACGGGCGAACCCCATCTCATGGGAAACGACCACCATGGTCATCCCCTCCTGAGCCAGGGCGAGCATTACATCCAGCACTTCTTTAATCATCTCCGGGTCGAGGGCACTGGTCGGCTCATCGAAGAGCATAATTTTGGGATTCATGGCCAGCGCCCGGGCAATGGCTACCCGCTGCTGTTGCCCGCCGGAGAGTTGAATGGGATAAGCCAGGGCTTTGTCAGGAATGCCCACTTTCTCCAGAAGTTCGCGGGCAACCTTCTCTGATTCATCCCGGGGTCTTTTACGCACCACCCGCTGCGCCAGCATCAGGTTATCCATCACGGTGAGGTGAGCAAACAGATTAAACGACTGAAACACCATGCCAATCTCGCAGCGAACGGCATTAATATTCTCGGCAGTGTCCAGAGGGATACCGTCAACCACAATTCTGCCCGAATCGTATTCCTCAAGACGATTGATACAGCGCAGTAAAGTAGACTTACCTGAGCCGGAGGGGCCAATAATTACCACCACCTCCCCCTTTTGTACATCCAGGCTCACCCCGCACAGGGCGTGAATCTTACCGAAGTGCTTGTGAACATTCTCAATATGTATTATCGGTTCCACTTGCCTACCTTTCAAAGTTAGTTCTTCTCTCCATCCAGGCGACCAGCCGGGCTGCGAACAGGGTCAGTACTAAATACAAGAGGGCGACCATCGCCCACACCTCAATGGGGTTAAAGTGCACCGCCATAAACTCACGCCCGCGACGGGTCAAATCGGCTACCGCCACCACACTGACCAGAGAGGAATCCTTGAGCAGGGCAACGAACTCGTTGCCTACCGGTGGCAGAATCACACGGACTGCCTGCGGTAAAATTACGTGGCGCAGGGACTGGAAATGGGTCATGCCCAGGCTACGGGCGGCTTCCGTCTGACCCTTGGGAATACTCTGGATGCCAGCCCGGTAAATCTCGCTCATATAGGCCCCATAGCAAACTACCAGACCGATAATGGCGGTAACAATGGCGTTAGCCTGATACTCAGCCAGTGCCGAGATATGAAGCCACTGTCCAATCTGCTGGACAATCACCGGGAAGGCAAAGTACCAGGCCAGTAGCTGTACCAGAAGCGGGACACCCCGGACTACTTCCACGTAGAGGGTGGCAACGCCGTGAACAAACCAGTTTTGGGAAAGCCGGCCCAGGCCACCCAACATACCAGCTACCAAAGTAAAAAGGAAAGCGATAAAGGTAATAAAAACGGTGATGGCGATACCATCACGCACAAACCGGAAAATATTCCAAAAGGGGTCAGGGCTTACCGTAATCAGAAGAATGACTAAGCCAATCACCAAAACCACTAGACCCCACCAGGGGTCAATGCGCAAAAGTGCTTCTCCCCCAGGGATATAGAATATTTTGCTACCACTGGGTCTGGGTTTTGGCTGCCCCTCCACAGGACTCCTTAAATGGCCTTGCTAGACCCAATCTTAGAGGCTTGGCTAATATGAAGCTGATTATTCAGCGGCAAGCCACTTATCAACCAGCTGGTCAATCACCCCGGCGGCTTTAACCGCTGCCAGGCCCTCATTGATTTTGGCAACCAGCTCCGGCTTGGTCTTGCAGACGGCAATTCCGTAATTTTCCTCGGTAAAGACGCCGCCGGCTGCCTTCAGCTTATCCGCATTCTTACCGATATAGCCCAGAGCTAAGGGGTTATCGGCGACCACGGCATCAATCTGCCCGTTTATCAAGTCCTGCATGGCCAGACCGATATCATCATACGTCTTTAGCGTGGCGCCCTCTATATTCTCTATCTCAAAGGAACCAGTGGTCCCAATTTGAGCCCCGGCAACCTTACCCGCCAGGTCATCTTTGCTGGCGATTTCGGTGTTATCAATGCGCACGGTGACAATCTGCCCGGCCCCAAAATAGGGGTCTGAGAAGAAGAACTGTTTGGCGCGCTCCTCGGTGATGGTCATCGCTGAAATAGCCGCATCATACTGGCACTGGGCTATCCCGGCTAACAGCGGGTCCCAGCCTACGTTGACGAACTCAATCTCGAGACCGGCTTCTTCGGCAATGGCCGTCATCAGGTCAATGTCAAACCCCTCAATCGCCTTGGTCTCCTCATTAACCGACTCGAAGGGTGGCCAGGTAGCATCGGTGGCGATACGAACCTTCTCTGCCTTAGCGGCACAGCCACCTAACACCAGGCTGAACAATACCAGCCCAACCAGGACTAGCCAAAAAAGACGCTTCATACTTACCTCCTTATTTTTATTTTGCTGAAAGTCTAGCACATTTGAGGCGGGCTGTCTATACTTTTTGTCAGTAATTGGGCTAACTAACCCTCCCCTATACTGGGTTTTTAGCAATTACGCCCGCTGTGCTATAATCTTATTGAACCCGCGCGCCGGTTATGGGCCAACCGCCAGAAAGAGAGCTAAGCACGTGCCGAGAAGAAACGATATCAAGAAGGTGATGATTATCGGCTCGGGTCCGATCATAATCGGGCAGGCCTGTGAGTTTGACTACTCGGGGACCCAGGCCTGTAAAGCCCTGCGTTCACTTGGCTATGAAATTGTGCTGGTCAACTCCAATCCAGCGACTATAATGACTGACCCCGGCATGGCTGACGTGACCTATATTGAACCCCTCACTCACGACTCCGTGGCCAAGATTATTGAGAAAGAGCGCCCCGATGCCCTGCTGCCCAACATGGGCGGGCAGACCGGTCTTAATTTAAGTGCCGAACTGGCGCACTCCGGAGTCCTGGACAAGTACGGCGTCAAGGTAATCGGGGTTGAGGTTGATGCCATCGTGAGGGGCGAGGACCGAACCGCCTTCAAGGAGACAATGAACAGCCTGGGCATAGAAATGCCCCAAAGCGAGGCGGTATACAGTGTCGAGGATGCCGAAAAAGTCGCCGCTGAACTGGGCTATCCGGTAGTGGTCCGCCCCGCCTATTGCCTGGGGGGAACCGGGAGCGGGCTGGTCTACAACGTAGAGGAACTGCGCATCGTGGCCAGCCGGGGTATCGCCGCCAGCCTCATCGGACAGGTGCTCATCGAAGAATCTGTCCTGGGCTGGGAAGAACTGGAGCTGGAAGTGGTACGCGATGCCAAAAACCAGATGATAACAGTCTGCTTTATTGAGAATGTCGACGCCATGGGGGTGCACACCGGCGACTCCTTCTGCACCGCACCCATGCTCACCATAGATGCCGAGCTCCAGAAACGCCTCCAAGAATATTCCTACCGGATTGTGGAAGCAATCCGGGTGATTGGCGGCACCAATATCCAGTTCGCCCATGACCCCAAGACAGACCGGGTGGTGGTGATTGAAATAAACCCCCGGACCTCGCGCTCATCAGCCCTGGCATCCAAGGCAACCGGCTTCCCCATCGCCTTTATTTCGGCCAAGCTGGCCGCCGGGCTTACCCTGGACGAAATCCCCTACTGGAGAGAGGGGACACTGGAAAAATACACCCCGTCCGGTGACTATGTGGTGGTCAAGTTTGCCCGCTGGGCTTTTGAGAAATTCCGGAATGCCGAGGACAAACTGGGCACCCAGATGCGGGCGGTGGGCGAGGTAATGAGCATTGGCAAGACCTACAAAGAAGCCTTCCAGAAGGCGATCCGCTCTCTGGAAATCGGACGCTACGGTCTCGGCTTCGCCAAGGACTTTCATAAGAAATCACTGAAAGAGCTTATGAATTTGCTCGGTATAGCGTCCAGTGAGCGACAGTTCATCATGTATGAGACGCTGCGCAAGGGCGTCAGCGTTCAAGAGCTCTACGAAAAAACCTACATCAAGCCCTGGTTTATCAACCAGATGAAAGAGCTGGTTGAACTGGAGGAGCGGATTTTAAAGTGCCGCGGGCGCCAGCTACCGGATGAGCTTCTGGTTCAAGCCAAGAAAGACGGCTTTGCCGACCGCTACCTGTCACAGCTTCTCGGTGTGCGCGAGAAGGAAATCCGGCAGAAACGCATTTCCCTCGGTGTGGTTGAAGGCTGGGATGCGGTGCCGGTAAGCGGCGTCGAAAATGCGGCGTACTATTACTCCACCTATAACGCCCCCGACAAGACCACCAGCAGCAAACGCAAGAAGGTCATGGTATTGGGCGGCGGGCCGAACCGCATCGGTCAGGGCATTGAGTTTGATTACTGCTGCGTCCACGCCGCCTTTGCCCTGCGTGACGAGGGTTACGAGACCATCATGGTCAACTGTAACCCGGAAACAGTCTCTACGGACTACGATACTTCAGATAAGCTCTACTTTGAACCATTAACCGTGGAAGATGTACTGAGCATCTACCAGAAAGAAAAGCCGGAAGGGGTCATCGTCCAGTTCGGCGGGCAGACTCCGCTCAATATTGCCAATGAACTGGCTGAGGCTGGAGTCAGCATACTGGGCACTACACCGGAGGCGATAGACTTAGCCGAGGACAGGGACCGCTTCCGCCAGATGATGCGGAAGCTGGGCATACCGATACCGGAGTCCGGGATGGCCATTAACATGAAAGAGGCGCTGGCTATCGCCCGGCAAATTGGCTATCCCCTGATTGTGCGGCCGTCATACGTACTGGGGGGGCGGGGGATGGAAGTGGTCTATGACGAGGATATGCTCCGTCAATACGTTGCCGCCGCGGTGGGGGTTACCCCCGACCGCCCCATCTTGATTGACAGGTTCCTGGAAAACGCCATTGAGACCGAAGCCGACGCCATCGCCGATGGCACCAGTGCCTTTGTCCCGGCAGTGATGGAGCATATCGAACTGGCTGGTGTCCACTCCGGCGATTCCGCCTGCGTGATTCCACCGGTAAGCCTGGCCGAGGCGCACATTGACACTATCTATGAGTACACCAAGAAGATTGCCGCCGACCTCAATGTGGTCGGCCTGATGAATATCCAGTATGCCATTGCCAATAATGTGGTCTATATACTGGAAGCCAATCCACGAGCCTCGAGAACAGTGCCCCTGGTTTCCAAGGTCTGCAACATTCCCATGGCACGGATAGCCACCCAGATAATGACGGGCAAGAAGCTGGCCGATATCGGCCTCAAGCCCCGAATCATCCCCCATTTCGGCATCAAAGAAGCCGTTTTCCCCTTCAATATGTTCCCTGAGGTAGACCCCCTGCTGGGACCGGAAATGCGTTCCACCGGTGAGGTGCTCGGCATCGCCGATTCGTTTGGCGCCGCCTATTTCAAGGCACAGGTTGCCGCCCAGCAATCACTCCCCACCGACGGTACTGTCCTGATAACGGTATCTATAAAAGACCGGCCCGCCGTCTGCGAAGTAGCCCAAAAACTTACCGAGCTCGGCTTCAAAATCATCGCCACCGAAGGCACCGGTCAGTTTCTGGCCAGCCGGGGTATCAAGTCAGAACTAATCCTGAAAATGCATGAGGGACGCCCCAATATCGTCGATGGTATCATGAATGGCGAGATTCAGCTGGTCATCAATACCCCCAGTGGTAAGTTGAGTCAATATGACGACTCCTACATCCGCAAGGCAGCGATTAAGTATAAGGTGCCCTATATCACCACGCTGGCGGCCGCCGCGGCGGCGGCAAGGGGAATTGAAGCGTATCGTCAGGGCAGCCCAGAGGTCAGGTCTCTGCAGAGCTATCACGCCGATATCAAGTAGCCAGAGGAGGGAGCCATGAGAATGCGCGTGGCGGTAGGTGCTGACCACGGTGGATTTTCCCTGAAGAATGAACTGGTGATGCGTCTTCAGGAGCAATACGAGATACTGGATGTCGGTGCCCACACCCTTGACCCGGCGGATGACTACCCCGATTTTGCCCAGGCGGTTGCCGCAGCGGTGGCTTCGGGGCGAGCCGAGCGGGGCATCCTGGTCTGCGGCAGCGGTGTTGGTGCCTGCATTGCGGCCAACAAAGTGCCCGCTATCCGGGCATGCCTCTGCCATGACACCTACTCCGCCCGCCAGGGAGTGGAGCACGACGACATGAATGTCCTCTGCCTGGGGGCAAGGGTCATCGGACTGGAACTGGCTACCGAACTGGCCACCACCTTTCTCAAAGCACGCTTCAGCGACGAGCCAAGGCATCGCCGCCGACTAAAGAAGCTTCTGGCTATTGAGCAAAGACAGGGCAAATGAAAATTCTGGTGATTAACTGCGGAAGCTCGACGCTGAAGTTCGAACTCTTTGCGCTGGAGACCGGGGATTCTTCCGTTAAAGAACAACGGCTCGCCGGTGGTATCGTTGATAAGATTGGCGGGCGTGCCGATATCAAATTCAGGGCAAAACAGGAATTACGGGAAACCAAAACCGTGCCTGACCACGGTCAGGCCAGCCGTCTGGTACTCGACTGGCTCGCCTCCAGCCGGCTTCTAGAGAACGGGCTTGACGCCGTTGGTCACCGGGTAATACACGGCGGCGACAAGTTCAGCCAGCCGGTACTGATTGATGAGCAGGTTATCAATGCTATTGAAGACTCAAGCGAGCTGGCGCCCCTGCACAACCAGCCCTCGCTCAGCGCCATCCGGGCGGTGCGGGAGCGACTGGGGGCAAAGATACCCATGGTAGCCGTCTTTGATACCGCCTTTCACCACACCCTGCCCGAACCAGCCCGTCGCTACGCTATCCCGCCGGCACTGGCTGATAAGCACCACATCCGCCGTTACGGCTTTCACGGCTTAGCCCACCGCTACATGATGGAGCGCTACGCTGCTATCACCGATACCCCGCTGAAGCAAACCAAGCTCATCACCCTCCAGCTGGGTAATGGCTGCTCGGCTACGGCGATAGACGGGGGACGCTCGGTGGATACCTCGATGGGCTTCACCCCCCTGGAAGGGCTAGTGATGGGCAGTCGCTCCGGCGATGTTGACCCGACTCTGGCCAGTTTTCTAGCCCAGCGAGAGGGGGTGGATGTGGAAACCGCTGAAGGCTGGCTCAACACCAAATCGGGGCTACTGGGGGTATCCGGGCGCTCCCGGGATATGCGGGAACTGCTCGATGCCGAGGGCAAGGGAGATAAAATGGCCCGCCTGGCCATAGATATGTTCTGCTACCGGTTAAAGAAGTACATCGGCGCCTACTTAACTGCCCTCAATGGGGCTGACGCTGTTATCTTCGGTGGCGGTATCGGTGAGAACGCCCCCGAGGTACGCCAGCGTGTTCTGGCCGGTATGGACTGGCTGGGCCTGAAACTGGATAAAGAGCGCAATAAAGCCACGGTAGGCAGTGAAGGCCGCATCAGCACCGATGATGCCCGAATTCACGCCTATGTCATCCCGGTAGATGAGGCACTTATAATTGCCCGGGATACTTTTTCCCTTTTAAAAAAGCTTAAGTAACAAAGCTGGCATAGAGGATAAGGAGGGACGAAATGACCAGAGACAGTGAGCGGGATAAGATTCGCACCGAAGAGCGGGTAAGGCTCTACCGCCAGCGCAACCGCGCTGCCGACCGGTGGGCAGCTGGTTATGGCCCCATCCGGCACTCCCTGGAAACGCAGGCCCGTGTCTTTGCCATGGCTGAGCTGCTGACTGCCGAAGGGGTGACGGGTGACGGCGTTCCCCTGTTTGAGGTGCTCTATGCCGCCGACCGGGTAGCCAGCGCCGCTATGTGGCTCACCGTGCATGAGACCTATGCCCAGAAAGTTTATCTTGACGGTCGCGACCTGGGCACGGAAGACTTCAAGCCCAGACCGGATGGGCATACCGGGGGCACCCTGAACATGGTGCCGGCCTATGCCGGCTATATGGCGATTAACGCCCTAACCGGTATCACCCGCTCCTGGATAATGGGGCAGGGACACTGTGTCGCCGCCATTGACACGGTAAATCTGCTGCTGGACAACATGACACCGGCCCATGCCGAGCGCTACTCCCTCACCGACGAGGGGCTCAGCCGCTATGTCGGCGACTTCTATTCTTATCGGCTAAACTCGGCGGGAAAGCAGGACTCACCGCTGGGCAGCCATGTCAACGCCCATACCGCCGGCGGCATGGCGGAGGCGGGGTATCTCGGTTTCGTTGAGCTGGAGTATATCCATATGCCCCTGCCCGGGGAGAGGCTGGTCGCTTTCTTGAGCGACGGCGCCTTTGAGGAGCAGAGGGGGAGTGACTGGGCACCCCGCTGGTGGCGGGCTAAAGATTGCGGCCTGGTCACGCCGATAATGATTAACAACGGGCGCCGTATTGACCAGCGCACTACCATGTCCCAGGAAGGCGGGGTTAACTGGTTTGTGGAGCACCTGAAGCTCAACAACTTCGACCCCATCGTTTTTGACGGCCGGGACCCGGCCGCCTTCGCCTGGGCTATCTTTGAGATGGAATCGCGCCTTGAAGCGGCGGCCAAGGCAGTGCGCAGCAGGGGGGAAGCATACCCGGTGCGCCTGCCCTACGGTATTGCCGTTGCCCCCAAGGGAGCCGGCTTTTACGGCGAGGGGACCAACCTGGCCCACAACCTGCCCCTTCAGGCCAATCCCCACTTTGATAGTGAAGCCGCCCACAACTTTAATGAGAGTGCCCGCCGTCTCTGGGTGCCCCTGCCCGAGATTAAGGAAGCCATTGATAAATTCCAGCACCACCCCGACTCCGGCCGCCCCAGGGAGCGAGACCACCCCCTGGCCAGACGCGAGGTGAGCCTGAGCAAAGTGCCCGAAATCAAAGCCCGCCCCGTGCCCAAAGACCGGCGCGACCGGGCAAAATGGACGCGGACGGCCCCGATGTATGCCGTGGATAAAGTGTTTTTAGCCACCGTCCAGGCTAACCCCCACCTCCGCCCCAGAGTGGGCAACCCGGATGAAATGCGCTCCAACCGGCTTACCCGCACCCTGGAAGCGCTCAAGTTCCGGGTGACCGCCCCCGAAGCCGGTATTCCCGAGGACGTGCACGGTGCCGTCATCACCGCCCTCAACGAGGAAGCCATCGCCGCCGCCGCCCTGGCCAACAAGGGCGGTATCAGTCTAATCGCCACCTATGAGGCATTCGGCACCAAAATGCAGGGGGTGGTGCGTCAGGAGATAATCTTCGCCAACCACTGCAACGAACTGGGTAACTGCCGGCCGGGGTGGCTGTCGATACCACTGGTGCTCACTTCACACACCTGGGAGAACGCCAAGAACGAGCTGTCCCATCAGGACCCGGCGATGGCGGAGTCGATGCTGGGCGAAGTATCCGATGTCTCACGGGTAATGTTTATTGCCGACTACAACACCGCCGCCGTGGTGATGCGGGAACTCTACCAGACACACGGGCAGGTCTGGACGCTGGTGATACCAAAATACGAGACTATCCCCGACCTGTTCACCGGGGAAGAGGCGACCCGCCTCATGGCACAGGGCGCCCTGCGCCTTGACTGGGCCGGGCATAATATCAAAGAGTCACGGCTGATACTGACCGCCATCGGTGCCTACCAGCTGGAAGAGGTGTTAAAAGCCTCCGCCCGGCTTGGTGAGCATAATATCCCCCACTCGGTGGTCTATATGCTGGAGCCGGGGCGCTTCCGCGCCCCCCGCAGCCGCGGCGAGCAGGCTCACGCCGCCGCCAGCGGAATCAGGCAGGGACTCTACCCTGATTCCGTCCTGCCCCGAATATTCGTCACCCACACCAGACCGGAGATAATGCTGGGTGTTCTCCAGCCGTTCAATACCGGACGCGATACGGCCGCCCTCGGCTTTATCGCCCAGGGAGGCACACTGACACCCCCGGGACTGTTCTTCGTTAACCGCTGCACCTGGGCTCATATTGTGGAGCAAGCCGCATGCTTTCTAGATGTATCGCGTGATAAACTGCTCACCGCCGGAGAGAGAGCCGCCCTGGACGGGAAGGCGTCTCCGGAGGGGGTAATCATTGAAGTATAGTATAAGGGAGGGAAAATGCACCATCTGAAAGACATCCAGAAACTGGGGCAGTCAATATGGCTTGACTTCATCCAGCGCAAATTGATTACCAGCGGTCAGCTCGGGCAATTAATCGAAGAAGGGGTACGGGGCATAACCAGCAACCCGACCATTTTTCACAAAGCCATTGCCCAGAGCCAGGGCTACGATGCGGCAATACGGGCAATTCTAAAATCTGAGCCTGATGCCGATGCCAGCGCCATCTACGACCGCTTGAGCATAGAGGATATCCAGATGGCAACCGACATGCTGCGCCCCGTTTATGACGCCTCTAACGGAATTGACGGCATGGTCAGTCTGGAGCCCTCCCCGGAGCTTGCCGATGACACCGAAGCAACCATCGCC
>DATKYY010000048.1:0-5159 GCA_035528295.1 Dehalococcoidales bacterium | reverse complement strand
AGGCATCCCCCTGGTATGTCCGGCCGAGCCGTTGTGCGGAGCGACCTCGCCGATAACGCTGGCCGGCAACCTGGTGATTCAGACGGCGGACTCACTGATGGGGGTTATGCTTACCCAGATAGTAAAACCGGGTACGCCGGTCATCTTCGGCTCGGTGGCGACCAACACCAACCTCAGCGACTTTAAGTATCTGGCCGGCTCGGTGGAGATGGGGCTGCTCAACGCCGCCGGTGCCCAGATGGCGCAGTTTTACCATCTTCCCTTCTACGCTACCGGTGGTATGACCGATTCTAAAGTGCTGGACGCCCAGAGCGGCTACGAGTCGGCGATAACCAGCCTCCTCTGCGCCCTGGCCGGTGCCAATTTCATCCATGACGCCGCCGGTATGATGGAGTTCGCCATGACCGCCTGTTATGAGAAGTTCGTCATTGATAATGAGATACTGGGAATGGTGATGAGGGCGGTGTCTGGTATCAAAGTCAGCGATAATACCCTGGCCTTTGACCTCATCAAGGAGGTGGGGCCGGGGGGTAACTTCGTTGCCGCCAGGCATACCCGGCGCTTTATGCGCCGTGAGCACTACCGGCCTACCTTGAGCGACCAGAACAGCCGGGAGGAATGGGAAGCTAAGGGTGGGGAAGCTATCTGGCAGAAGGCGGGGAAAAAAGCGCGGCGGCTTATCGCTGAGCCTAAATACCGCCTGCCCGCGGAAGTAAGAGAGCGGATACTCTCCGAGATAACCGGCATTTTGGATTGAGATAGGCTGATGGTCCAGGAGGAGAAATAAATGCCTAGAGAAGGAATACTAGTTCCAAATCCATATGAGAGAATTACCGATGAGCAGCTACAGCAAATTCACCAGGCTTCCCTGCAGATACTGGTCGACCCCGGCCTGACTTGCTTCAGTAAAAAAGCGGCCGAAATATTCCATAGTCACGGCGCTGAAGTTGCCGCCGTTGCTTCCGCTGACCATCCCTGCTGGCAAATAAAAATACCGGAAAAACTGGTTATAGAGGCGGTTGATAACGCTCCCAAGACGGTCAAACTGGGCGCCAGAA
Source organism: Dehalococcoidales bacterium (assembly GCA_035528295.1). GTDB lineage: Bacteria > Chloroflexota > Dehalococcoidia > Dehalococcoidales > JAUYDJ01. Next base: position 4,101 of record DATKYY010000048.1, on the reverse strand, counting down.
ACCCGGATAATGCCCTGATAATGAAGGGCGACGAGCCGAGGGTCTACTTTATCTCCGGCTCGGAGACCAATATCTGGCTTGATGTCGATTTTCCCGCCTATGTCAAGAAATCCGATAATAGTGTTGAGATTCAGGTGCCGGAGTTTCACCCCAGGCGTGCCACCGTGGCTGACCTGTGCCAGTCGGCGCACGTCTGTGAGCATCTGGAGACGCTGGACGGCTACATCCGCACCGTAAACATCCAGGATGAGGATATCACCGAGGATAATAAGGATGTCAACAAGTTCTTCGCCTCGCTGAATAACACCACCAAGCACTTTATGTCGGGGCTGACCAAGCTGGAACAGCTGGACAACGTGGTGAGGATGGCCGAGCTGATAGCTGGGGGGGAAGAGGCGTTAAAAGAAAATCCCATCATCTCCTTTATCACCTGTCTGGTCAAGAGCCCGCTGCAGTTTGTCGAGGATACCACCGATACCTTTATTGAAATCTGCCGCCGGGGACTGCCCGTAGCGGTTTCCTCCTCACCACAGGCGGGAACGACGGCTCCTATCAAAGAGGCGGGCATCATGGCCCAGATAAACGTCGAGGTTCTGGCCGGCATAACCCTGGGCCAGCTGGTAAACAAAGGGACGCCGATGCTCTACGGCAGTGTGCCGGTGAGGGCGCGGATGGATACCCTGGGCGATTCCTACGGCTCGGTGGAGACCAGCCAGTACAATATTGACTGTGTCCAGATGGCGCGTTTCTATAAGATACCCAACTATTCCACCTCAGGGGTGTGCGATGCCAAGATACCCGGCCAGCAGGCATCGATAGAGAGATTGTTCTCGGATATCGTGGTGACCTTAAGCGGGCCCCAGTTTTTGCATTGTGCCTACGGGCTGCTCGATGGCAACGCCGTTTTCTGCCTGCTCCAGGCGGTCTTGGACGACGCCCACTTCCAGATGCTCAAGTTTTTCCTTAAAACCCCGCGCATTGATGTCCAGGAGCTGAGCGTGGTTCTAAAGCAGATAAGAGAGACGGTGGCGACGCCGCAGAAGCTGTACATCAGCTACATCCGGCCCGTGCTGCGCAGCGGGGAAATCTCGGCACCCTATCCCTTTGAGGGGGATGGGGAAGGTGACAGCGTGTTTGCCCTAGCCTACCAGAGGATGAACGAGCTTTTAGACAAACCGGTGGAGCATATAGACCCGGACACCACGGCCAGGATATTCCAGGAGATTCCCGGGCTTTTGCCCAGGTTGAACGTTTACCGAGAAAGGAAACAGACATGACTGAAGACGGTATTCTTGCCCAGCTTAAGGAGAATGTTATCCAGGGAAGGAAGAATCAGGACGAGGAAGGTATAGACGAGAAGCTATCGGGGACACGGGGGGTGGTGGAGTTGACCCGGTTAGCGCTGGAGAAAAAGATCTCGCCGGAGGAGATAATCAATAAGGCTCTGACGGCAGGGATGCGGGTGGTGGGGGAGAAATATTCCAGCAAGGAATATTTTATCCCCGACATGCTGGCTTCGGCGGAGGCGGTGGGCGAGGCTATGGAGATTCTCAGGCCGCTTCTTGAGGCGGCGAATGTTGAGACCAAGGGTAAATTTGCCATCGCCACGGTGAAGGGGGATATCCATGACATCGGCAAGAATATCGTGGCCATCCTGCTCAAAGGGGCGGGCTATGAGGTAAACGATCTGGGTACTAATGTGTCGGCGGAGAAGATTATTGACTTTATCAAGAAAGAAAATCCGGACTACCTGGGTCTATCGGCATTGCTGACCACTACAATGCCCGAGATAGGGGTGGTTATTGAAGCCCTGAAGGATAACGGCTTAAGGGATAGGGTCAAGGTTCTCATCGGGGGGGCGGCGGTGTCTGATGACTTTGCTCAGGAAATAGGCGCTGATGCCTACTGCTTGGACGGTTTCCACGCCATCAAGGTGCTGGATTCTCTTAAACGGGCGAAAGCTAGTTGAGATATAGCGTTATTGAATAAAGGAGAGGAGCTATGGCTGGAATTGCTGGAATTAAGAGTGTAGATAGTAGCGGACTGGCTCGCATGCTGGAGAGAATCAAGCATCGTGGTCCCCACGAGACCTGGATAAATCAGGAGCAGGGAGTCAATCTGGGGTGCTGTGAGCTGAATGTGGGGGGAGACTCCAGGCCCGGCTCACACTACACCGCCGACGGCGGTAGGGCGGTGGTGCTCGATGGGCGTGTGTATCAGGAAAAGGGAAGCAAGACCGACGCTGAAGCGGTGCTGTCACTATATAATCAATTCGGCGCCCGATTTGCCGAGAAGATAGACGGGGACTTCGCCTGTGCTATCTCTGACGGTGGCCAGATGATACTGGCCCGGGACTGGGCCGGCATAAAGCCGCTTTACTACGGGCATAGCGAGGGGAAGCTTTGCTTCGCCTCAGAGGCAAAGAGCCTGGTGGGCATTGCTGACGACGTTAAGGAATTTCCACCGGGCTACGTTTACTCCGTAGAGTTGGGGTTTTGGAACTATGCTCGTCAGAAGGTGGAAACCCCCGATTTTGAAGACTATGAGCAAGCCGAGAAGGTGTTGCGCCAGCTACTGGTAGAGGCGACCGAGAAGCGGGTGAAAGACGGGGCGGTGGGGGGAGTTCTGTTAAGTGGGGGGTTAGACAGCAGCCTCATAATTTACATGGCTCATGAGATAAATCCGGATATTGAAGCCTTTACCGTAAGTATGGAGGAGGGAAAGGACCTGCCGCTGGCTAAAGATGTTACCAAATATCTGGGTGTTAAGCATCACATTTTGATGTTCGGGGAAAAGGAGATAAACGAGGTTTTGCCCCAGGCCATCTATCACCAGGAGATGTATGAGGAAAGCTGTGTTCACGGGGCGATTGCCAATGTCCTGGCGGCACGGTTTGTTAAGCCGCATACCAGTTGTGTCCTTACTGGCGAGGGGGCTGATGAGTTTCTTGGTGGGTATGACGGGCAATTTAAGCAGGGGGAGAACCGGGAGGAGGTCGCCAGTATAGTGGACAAGCTTATTCATGTCGCACACAACACAGCCTTGCAGAGGCTGGACAGATTGAACGCGGCCAATTCCATAGAAGGCCGCACGCCTTTTCTCGATACCAGGGTGATGGACTTCTGCTTGAAGATTCCACTGGAGTATAAGATTCACGGTGAGGAACAGACCGGCAAGTGGGTCCTGCGCCGGGCTTTCGAGGACACTCTGCCCGAGCATGTCATCTACCAGACCAAGCGGTTCTTTGCCCAGGGGTCGGGGGTAGCCTATATTATGCGTAAAATGGCGGAGAAACATATCACCGAAAAGGAACTGGCCGAACACAACCGGATAGAGGGTAACCCCTGGCTATCTTCCGTGGAGGAACTTTACTACTACCGGATATTCAAGGAGAGCTTCCCCCAGTCTGCCTTTGACCGGCTGGTGGGCCGGTGGGACCCCTTTAGGCCAGCCTTCTTCCGTGAGATAGAAAAGGCGACTTCATAACCTGATATAACGTTCAGCTCGTTGAACTTCTACTTAAGGTGAGATATGAAGTGTAAAATTTATAAAGTTTCCTTTTTTTAATAATATATTAACGTTTACTACATAATAAAAGAGGTTGTAAGATACCGAGAATGAGTAAAGAAGCCAAAGACAAATCAATGCTTTAGGCGTTACCGTAGTCCTGTGGGGATTATTCTTGGTAATGAATTTACTAACCTGAAAACCCTGAATGCCCCAAAACCAAAAAAGGGGGCCGAGAGGCGGCAAGAAGTCTAAAAGAAAATAGATACAAATCGAGAGGTGATAAGATGCTATTTCGCCGAACTACTCGCCAGTCAGATACGAAAAAACTCTTTTCACACATGTTAAAAGAGTTCAAAGGTGCCAGCTATGATAAGAAGGTTAGTCTTGCACGAGCTGCTGCACCAGCTTGATAACGGCACGTTTATGAAGCCCGGTAAAACCACGCTGGGGGAGTTCCTAGAGCACTGGCTAAAAGACTACGTCTGGCCTAACCTTGCCCCAAGAACGGCCGAAGGCTATGAGTCTATTGTGCGCTGTCATCTTGTCCCAGCCCTGGGAAATATTCCATTAACTCAACTCAAGCCAGAGCAC
>DATKYY010000047.1:0-8489 GCA_035528295.1 Dehalococcoidales bacterium | reverse complement strand
AACTGACCTCAGGTCAGCCCCACCGCTGAGCATATGGGTGGCAAAGCTGTGCCGCAGCGTGTGCGGACCGATATTGGTATCCAGGTTGGCTGCCTTGGCGTACTCTTTTACCTTCTGCCAGAAGCCCTGCCTGGTCAATCTCTTGCCACGGGGATTGAGGAAAAGGGCTGAGTCATCTTTGCCGCGCGCCAGCTTGAGGCGGGCCTCTTTGATGTATTCGGCAACGGATGCCGCCGCCCGGGGGTAAACCGGGATAAGCCTCTCCTTACCCCCCTTGCCAAAGCAGCGCACATAGCCGCCCTTGGTATCGACATCTTTCAGGTCCAGGCCGACCAGCTCACTCACCCTCATCCCGCTGGCATAGAGCAGCTCCAGCATCGCCTTGTCCCGCTTCGCTTCCGGGGTGGACAGCTTGGTGGGCTGCTCCAGCAAGAGGCGGACTTCGCTATCCGAGATAGGCCGGGGCAGTGACTTACCCACTTTGGGTGAAGTGACATTCCGCGTCGGATTCTCTTTCAACTCACCTTCTTCCGACATAAATCTGAAGAAGCGCTTGGCGGCCGCCACCTTGCGGGCCTGCGTGGTCGGCACATAACCCCTCTCCTTGAGATTAAGCAGGTAGCTCAGCATCCCCTGCCGACCAAACCCGGCCCATGACGGCATGGTACCACTCTTATTAGCCTCTCCGGCCACAAAATCAGCCAGTTGATAAAGGTCGCTGCTATAGGCAACCAGTGTGTTTTCGGAAAAGCCCTTCTCTACCTTAAGGTAATTGATAAAACGCTCAATAGCCTCTCTCACTACGCCTCCCCCCATAATATCTTAACATAACTATTTTAACATAAGTCAAGCAAAAGACAAAATCCGACTGGTTACCTTGTTTTCTATCGCTTATTGTTGTTCAGGCGCAGGCTTTGAATAGTGTAATGAATAATGGGGAATTTTCTATGAGGCAATGTGTATATGCTTGATACTTTGTTATAGCTACTTAAAAAGGTTCTTTCTGTGTTCAATCATATGCTATCGCCAGCGAAATATTCTGGATTTAGTCCCGATGTTTCATAGCTTATATATGGTTTGACATCTTTTGCTTTTATCGCTGTCAGAACTGCACGCTGTGACCGAAGGGCTCTAGAATAAATATCCCAGATTTTGACTTCACTGAAGCCGATCATCTCAAGCCAGCTCTTGATTGCTAAGCGTGACGGCAAGTGCGTTATTGTAGGCACATTACGGTACGTATCGGGCCAATGGATTTCAACGACATTCAAATTCTTTAGCTTTCTATTTCGCGTTGTGGCACTTTCAATTACCACGAGACCATTCACATTGCACAAATTGTATAGCTTTCTAAGAAGCCTCAATTGCTCAACATTGTGGTAAATGACACCCAAGCACCAAATCAAATCAAATGCCCCTAATTGCTCATACTGCTCGGGGTTTAGATAAAGCAAATTCCCCTCGATATAGCTAAGCCGGCAAAGGTTAGCTATACTTGGCAGCCATTGTTTTATTGAGGGTGTCTTCTCTGGTAAATCTATCAAAACCAGTTCCGATGGCTTTAGGGATGCCAACAGCAGAGAATCCTTACCATGTTTGGGGCCTACTTCAAGGATTCTTTTTCCCGCGAACCTATCTAGTAAGCCCTGTCGCTTCAATTGGATAAATACAACTCTTTCTCCCGCACCTTCAGGAATTCTCCTTGGATCGGCCAGCTTTAAGTAAAAATTATAGATAATGCGTAGACGTTCTTTAGCCATGGTCAAATTATAACACAGAGTGAATGATGGAGACATTTTATAATTGTTGCTGTTAGTCCGTTCATCAACTTCTTGCAGCTTCTCGTTATCTGTACTATTAGAGAATCGGGGTTTCGCAACAAGCTAAGCTTTGCCCCCTATTTGGGGCTATGCTACAATCTAACTCAGAGATGAGCCAAAGCCTTATTACTGAGCAAATAAGACAGCTGCCGAACAGTCCCGGCGTCTATCTCTGGCGGGACGCCGAGGGGAATATTATCTATGTCGGTAAGGCGGCTAACCTCCAGCACCGGGTAAGGTCATACTTCGCTGCCGGACAGAAGCTGTCGCCAAAACTGCAGCAGATGGTGGCCCGGGTGGCTGAGCTTGATTTCTTTATCACCGCCAACGAGCAGGAAGCGCTTATCCTGGAGCTGAACCTGATAAAGAGACACCACCCCCGCTATAATGTCCGGCTGAAAGATGACAAGACCTTTCCCTATCTCAAGATATCCCTCAATGAAGACTGGCCCCGAATCTACTTTACCCGCCATCTGGAAGAGAATGGCGGGCGCTACTTCGGTCCCTTCGCCAGCGCCCGGTCGGTGCGCCAGACGCTCAAAGCGCTGAAGAGAATCTTCCCCTTCCGTTCCTGCTCCGAACCAATTACCGGCACTGACAGCCGGGCCTGCCTTGAGTATGACCTCAATCTCTGTCTTGGCCCCTGCATCGGTGCGGTGAGTAAGACAGAATACGCCGAGATAATCAAGCAGGTGATTCTATTTCTGGAAGGCAAACAGGAAATAGTCGTCCGCAAAATGGAGAAGCAAATGAAAGCGGCAGCGCAGGCACTGGACTTTGAAAAGGCGGCCATATTAAGAGACCAGATTCAGGCAATACATAGAGTTATCGAGGGGCAGAGAATCGCCGCCACGGTAAGCGGCGAGCAGGATGTGATTGCCTTCGCTCAGGATAGAGACCAGGCCTGTGTCCAGGTCTTCTTCATTCGCGGGGGCAAGCTGATTGGACGGGAGAGCTTTGCCCTGCAGGGTACCCGGTATGAAGAGTCACCCCAAATCATGACCAGCTTTGTCAAGCAGTTCTACAGCTCCAGCGCCTATATCCCGCCGTTACTGGTGCTCCAGCACCCGGTGGAAGATATGGCGGTGCTCAAAGACTGGCTGCAAGGCAAGAGAGGGGCCAGTGTCAGCATCCAGGTCCCCCGGCGGGGTAATAAAAAGAAGCTGGTGGATATTGTCGCCGAGAATGCCCACCAGGCCCTGGAGCAGTTCAAGATTAAGAAGCTGGCGACGCCGAAAGAACTGGAAGCTGCCTTAGCCGAAATACAAAGGGAGCTGAACCTCCCCCGCCTCCCCTCCCGTATGGAAGGTTACGACATCTCCAATATACAGGGGGTGGCGGCGGTGGGGAGCATGGTCATCTTTGACCAGGGCAAGCCTGCCCCCAGCTACTACCGGCGCTTTAAAATTAAAACGGTAGCCGGTGCCGACGACTACGCCATGCTCCAGGAGGTGCTCAAGCGAAGATTCAAACGCCTCAAGAGTGAGGACTCGCCGGCCGATTCCTGGGCGATTATACCCGACCTGGTGCTCATCGATGGCGGCAAGGGACAGCTCAATGCCGCCCGCTCAGCCATGCAGGAAACGGGGGCCGATTCGGTGCCCGTAGCCAGCTTAGCCAAGGAAAATGAGGAGATTTTCGTCCCCCAGAAGCCCAGGCCCATTGTCCTGCTCCGCAGTTCCGCCGGGCTGCAACTACTGCAGCGCCTGCGTGATGAGGCACACCGCTTCGCCCTTGGCTACCACCAGAAAATACGCAAGCGAGAAAGCTTTACCTCGGCGCTGGATATCATCCCCGGCATCGGCGCCAAGCGCAAGCGCAGCTTGCTGAAGCAGTTCGGCTCGGTGCAGTCCATCAAAGAAGCGCCCCTGGAAGAGCTAGCCCTGGCAAAGGGCATGACCAGGGGCTTGGCCCGAAAAGTAAAGGAATTTTTGTAAAATGCCGGCCAATCTACCACCGCAATACTTTGACGCCGAAAAAGCCTACCGTGCGGCGAAAACCGCCCCGGAAAAGATCGCCGCTCTGGAGGAAATGCTGGCGATTATGCCCAAGCATAAGGGGACCGATCACCTCCGCGCCGAGCTGAGGGCCAAGATTGCCAAGTTAACCCAGACCATTGATAAAAAGACGGCCACCCACCACGCCTCAATGCTCATTGATAAAGAGGGCGCCGCCCAGGTAGCCATAATCGGTCTGCCCAACTGCGGTAAGTCCCAGCTGGTGTCCCGCCTCACCAATGCCTCCCCTACCGTGGCTGACTACCCCTTCACCACCCAGACCGCCACCCCGGCGATGATGGAATTTGAGAACATCAAGATACAGCTGATTGATACCCCGCCCCTGGCCCCGCAGACAATCGAGTTCTGGCTACCCCATATGCTGCGCCGGGCGGATGCCCTGGTTATTATCGTCGACCTGGGTGAGGAACCACTGGCCCAGATGGCCGCCATCACCGAGCAGCTCAACCAGATGAGAATCGGCCTCGGCGGAGAGACCGAAGTCGAGGGTATCATCAGCCAGCCGAAGGCGCTGATCGCGGGCAACAAGCTGGATTTGACCAATGCCCGGCAAAATTACACCGCCCTAGAGAATCAATATGGTAAGCAGCTACCGGTTATCGCCATTTCCGCCCGGGAAGGGACTGGCCTGGAAGAGCTAAAACAGGCAATCTTCCGACGGCTGGATATCATCCGGGTATACACCAAGATGCCCGGGCAAAAAGCCGACTTTAACGACCCGATAATCCTGGACAGAGGCAGCACCACGGCCGATGCTGCCGAAGGGGTGCACAAGGACTTCCGCGCCCAGCTAAAGTATGCCCGGGTGTGGGGTTCGGGAAAACACGACGGGGTGATGGTAAAGAGAGACCACGTCCTCCAGGACGGGGATATCATCGAGTTGCATCTGTAATGTAGACAGTTAACTCCATTTTACAGTGAATAGACAACATTGAAAAAGAAATTACTCTCAACAAGACCCAAGCTGGGCTTATCGTTTTCCGGGCTTTTGCCTCTCTTTATACTGGCACACTTCGGGCACCACCTGCTGAATGCCTTGCCAATACCCCTTTTACCCTTCATCCGTGAAGAATTTGCCCTTGATTATACCCAAGCTGGACTCATCCTTTCCGCCTTTAACATTACCTACGGTATTAGTCAGCTACCGGCAGGGTGGCTTGCCGATCGCATCGGGGCACGCCTGATAATTGCCATAGGTATCTGCGGTGTCGCTTTCTGCGGACTTTTGCTCGGTCTTTCCACCACCTACTTCATGATGATTATCTTCATCATCATAATGGGAATACTGGGTGGGGGCTACCACCCCACCTCCCCGTCATTAATCTTTACCTTCGTTAAACCAAAGAACCGGGGAAGGGCACTAGGACTTCACATGATTGGCGGTAGTGCCAGCTACTTCCTCGCCCCACTTATTGCCGCCACTATCGCCGCCAGCTGGGGCTGGCGTGCCTCATTCATCACGCTGGCTATCCCCACCATTTTATTCGGCATCGCCTTCTATTTCATACTCGGCAAGCGCCTCGGCACCGGTGCCGATGCGCTGCGCAACAGCCACCCCAGCCAGATACTCCCCCGGCTAAACTGGCGCCATCTAGCCCCCTTTATCCTGCTAATCACCTCTACCGTAGCCATAATTCTCTCCGTAATACCATACATTCCACTTTACATTGTTGACCACTTCAAGATGGAGAAGGAAACCGCGGCTGTCATTATTGCCGTGGTTTACTCGGCTGGCCTCTGGGCAGGTCCATTAGGTGGATACCTCTCCGACCATGTAGGTAGAAGGCCGGTAATACTAACCGCCTGTTTTATGTCCGGCCTAGCCATCTACCTGCTGAATCTGATACCATTCGGTTTAGGCTTTGGGCTTCTGCTACTCTTTATCGGTATGATTGTCTATACCATTGAGCCGGCAGCCCAAGCCTATATTATCTCCCAGACTTCAGAGCGGTATCGCTCCTCAATACTTGGCATCTATTTCTCGGCTGGGCTAATCGGTTCTGGAATCATAATACCGTTAATCGGCTACCTCATCACCAACTTCGGCTTCTTCACCAGCTTTACCATAATTAGTGCCGCGCTCCTGGTAATTGCTTTAAGCTACTCTCTATGGCTGTGGGGTAGCCGTGGCTATCAATCACCGGCCGAGATTTAATTAAACTTTACTAGTCTGCAGATAGCCGCTAATGCTTTTGGCGTTGGCTACTTCCTTGACACCCCAAAGCCCCGACGGTTATCATTTAAATTAGAGTAAGCAAAGGGAGCGAGAGTATATGGTAATTGATGTTACCGACCAGAACTTTGACGACGAGGTCTTGAAATCAACCCTGCCCGTGCTGATAGACATATGGGCGCCCTGGTGCGGTCCCTGCCGCATGATTGCCCCGGTGGTGGAGAAACTGGCCGAAAAGTACGACCAGAGGTTCAAGTTCTGCCGGCTCAATATTGACCAGAATCCCCAAAGTGCTACCAACTACCAGGTTATGTCTATCCCCACGCTAATCTTTTTCAAGGATGGCAAGATAGTCGACAGGGTGGTCGGGGCTGTCCCGGAGCGGGTCCTTGAGCCGAAAATAGAGGCACTCCTCTAACTCGCCACCAGGGCGGAGGTACAGGATGAGCTTTGATGCAGGTGCGGCGGCTAAATACGATAAGTGGTACCTGAAGTCAGGGGGGCACTACGCTGACTTCCGGGAAAAAGAGCTTTTCCTGAAGCTGGTCAAGCCCCAGAAGAGACAGCAGCTGCTTGAGGTCGGCTGCGGCACCGGGCATAATCTGGAATTCTTCCGTGAGTTGGGGCTTGATATCACCGGCGTTGACACCTCCCAGCCTATGCTGGAGAAGGCCGCCCAGAGGCTCGGCCCCGGAGCCAGGCTCTGCCGGGGACAGGCCAATAAACTAGACTTCGCCGATAAATCATTTGATATTGTCGCCCTCATCAACGTGCTTGAGTTTCTCCCCGACCCGGCCGGAGCCATCAGGGAAGCCGCCCGCGTTTCCCGCAAAAAGATATACCTCGGGGTGCTGAATAAGACCTCAATACTCAGCCTGACCCGCCGGGTTAAAGGCAGGTTCGGCGAGAGTATCTATAACCAGGCAAAGTTCTATACTATCGGCGAAATTGAAGAAATGGTGCACAGCGTGCTCAGTAACGTTTCCCTCAAATGGCAAAGTGTGCTTTTCTTTCCCTTGGGCTGGCACTGCTGCTGCCATCGGCCCGATGGCTGGCTCACCTTCCGTAAAAACCCCTTCGGCGCCTTTCTCGGCGTCTACCTCAAGCTTCACTGAAGCTTGCTGTCAAGATGGGAAACATCGTTGAGCAGGCTCAGCACCGTTCTCTCTGGATATGTCTCCACGATGCTAAGTGAAGCCAGGTTTAAGCGAAGCTGGCGCCAGTGGTGCTGCCCGATGCCGAGCAACTGGCAGAGCATTATTCTCAGTGCCCCGGCATGAGCCACGATGAGAATTGTCTCTTCCGGGGTGTGCTTCTCCAGCCGCTGCCGGAACCGGCTTACCCGGCGCCTGAGGTCGCCGAGGCTCTCCCCATCCGGAAACCTGAGCTTCGGGTTCTGGCTCGCCCAGAATTCAGCCAGCTCGGGATGAAGGCGGCTAATCTCGTCAAAGTTCAAGCCCTCCACCGCGCCGAAATTGAACTCCCTCAGCTCAGGGCAGATAGTAACCTCAAGCTGGTGCTTTTCGGCAATAATCTTAGCCGTCAGCCAGGCCCGCTCCAGGTCACTGGTATAAATAACGTCAATCCTCTCGCCGGCCAGGCGGTCACGCAGCTTCTCCGCCTGCTCCAGCCCCGCCCCGCTCAGCTTAACATCAGTATGCCCCCAGTACCTCTCCCGGCTGTTTAACTCGGTATCGCCATGTCTTACCAGCAGTAATCTGGACAAATATCCCTCCCGGTCGCTTTCCAGAGCTAATTTAGTCAGACCGAGGGCTAAAAGTCAAGGCTACCCTGCCATTAGCCAGCTTGATATTTGGGGGTGGATTAATTAGCATTAAAAAGATGGAACATATTCCACCGCTAGCCGCCTTCAGCGCCGGACTGCTGTCTTTTCTGCAACCCTGCATACTGCCTTTAGTGCCGGTATACCTGGCCAGTCTGTCCGGTCCGGAAATATTTACCGCCGAGGGCAACCGGCCCCGCCTGCCCCTGTTTCTGCACTCACTCAGCTTTGTCATCGGTTTTGCTCTGATTTTCACCCTCACCGGCGCCGGTGCCGGCCTGCTCGGCTTTGTTTTAAGCGCTTACCTCGGGCTGGTCCGCCAGGTAGCCGGTATCTTACTCATCGTCTTCGGTGTTTTCATGCTGGCGGCGCTGAAGATACCCTGGCTCAACTACGAGAAGCGCCTGGCCCTGCCCCAGAGCATCGCCAGCGGCTATTTCCGCTCTTTTCTGACCGGAGCCATCTTCTGCGTGGCCTGGACGCCCTGTGTTGCCCCGCTGCTGGGCGGTATTCTGGCACTGGCTTCCGCCTCAGGGACTGCCGGTCAGGGCGCCTACCTGCTGGCTCTCTACTCGCTGGGGCTGGGAACACCCTTTCTGATTATCGGCGCTACCTTTGACCTTACCCTGCCGCTGCTCAAGCGTATCTACCGCTACTCCACGGCTATCTATATCTTCAGTGGCACCTTGCTCATC
>DATKYY010000046.1:0-7677 GCA_035528295.1 Dehalococcoidales bacterium | reverse complement strand
CGTGGCTAATGTCCTTGAAGGGGTAGCCCTCAAGCATGCCTGACCCGTTTCTCGCCCTGATTATAGCTCTGGCACTCGGCTTTGGGGTGGTTAACGGTTTTAATGATGCTGCCAATGCCGTGGCTGCCTCAGTTGGCTCTCGGGCTCTTTCCCCCAGGAATGCCATCATACTGGCTGGCTGTTTCAATTTTGCCGGCGCGGCTACCGGCACGGCGGTAGCGCAGACTATCGGTAAGGGAATTCTGGCCCCAGGGGTCATCTCAGAGTTCGGCTATTTGCCGGTGATTGCCGGCCTGGGCGCCGTTATTATCTGGGGCTCTATTGCCACCCGTTACGGGGTGCCCATTAGTCTGACTCACGGCTTTTTAGCCGGGCTGGCCGCCGCCGGAATGGCCCTGGCTGGTGTCAGAGCGGTGGTGTGGGGTGTCATGCGGCGGATTCTAATCTCAGTGGCGGCGGCCCCGGCCCTCGGCTTTGCCGGAGGCTTTGTGCTAATGGTCATTCTATTGTGGGCATTAAGGCACAATGCACCGGCCAGGATGCGGGTCGTTTTCAGTCGTTTGCAGTGGCTGACCACTGCTTTCTTAGCCTTTAGCCATGGCAACAATGATGGCCAGATGCCTATTGGCATCATCACTATGGCGCTGGTAATTCATACCGGACAGAATGGTCTGTGGGAGCGCCTCTCCATATCGAACCCTGAAACCTGGTGGATAATAGTTATCTCAGCCGCCGCTATCAGCATTGGTACCGCTGTTGGCGGCTGGCGAGTTATTCGTACGGTGGGCATAAAGATTACCGCGCTGGAGCCATCTCAAGGGTTTGCTGCCCAGTTTTCGGCAGCGGCGGTAATCGAGGGAGCCTCACGGCTTGGAATTCCGGTAAGCACCACCCACTGTAGCAGTGCCGCCATCATGGGAGTGGGCGCCACCAGACGGCTCTCGGCAGTACGCTGGGGCATCGCCCGTCGCATTGTGGCTGCCTGGGTAATAACCTTTCCTGTCTGTGGGGGGATAGGTTATCTCATTGCCTGGCTCTTAAAGTCCCGGTTCTAAGCAGACTGACCGGGATAAGCCTACAGGACAAGTCCCCTCGGTTTGGCCCGGCACTTCTCGGCGGTAATAATAGCCTCAATCTGAGCCACCGCCCGGTCAATTTCACCCCGCCGGTTTACGATGACATAATCAAACAGAGACAGCTGCTCAATTTCCTCCCGGGCAGTTTTGATGCGCAGCGCCAGGTCAAAGGGCGACTCGGTGCGGCGCTGGGTGAGCCGCTCGCTGAGCTCTACCACTGACGGCGGCATAAGGAAGACAAACACTGCCTGCGGCAGGAGCCGCTTAATGGTGGCGGCTCCCTGAGTATCAACCTTAACTATGGTATCCCGACCCATCTCCAAAGCCGTTTTGACCGGCTGCCCGGGGACACCGTACCAGTTGCCATAGACGTTAGCCCACTCCAGCAGCTCATTATTCTTAATCATCTCCTGAAACTTATCTGAGGAGACAAAGTGATAGTCTAGGTTGTCTCTCTCTTTAGCTCGTCGGGCGCGTGTGGTCAGCGTGGTAATATACTCAAGGGGACAATCGGTTTCCCGGAGCCGGACCAGGAGGGCATCCTTACCCGCCCCCGAAGGACCGGAAAGGACTATGAGGAGTGGAGACGGCGACCGGTCGAACTGGAGACTATCCCAGGGACTCACTTTTGTCATCGCTCTGCTCTAACCTTGGTGGTGAGCCGTCCCGGGTTAACTGTAACCGACCGGCGATGGTCTCCGGGGCGAGAGCCGCCAGAATGATATGCCCACTATCGGTGACGATAACGGCCTTCGTCCGCCTCCCATTAGTCATATCAATCAGCAGTCCCCTGTTTCTCCCTTCCTGGATGGCGCGTTTGGTAGGCGCTGAGTTCGGCGAGACTATGGCAATAACCCTGTTGACGGCTAATATGTTGCCAAAACCAACATGCACTGGCTCCATGGTCATTATCATCACCTCAAAGATTAAGTTTATTCATGCGATGCTTATTATCTTATAACGTTAACGCCATTTACGCAACCACCTGCGACTTGAATACGGCACCAATTTTGTGATTAAATTTATAGTCCCCTTGGTATGGGTGGCATTCTCTACTTAACCTCGTGTTCTCAATTATGCTCTCGGCCGAAACGCAGACTCTTAGGGGGAGCGGACTAAATGTATCAGGTATTGTTAAAAGAGGACCTCGTAGCCAAAATTCACCTTTTCCAGATTGCGGCACCTAATGTGGCCAAGAAAGCCCAGGCGGGACAGTTCGTCGTCATCAGGATTGACGAAAAGGGCGAGCGTATCCCACTCACCATTGCTGACTGGAACCGGGAAGAAGGCAGCGTCACCGTCGTTTTTATGGAGGTGGGCACAACCACTCATCGGCTGGCCCGGCTTAAAGAGGGCGACAGCATCGCCAACTTCATCGGGCCGCTGGGGAAGCCGACCCACATTGACAATTTCGGCACCGTGGTCTGCGTCGCCGGCGGTTTTGCCGTGGCCACCATATACCCCATCGCCCGGGCTCTGAAAGAAAAGGGGAACCGGGTCATCTCCATCATGGGGGCGCGCAACAAAGACCTTATCTTCTGGGAGGATAAGCTGCGCAGCGCCAGCGATCAGTTAATCGTGACCACTGATGATGGCTCCTACGCCCGCAAGGGACTGGTGACTGAGCCGCTCAAGGAACTGCTGGAAGCTGGTGGGGTTGACCGGGTGATTGCCATTGGCCCCAGCATTATGATGAAATTCAGTGCCAAGACCACCGAGCCCTTCGGGGTGAAGACCATTGTCAGCCTGAACCCGATAATGGTCGATGGCACCGGAATGTGTGGCTGCTGTCGGGTATCCGTCGGCGACGCCACCAGATTCGTCTGTGTTGATGGCCCCGACTTTGACGGGCATCAGGTGGACTGGGACTTACTTCTTGCCCGCCAGCGCATCTATCTCGATGAAGAGAAGCTCTCTTTTGAGCGGTGGCAGAGCCAGCGTGCTAACAGTTCTTGATAGAGTCTGGAGTGAGTGCTTATGGCGAAGATTAACCTGAAACGAGAACCCATGCCCCGGCAGGACCCAAAATTAAGGGCGAAAAACTTTAACGAGGTCGCTCTGGGCTATAGTGCCGAGCAGGCTAAAGCTGAAGCCAGCCGCTGTATTCAGTGCCCCAAGCGCTCCTGCGTTGAGGGTTGCCCGGTGGACATTGATATTCCGGGTTTCATTAAGGCTATTCGCGATGATAATATGCCGGAGGCGGTCAGGATACTTAAAAGCAAAAACAGCCTGCCCGGCATCTGCGGGCGGGTCTGCCCTCAAGAAACACAGTGCGAAGTAAGTTGTGCCCTGGATAAAAAGGGGGCCCCGATTGCTATCGGTCGTCTGGAGCGATACGTAGCTGACTGGGAGCGAGCCAATATGGACTCAGCCGGCTCGTCGATAACCCATCCCAAACCGACCGGTAAAAAGGTAGCCGTGGTTGGCTCGGGGCCGGCGGGACTGACCGCAGCCGCCGACCTGGCCAAGCTGGGGCACAGCGTTACCCTCTTTGAGGCGCTTCACGTGGCGGGAGGGGTGTTGATGTACGGCATTCCTGAGTTCCGTTTGCCCAAGAAGATTGTCCAGGCTGAGGTTGACTATGTTGCCTCTTTGGGGGTGGAGATTGTGCTGGACACAGTAGTAGGCAAGACCGTAAGCGTTGATGAGCTGCTGAATGACGGCTACCGGGCCCTTTTCCTGGGGCCGGGGGCCGGGGCGCCGATGTTTCTCAATATCCCCGGGGAAAACCTCAACGGTATCTACTCGGCAAACGAGTTTTTGACCCGGGTCAACCTGATGAAGGCCTACCAGTTTCCGGAGTATGATACCCCGGTCAAGGTAGGGCAGAGGGTAGGCGTGGTTGGCGGCGGCAACGTGGCTATGGACGCCGCCCGATGTGCCCTCAGGCTGGGTGCCGAGGAGGTCTACATCGTCTACCGGCGCTCCGAGGTGGAGATG
The DNA here is from genome assembly GCA_035528295.1 of Dehalococcoidales bacterium. Taxonomy (GTDB): domain Bacteria; phylum Chloroflexota; class Dehalococcoidia; order Dehalococcoidales; family JAUYDJ01. The sequence continues at coordinate 3,661 of DATKYY010000046.1, read as the reverse complement.
CCGGCCCGGCGTGAGGAGGTGGAGAATGCCAAAGAGGAGGGGATTCAACTCAGGCTGCTCACCAACCCCAAGCAGTTTATAGGCAACGACCAGAACTGGGTAGCCGGTATGGAGTGCTATGAGATGGAGCTGGGCGAGCCGGATGCCAGCGGTCGGCGCCGCCCTATCGCCATCCCCGGCTCGGAGTTCATTCTCAAGGTTGACGTCGCCATAGCGGCTCTGGGCACCCGCCCCAACCCCATCATCCCCTCAACCACCGAGGGTCTGGAGACCAGCCGCTGGGGCACCATTATTGCCGATGAAGTTACCGGGAAGACCGTAAAGCCCGCCGTCTGGGCGGGGGGTGATATCGTCACCGGCGCTGCCACCGTTATCAGCGCCATGGGCGCCGGCAAACGGGCGGCGGCGGACATAGATGCCCATCTAAGGGGATAGAGACGGTATCCCACTTCATAGTTTTATACAGGGGAATCTTTTAAGGGGGGCTTCGGCCCCTTTCTTCTTCTTTGGCATCTCCACCTGAAAGGAAGCCAACGGCAAATCAGGCCACAGCCAGGAGCGGGGAATTTACATGAGGGCGAAGGGGCACTATAATAGCAAGTTAAAGAAACCGATTGACATGAAGAGGTAAATTCCAGGTCCTCGATTTACCTGCTGTTTAGGCGATGGACGAAAAGCGCGCTGGTAGCATAAGGCGAGCCGAGGGGGCATTCCACATCCCCCGGGGGCGGTCCTGGCGAGCCCGCATCCCGATTCTCCCCAGGCAGCGGACGGGCAGCTCTCTATCCCGCACCTTAATTCTTGGCTTTGCGGGCCTGGTAGTCATCGGTGGTATTCTGCTCATGCTGCCCGTATCCAGCGCCACGGGACAGGCCACCCCACCGGTCAATGCCTTCTTCACCTCCACCTCGGCGGTATGTGTTACCGGCCTGGTGGTGCTTGATACCGGAACCTACTGGAGCTCCTTCGGCCAGGGAGTGATTCTGGCTCTCATCCAGATAGGCGGCTTCGGTTTCATGACCAGCGCCACGCTTCTGATGCTGGCTTTCGGGCGTAGAATCGGGCTTCGGGAGAGACTGCTCATCGGAGAGTCAATGGGGCTGTCACGGCTTGGAGGGCTGGTCAGAATCGTTAGAAACATGGCTATTTTTACCCTGCTCGCCGAAGGCATCGGGGCCGCCGTATTCTTCATTCGCTTCTCGGCAGAGAATACCCTGCGCTTAGCTATCTGGAAATCGGCCTTTCACTCTATTTCTGCCTTTAACAATGCCGGTTTTGATATCTTCGGCAACTTCCAGAGCCTGACGAATTACCGCGGGGACCCCCTGGTGGTACTGGCTACGGCGGCGCTCATTTTCCTCGGTGGTATCAGCTTTATGGTACTCTCGGATGTTTTCAAGACCCGGAATCTAGGCAGGCTGTCACTTGACACCAAGCTGGTCCTGATCACCACCGTGTCGCTACTGGCTGCCGGGATACTTGTCATGCTCCTTACGGAGTTCATCGAGCCGGCGACATTCGGCGGTATATCCCTACCACAAAAGGTGCTCATCGCCTTTTTCCAGTCGGTGACCGCCAGGACTGCCGGCTTTTCGCTGGTTAGCATGGGCAGCCTGGCCCAATACGCGCTCTTTTTCACCATGTTTCTCATGTTCGTCGGCGGGGCTGCCGGCTCGACGGCGGGCGGTATCAAGGTCAACACCTTCGGCATGCTGGCAGCAACAATATGGAGCACCATTAGAGGCAGGGAGCACGCCGGGGCATTCGGTAGAGAGTTCAGCATTCAGCAACTATACCGGGCCATAGCGGTGGTCATGCTCTCTCTGGGGCTGGTGGCCCTAGTAGGTTTCCTGCTGTCACTACATGAGGAAGCCAGCTTTATCAGTCTCTTTTTTGAGACGCTCTCGGCATTCGGCACCGTCGGCCTGTCAACCGGGATAACTCCGAGCCTGTCGCTGGCTGGCCGGATAATCATTACGATTACCATGTTTGTCGGGCGACTGGGCCCCCTTGCCCTGACACTGGCTCTCCTGCAGCGCCAGCGCCCGAGTCAATACCGCTACCCGGAAGAAATGGTAAGGATTGGATAGGAGGTAGACATGAAAAAACAGATTGTAGTCATTGGTCTGGGGCAGTTCGGCACAAGCCTGGCAACCACGCTGACCTGCCTCGGGCATGACGTCTTAGCCCTGGACAGGAACGAGAAGGAGGTTCAGAACATAGCCTCACAGGTGACCCATGCCGTGCAAATAGATGCCACCAACGAGGCACTACTTAAAGAGCTCGGGGTGGGTAACTTCGACATCGGGATAGTAACCATCGGGTCAAGGATTGAGAGCAGCGTGCTGGCCACTATCCTGCTCAAGAAACTTGGCGTCCCCTATGTCATAGCCCGGGCCGATAGCGAGCTACACGGGAGCATCCTGGAAAAGATCGGCGCCGACAGGGTCGTCTATCCCGAGTGTGAGACGGGGGTCAGAGTCGCTCAAGGAGTAACCCTGGCCGATGTCTCAGACTATATGTCGCTAACTACCGGGTACGGGGTCAGCAAGCTGGTGGCACCGCCCTACTTTGTGGGCACGAAGCTGTCCGAGCTCGGCTTTGTCCGCGAGGGCAAGTGGGAAATAGCCGTGTTTCTCATCATGCGCGGTGACGAAGTCATAGTCAGCCCGCGTCAGAGCGAAGTGGTGAAGCCCGACGACATCCTGATAGTAGCCACCAGCTATGATAGCTTGGAGAAGCTGCTCGCCGAGGCGAAGAAGAAAAAGGAGGCGGCGGAGAAGAATAACGAGAAGAAGTAGAGTTGAGAAGCCTTTCTAAATAAGTTATGGAATTGCTTTCTCGTTATTATTACCCTTTTGTCGTCTTGGGTTCGTCTAGTTTTAGCCATTCCTGTGATTCCCTTTCCCTATACCATCGAATGTTTATTTGTTGCCCTGGCAACAAGGTGCCAGTTAATTCGTACTTGTTCATACCCACAGTTTTAAGGCTATGTTGTTTGTGCATAGCAAAACCAACCATGATATTTATGCCCTCAAATGCCTCGACTTCCACAAAAGGCGAATGCGTTGGATAGATAAATGTAATGAAATGTTCATCGTTTATATGTTTCACTTCTTCATAGGTGAACCAAGTATCAAACGTAGCTCTCGGAGGTAACTCTACTTCTTTTTCTTCCCTATCTTCGATATTTAGAGTGTAATCTCTTCTCTTACATCCAAAATTTTTTCCATTGCTTCCAGTATATCCAAACTCAAGAATTTGAGATTGCCTTTCTTTATGGAACCATTCATCAATAGCTAATGTAGGTTTCATCTTTGCCATGTGTTGGCTAACATTCTGAAATGTGCGGTTTATTGTAACTCTTAGAACGACTAAGTCATTCTCAAGGGGGGTTAGCTTACAGCTTTGGCGATGCTTTATAGCTATGATATCTTGCTTATATACCCATTCCATCTCAGGTTTCAATTCAGGTGGCAATAAGTAACCAACTGTTGCCTTAAACACATCTCTTAGAATTGCTTTTTTGAGCCACACATCTACTGTCCCTGCTAAAATCCAAACCACAAAAACTGTGGAACCAATGGTTGATAAAAGAATAGGTATCCCACTAGGTAAAGTGGTAACGAAGTATACAATAAGAAAACAGACAGCTCCTATT
>DATKYY010000045.1:0-10649 GCA_035528295.1 Dehalococcoidales bacterium | reverse complement strand
GTCACGGGTAATGCCAAACATCCCCACCGGGTCATCCACCCCCTGCCCCATAATAAAGACTCGCTTATCATGGGTAAGCGCCAGCTCAAGGGCTTCCCGTATCGCCGCTACATAGGAGAGCTTCCGGCCCGTCTTTCCGGCATGGTCTTCAAAGCTAATCTCCCCTTTGAGCAGCGTTTTTGACCAATCCATCGCATCTCCCCTATTGAAACAGGTACTCCTGAATGTCGTCCCCATCTGGTAAAGGACTATCCTGAGCGAATTTAAAGGCTCCGTCCACTTCCCGGTCAATTGCTCCGGCGAGCTTCTCTACTTCGCCAGCGGTCATTAGATTTTGCTCAAGTATGAACTGCCGGAAACTCTCAACGGGACCTCTGGCGGCCCACTCATCCACTTCCTGCTGAGTCCGGTAGCCGACCTCAACCCCGGAGCCGGGGCCATGATGGTCGCGGGTACGGTATGTCCGGCACTCAATAAACGAAGGCCCACCGCCGCGGCGGGCGTTATTAATTGCCTTTTGGGCAACAGCGTAGACCTCGATAACATTATTGCCGTCAACCCGGTAGCTGGGGATAGAGAAGCCCTCAAAACGGCGATAGATATCATCACCGGGCTGCCGCTTGCTGAGATGGGAAAAAACCGAGTAGAAATTATTCTCGCACACATAGACCACGGGCAGCGTTTTGAGCATGGCAAAATTGATGCTTTCATAGATAACGCCCTCTTCTATCGCGGCGTCACCGAAAAAGGCAACCGAGACCCGGCTATCTTTTTGTATCACCGAGCTTAAGGCGGCCCCGGTGGCAATGGGGATGCAACCGCCGACAATTGATGATGTTCCCAGCACGCCAACCGAGGTATCAATAAGGTGCATCGAGCCACCCCTCCCCCGGGAGCAGCCGGTCTCCCGGTTGTAAAACTCGGCAATCATTGCCTTGAGGTCGCCCCCCTTGGCCAGATAATGACCGTGCCCCCGATGGTTGCTGAAGACGCGGTCGTCTTTATTCAGGTTGAGACAAACTCCGGCAGCAACCGCTTCCTGCCCCAGACAGAGATGGACCGGAGTCTTCATCTCATCCTGGTGGTAGAGCTCGGCAACCCTGATCTCAACCTTCTGTAGCCTCAGCATTGTCCGATAGAGCTCACGCAGAACTTCTTTCGGTATATCTTGGGGCTGGAACTTTATCGGCTCAGCTGGCTTTGGTGATTTCATCTTCAACAGTGGATATTAGCAGACTTGTTGCCATATGTCAACATTTTTCTCAATGTTGGACTCGTTAGGTTCATTCTCGTGGACAATTGTCACCTTGCCGTGAATAGTTGGCGCTGATTCTACCTGCTTTTTCAACAGGATGCGTGAGACGGGGTTATCGTCTTGGGGGACTTGCCCTCGCAGCGGCAGTTGAGGATGTAGCCCTTAATGAGGGACTCAATACCGGTGACTACAAAAGTGTGATTCAGGTGGTCGTCGCGTATCTTTTCCATGCCGTTTCGGCACGAATTAGCCTCAAAAGTCGGGGTGGCCGGATTCGAACCGGCGACCACCTGAACCCCATTCAGGTGCGCTACCTGGCTGCGCTACACCCCGTCTTAGCTCTAATATACTAGCATAAATTAGGGGGCAGTTAAAGACGCTTGGTAGCCGGGCACGGCTTAATGGCTTGGCGCTCAAGCCATTAGACGGCGCATCTCAAATTATGTTACATTAAGTCTTTGGCAGAAGGAGTTTGGAATACCCGTGTCTCAGGAAGCAAAGCAAACCCTGGTTCAGTGTGACTTTGATGGCACCATCACCCATGCCGATGTCAGTTATATGGTGCTGGATACTTTTGCTGATGGGGACTGGCGCAAGCTGCTGGCTGAGTACCGGGAGGGCAGGATAACCGTTGGTGAGTTCAATACCAGGGCTTTTGCCATGGTTAAAGCCGATAAAAAAACTCTGCTCGACTTTATCAAGGGCAAGGTGAAAGTAAGGGCTGGCTTCAGCCAGTTACTGGACTACTGTCAGCATCGGGGCTTTAAGTTCGTTATCGTCAGTAACGGGCTGGATTTCTATATTGAAGATATTTTAAAAGAGCTCGGTATGCCCGACATTGAGGTATTAGCCGCCCGGACCGAGTTTAACCCCGAGGGCGTCAGGGTGAGGTATATCGGGCCGGATGGTAACGAGTTACAGAGTGATTTCAAGGAAGCCTATATCAGGCTATTCCTCAGTCAGGGCTACCGCATAATCTATATCGGTAATGGTGTCTCTGATTTGTCTCCCGCCCGGCAGGCTCATCACATTTTCGCCACCGATGACCTGCTGGATAGCTGCCGGCAGGTGAAGGTTGACTGCACCCCTTTTCATGACCTGGCTGACATCATCAAAGGCATGGCGCTTTGGGACGGGATTAGCTCCAGCTAGTCCCGCTCGCCGAATATCTTGCTGCCGATTCTGACGATATTGGCACCCTCTTCAATGGCGACCTTGTAGGAGTTGGTCATCCCCATAGATAGATACTTCATCTCTACATTGGGTATGGGCTTCTTTTTCAGCTCTTCGAATATTTTTCTGGTGGCGACGAAGTAGGGGCGGGAGTCTTCGGGGTTGCCCGAGAAGGGCCCCATGGTCATCAGCCCGCTTACCTTTAGGTTGGGCAGGCCGGAAATCTGCCTGATTAATTGCTCCGCTTCTTCGGGGAATACCCCCGATTTCTGTTCTTCCCGACCGCTGTTTATTTCGATGAGCACCGGCATTACTTTATTAATCTGGGCGCATCTCTTATCAATCTCGCCGGCTATGGCCACCGAATCGACGGTTTCTATCATGTCAAACAGCTTTACCGCCTTTTTCACCTTATTGCTTTGCAGTTGCCCGATGAAGTGCCACTCGGCCCTGTTGCCGATTACCTCATAGGCATGTTCCGCTTCCTGGAGGTAGTTTTCGCCGATAATCTTTACTCCGGCTTCAATCGCCTGCCCGATTTCCTCGGGTGTTCTGGTCTTGGCGGCCGCTTGCAGCGCCACCCCCGCCGGCAGCTCACCCAGCAACTTGGTAACGTTTTGCTTGATCACGGCTGATATTCTAACACTAATTAAGCGTCCTGGCTATTTTGGGTACCCTGTTTTAGTGACAGAGGCACTTTTAGGCATTATAATGATAGTCAGCAGGTAACATTCATTAAAATAGGGGGCGAGCCATGGTAACTGAAGCGAAGGTGAGAAAGTGCCTTAAAGAGGTGGTGGTGCCCGGGGCGACGCGTAACCTGGAAAAGCTGAACCTGGTGCGTGGCGTCGCCATCTCCGGGAAAAAGGTTAAAATCACACTGGCGTCAACCGCTCTCAGTAATGAGGCTCAGGCTCAGGTGAAAGCCAGAGCGCAGGAGGCGGTGGCCAAGCTCCCTGATGTGGGTGGGGTGGAGGTAGAATTTGTCGAGGTCAGGCCATCCGAGATAAACCAGATTAACTATGTCGTGGCCATAATGAGCGGCAAGGGGGGAGTGGGTAAGTCCCTGGTGTCCGGTCTGATGGCGATTGCCTTAAAGCGCCAGGGTTTGGAAGTGGGCATTTTGGATGCCGATATTACCGGTCCCAGTATCCCCCGGATGTTCGGTATCGCCACCCGGGCGAGTGGCAGCCACAGCGGGATTCTCCCCGTAGTATCAAGGACGGGGATTGAGGTTATATCAATGAATCTGCTTTTGCCCGAGGAGGATACCGCGGTTATCTGGCGTGGTCCGCTGCTTTCTAAGGCGATTACCCAGTTCTGGCAGGATGTGGTCTGGGGGAAGCTTGATTATCTGGTGGTGGATGTGCCGCCGGGCACGGCGGACGCCTCACTTACCGTGCTGCAATCAATCCCGGTATCGGGGGTAATCATTGTTTTCACCCCTCAGGACTTAACCGCTATGATAGTCAGAAAAGCGGTAAACATGGCGCAGAGAATGAGCAAGCCCATCGTGGGAGTGGTCGAGAATATGAGCTATCTGTATATACCCGAGATAAATAAGCGGATTGAGCTCTTTGGTAAGAGTAAAGCACAGAAGATGGCCCAGACGGCCAGCGCCCCGCTGCTGGGGCAGCTGCCCATAGACCCTGAGCTGGCCAAGCTCTGTGATGAAGGTAACATAGAAAGTTATAGCTCTGAGTCGTTTGCTTTTATGGCGCAAAGTATAATTCAAATGCTATCTCAGGCGGCGTCGGATAAGTAGCCGGCTTATCGTCAGCGCTGGTCAGCGTGGGGTGGCACGAGTCGGAAAGAAAGAAGGAGGTAGGTCGGGGATGTCCCCTTTAATTTCAATCGTAGGTAAATCAAAATCAGGAAAGACATTTCTTATCCAGAAGCTGATTGCGGAGTTAAAGTCAAGGGGCTATCGAGTGGCTACCGTCAAGCATGTCCCCCAGGATATAAGCTTTGATGAACCGGAGAAAGACAGCTGGCACCACATTCAAGCCGGCAGCGACGCGACGGTTATTAGTTCTCCCAACCGGCTGGTATTAATCAAACCGGTTGGCGCCGAGCCATCTCTTGATGAGGTAGCCCGCCTCCTGGGCGGGGACTACGATATTATTCTGACCGAGGGTTTCAAGAATGGTGATGCGCCCAAGATAGAGACCCACCGCCGGGAAGCCGGTGCACCCCTGGGAGAGCTGCGGGGGCTGGTGGCTATGGTCACTGATGAACCGGCTGGAGCCAAGGTCAAGCAGTTCTCTTTTGATGAGGTTAAGGGTCTGGCTGACTTTCTGGAAGAGAGCTTTATAAAGCGGGAGGGCGAGTTGCTCTCGCTCTATGTAAATGGTTCCCCCATCTCCCTGAGCCCATTCCCTGAGGAAATCATCCGCAATATCCTGATGGGTATGGCGGCTTCACTGAGGGGGGTGGGGAAGATAAAAAGCATTGATATTTTTCTGAGGAGGAAAGCCTAGTCAGACCATAGGGCTTTACTCTTTTCCAGCCGTTAAGAACCGGCTAGCCCAGAATGGCAGGAAGCCGATGTTTTACTAGAGAGGGGCTTAAGTTTGGTAAAGAAGAATGTGGAGAAGCCGGGACGTGAACTTACCCGGCGCCAGCTTTCCCACCGGCGGCAGCAGGAAAGAAGGCGCCGTATTATTACTACGGCCGGTATTATTATTATCGCCCTGGTTGTCATCCTGGTTGGGGTGGGGTGGTATCTTGGTGATTACCGACCGCGGCACGAAACGGTAATCAGGGTAAATGATACCGAATATGACATGAATTACTATATAAGGGTGCTTAAATTATATGGGGAGGGTCAATCTGCTGAAAATTTGCTTGCCCTGACTGATGAGGTGGCAAAGGTTATTCAGCAAAGTGAACTCGTTAGACAGGCAGCGGAGAAGGTGGGCGTAACCGTGAGCGATAATGTGGTTGATGCCGAGCTTGCCAGGCGGAACCTGCTCTTAAGCCGGGAATACCGGGATTTGGTCAGGCCGGAGCTGTTAATTACCAAATTGCGTGATGAGTATTTTGAGAAGCAGGTGCCACTTTACGGTGAGCAGAGGCACATAATGGCGATGTTCCTGGAAAGCGAGAACCAGACAATAGAGGTTGAGGCCAGGCTGGAGAGATGGGAAGCCTTTACCGACCTCGCTAGTGAGCTTTCCCTGGAGAGCTTCTCCCGGGACAAAGAAGGTGACCTGGGTTGGCTTCCCAGGGGCATCTTGACTATACTATTAGGGACTTCGGTGGTTGATGAATATGCCTTCAGCGCTGAAGTCGGCGTGTTGAGCGAGCCGGTATATGATGAAGACCTGACCAAAGAGGTGGGTTACTGGTTGATTCAGGTCATGGAACGAGACGAGGACATGAAGGATGCGGCTGTCCAGGCCTTGGTGCTGAGTAGCCGACAGGAAGCTGATGAAGTAAGAGCTAAGCTGGAAGCAGGTGGGGATATAGGCGGGGCTTTTGCCCAGATGGCTGAGGAGTACTCCCAGCTTGCCGTAGGCAACAAAGGGTTCCTGAAGTCAGTGGCGCCGGGTAAGTTGACCGAGGTCTTTGACAAGGCCGTCTTTGGCCCGGAGCTTGAGCTGCAGGAGCTGAGTGAGCCGCTGCGGGACGAGACTATTTTCACCAAGGGAGGCTACTGGTTAATCAAGGTCGTTGAAAGAGATGAGAACCGGCCGCTTGAGCCGTTTGATAGGGACTTGCTGAAAGCCAAGGCTCTGGATGACTGGATCTCGGAGCTTCTAGCTGACGAGACCAACATGGTGGAAAGTTACCTTGATAATAAGCAAAAGATGTGGGCAGTAGAGCGAGCTCTCCAGGACTAGAGTAAAATGGGGGGAGAAATGAAAAAGAGTATCGGCATCGGATTGACCGGGCTGGGGGTGGTGGGCCGGCAGGTAGTCAGCACCCTGCTGGAAAAGGCAGAGTTGCTCAGTGAGCAGGTAGGCTGCCCGCTTGTCCTGCGCCAGCTAAAGCTGATAGAGCCGGATATAGCCCAGGCACGGAAAATGGGCATAGACCCCAAGCTCATTACCACTGATGATGACCAGTTTCTGGCCAATCCGGAGATAGATATCGTTGTTGAGACCATCGGCGGCGAGGAGCCGGCCTTAAGCTACTTGGAAAGAGCCCTGGCCGGTGGCCGGCATGTGGTTACCGCCAACAAAGAGGTGATTGCCAAGCACGGGGTGAGGCTGCTTGCCCTGGCGGAGCAGCACGGCGTCGGGCTTCACTTTGAAGCCAGTGTTGGCGGGGGCATTCCCCTTATCGCTCCCTTTCAGGATGACCTGATTGCCAATCAGATAAAGGGGATTTACGCCATAATTAACGGGACGACCAACTATATTCTGACCCGCATGGCCAAAGAGGGCGTTGATTTCGCCTCGGCACTGAGCAAAGCCCAGGAGCTGGGCTATGCCGAGGCTAACCCGGTCAATGATATCGAGGGGATAGATGCCAGCTACAAGCTGGCTATTCTGGCTTCTTTAGCCTTTCGCAGTCAGGTCCGGCCTCAGGATGTCTATCGGGAGGGGATTTCCCGGCTTGACAGCCGTGACTTCCAGTATGCTCATGAGCTGGGGTTTGCCATCAAGCTGCTCGCCATCGCCAAGCAAAGCGATGAGTCGATTGAAGTCCGGGTACACCCCGTTTTCATACCCCAGGATGCCCTCCTGGCCAAGGTTGAGGGTGTCTACAACGCGGTTCTGGTGGAGGGTGACCTGGTCGGGCAGGTGCTCTTCTTCGGCGAGGGTGCCGGCGCCCTGCCCACCAGCAGTGCCGTTATCGCTGATATCGTGTCGGCCGCCCGTGATATCGGTCTTGGCGTCGGCAGCCGGGCCCGGTGGAGCCTGGAACCGGGTAAGCGGATCAGGCCCATGTCTGAACTTGAGACCCGCTACTACCTCAGGCTGAATGTCACCGACCAGGCCGGGGTGCTGGCTAAGATAGCCAAGATACTGGGTGACAATCTAATCAGTATTTCCTCGGTTATCCAGAAGTGGGCGGATAGCGCCACTCAGACTGCCGAACTCGTCATTATGACCCACCCGGCCAAAGAGGCGGCGATGCAAAAGGCTCTGGCCAAACTGGAACGCCTGGCTGTGGTCAAAGAAATCAGCAACTTCGTTCGGGTTGAGGTTTAATATGAAACCTGGTGTCCTGAATAGATATAAAGGCTTCCTGCCGATTACGGCGCAGACGCCGATATTTTCCCTGGGTGAGGGTGATACCCCCCTGGTCAGGTGTCGCCAGCTGGAAGCAGAGACCGGCTGCGGCGAGCTCTATCTCAAGCTTGAGGGGTGTAACCCGACTGGTTCCTTTAAGGACCGGGGCATGGTGGTGGCGGTGGCTAAAGCGGTGGAGGGGGGCAGCCAGGCGGTAATCTGTGCTTCAACCGGTAACACCAGTGCCTCAGCGGCAGCCTATGCTGCCTACTGCGGGCTTAACGCCATCGTGGTCGTGCCCGGCGGCAATATTGCCCTGGGCAAGCTGGCTCAGGCTATCATTTACGGGGCCAAAATTATCGCCATTGACGGCAATTTTGACCAGGCGCTGCAGATAGTGCGCCGTCTGGCCGAGCGGCACCCGGTTACTCTGGTCAACTCGCTCAATCCCCACCGCATAGAGGGGCAGAAGACGGCTGCCTTTGAGATTATTGACATACTGGGTGGAGCCCCCGACTATCTCTTTATTCCGGTGGGCAATGCCGGTAATATCACTGCCTACTGGAAGGGCTTTGGGGAATACTTTGCGGCGGGCAAAGCCAAAATTAAGCCCAGGATGATGGGCTTTCAGGCGGAGGGGGCAGCGCCCATTGTCCGCGGTCAGGTGGTGGAAGCACCCCAGACGGTGGCGACGGCGATAAGAATCGGCAACCCTGCCAGCTGGCAGAAAGCAGTGGCCGCCCGTGATGAATCGGGGGGCGTGATTGATATGGTCAGTGATGATGAAATCCTGTCCGCCTACCAGTTGCTGGCGGGGCGGGCCGGTATCTTTGGTGAGCCGGCTTCGGCGGCTTCACTGGCTGGCTTGATAAAGCTTGCCGGGCAGGGTATGGACTTTTCCCGGAAGAGGGTGGTCGGTATTATCACCGGCACCGGGCTGAAAGACCCGGATACCGCCCTGAAGAGTGCCCAGCCGCCCGTTGAGCTGCCGGCTGATTTAGCCGCAGTAGAAAAGGCTTTGGGCTGGGGTTAATAGTATTACAAGGAGGCAGGCGTGATTGACGAGGCTGGAATCAAAGCCGCAGTAACCGCTATCCTGAAGGCAATCGGGGAAGACCCGGAAAGAGAGAGCTTGCGAGAGACCCCGAGGCGCATGGCGGAGATGTACGCCGAGCTTTTTACCGGGATGGGGAAAGACCCCAAAGAAGAGCTGACGGTCGGCTATGAGCTGGGGCACCGCGAGATGGTAATCGTGCGGGATATCCCCTTTTATTCCATGTGCGAGCATCACCTGCTGCCCTTTTATGGCATTGTCCATATCGGCTATATTCCCGACGCCAGCGGTCGGGTGGTCGGTATCAGCAAGCTGGCGCGGGTGGTGGAAGTCGTTGCCCGGCGCCCCCAGATTCAGGAGAGAATGACCACTCAGATTGCCGATGCCATTTTTGATGGGCTCAAGCCGGACGGGGTGGCGGTGGTGGTAAAAGCAGAACACCTGTGCATGGTGATGCGGGGTATCAAGAAGCCGGGGAGCAGTGTGATTACCTCAGCCATCAGGGGCGCCTTCCGTCAGCGAGTGGCCAGCCGAACTGAGTTCCTGTCGCTGATACAGGGTAGATAGTCCTCATTTAGACCAGCCCCAGTTCCCCCCAGAGGATGTCCGCCAAATCAAAGACCGGTCCGTCGGTGCAGACCTGCTTCAGTCCGCTCTTGGTCTTTATGGTGCAGCTGTAACAGATGCCCAGCCCGCACCCCATCCTCACCTCCAGGGAGATATGAACCGGTTTCTGGTTAGGTCCATTTATCTGGCGTGCCATCGCCGCATACATTGCCACCGGCCCGCAGGCAAAGACCTGGTCGGCTGAGCTAATAAATTCCAGCCAGTGGTCGGTGAGCCGGCCTTTCCGGCCGGCGCTGCCGTCCTCGGTTACCGTAATCAGCTCAACTTCGGGGGGAAGTAGTTTCTGAGGATAGAGCTGGCGGGCGGTTTGCGAGCCCAGAATAAGCCTGACCGAATGCCCCTCTTTTACCGCTTGCTGGGCCAGAAAGTAAATGGGGGCGATGCCGATGCCGCCGGCCAGTAGCAGCAGGTTGGATGAGGCGGGATTAATGCTAAAGCCGTTACCCAGCGGCAGGAGCAAATCCAGCTTCTCGCCGGGTTGGCGCTCCGAAAGCCATTGGGTGCCCTTGCCGACCACTTTGTAGAGCAGGGCCAGTTCCGTCCTGCCCGCTTTATTACTGAGCCGGTGAATGCTCATCGGGCGCCGCAGCAGGTTCTCCTCCCCGCACCCCACCATGGCAAACTGCCCCGGCTGGGCGGGCTCAAACTCCGCCGAGTCCAGCTCAACCCGATAAACCCCGGGCATAACTTCAGTATTGGCAACGATATCGGCAATAATTTGCTTCAAAATTATTCCTTTCTAATCTTAGTTGTGATTGCTATTCTTACTTGTGGTTGCTATTCTTACTTGTGGTTGCTATTCTTACTTGCCCTTGTTATTAAGAGTTTAGATGGTTTGATTTAGTTCAATCGTGGTCGGTGAAATCGGCTTCATTACCATATTTTTCTCTTCTTAACAAGGTAGATTATTATTGCTGCCGACATAGCCAACACAAACTCAGCCTCATCAACGGTAACCTTGGAAGCACCAACCAATCCGTGAGCCACTCCCGGTTGACCTCCACGATAAGCGTAGATTTTTTGTATAGTCTGGTCTAAAGGTTTTGGAATAATACCCTTTTCAGCCATATCTTTAATGATATCGTCAAGTAAAGCCTTTTCATCTCCAACTATAATTCTGCCTACGGACTCAATTGCGGCAACAGCGTCTTTCACGCAATTTTCGACATCAGGCTTTGGTCGGGTGTTGAGAGCTTTTATAGCTTTCTCAAAGTGCTCATCAGCACCTTTAAATTCTGGTTCTTTTAGCAAATATCTTGCTTCTTTGACTTTAGCATCAATAAATCCAGAGCCTACTTTCTCTATTTTGCCATCTCTAAGTTCAAATCCCAGTTGCTCTTCTCTAAATAGAGTGTTA
>DATKYY010000044.1:0-15132 GCA_035528295.1 Dehalococcoidales bacterium | reverse complement strand
AAGGCGGGCAACCAGCGTTATATTGACCTCCACCTGGTGATGCCGCGCAGCCTTAATATAGATGAAGCCCACCAGTTCTGCGACCATCTGGAACAGGATATCGCCAGCAAGCTGCGTCAGGCTAGTATCACCATCCACGTTGAGCCCTGCAGCGAAGAGTGTGAGCAGTGCCCGATTTATCCCCACCGGGGCAAGGAAGAGTCCTAGCTAGAGGGTATGGATTTCTTTTATCGCCTTAATCAGGGGGGCGATGTCGGAGGCAAGCAGCGGTTGTGGTGGTTGGCCGGGGCGGTCCTCAAGGCTGGTTTCGCCCCGGAGCACATCAAGAGTGGCTTTTACCGAAGCGGCTAGGGCGTCGAGATTATAACCCCCCTCCAGACTGAAGACCACCTTTCCCGAACACAGTTCGTCGGCCAATTCTTTGATAGTTTTCACCATTCTGGCGAAGCCGGTGGTGCTCACCTGCATCAGGGCGAGCTCATCGGCCCAGTGGGCGTCGTAGCCGGCCGAGACCAGAATAAGCTGGGGCTGAAAACGCCGGGCGGCGGGCACCATAATCCGGGTGAAGACCAGTTCGTATTCCCGGTCACCACAGCCAGGGGGCAGTGGGATATTGAGGGTAGCCCCTTTGGCCGGCCCGCGGCCGATTTCATCAACATAACCCGTTCCCGGGAACAGGGGGAACTGGTGGGTTGATATATAGAGCACCCTCGGCTCTTCATAGAAAATTTCCTGGGTACCGTTACCGTGGTGGACATCAAAATCGATGATTAAGATGCGCTCCAAGTGGTATTTAGCCAGGGCATATCTGGTCGCAATCGCCAGATTGTTAAACAGGCAGAAGCCCATGGCCCGCCAGGGGGTGGCGTGGTGCCCCGGTGGCCTGACCAGGGCGAAGGCACTGTCTACTTTGCCGTCCATAACCGCCTCGGTTGCCCTGATGGCACCGCCGGCGGCATAGATAGCCGCCTGATAAGAATCGGCCGACATTACCGTGTCGCCATCAAGCCAGCCCCCACCTCCCTCGGCTACCCCCTGGATATGAAAGATGTGCTGCTCTTCATGTACCAGGCAGAGCTCTTCAGTGGTGGCCGGGCGGGGCGCTATTTCGGTCAGCTTGGCTTTGAGCCCGGTCTGCTCCAGATGAGAAATAATTGCCTTCAGCCGGCGGGCGTTCTCCACATGCCCCCCGGTGTCGTGCTTTAGATAAATGGGGTCGTAGACCAGACCGACCTTCATCGTCGCTCCTTAAATTACTATCTGAATTCCGGAGAAGACAAACCAACCCCCGAACCCCACCAGTAACAGGCTGCAGGCGATAAAAAGCCACTCCTGAAACTTTCGGTTCCACATGGAGTGGGTGCGGTAGATAAATATTGATACCAGCGACAGCCAGGCGAAGTCACAAAGCCAGTGCACAAGAATGAAGGTGATTAAGCCGCTGGTGCCGAAGTCCAGAAACTTCATCACCAGCATACTGCCGATGGTCGCCCACCAGACCAGAAAGAAGGGGTTGAAGCCGCTGGTGAAGACGCCGGCGACGAAGGCATTATAGGGCAGGTCTTTGCCCTGGCGGACTACCTCGGTTCGGGCGCGAAACATGGCAATGCCGAGCCAGATAATCATGCCGCCCCCGGCGATGCTCAAGCCGAACTGGACCATGCTGTTCTGAAAGAACTGGGCAAAGCCGAAGTAGATGAGCAGTATCAGGGGGACTTCAATGATGGCATGCCCCAGGGATACCAGTGCCCCCGCCCACGGCGAACGGTAGCTTTTGGCCAGGGTTACGGCAAACATCGGTCCCGGCGCCATTACCCCGGAGAGGGAAATGACGACCACGCTCAGGAGAATGGGAAGCATATTGGCTTAATTGTAGCATACTTGTTTTGGCTTGAGTTAGCTGACTTTGATGCTTTATACTGTGGCATAGAGATTGGTCAGATAGTAAAAATGTCACTGGATTTAAGCAAGCTGGCGGCACAGGTCGGTGGTATGGTTGCCCGGCTGGGAGCGGGCACTGAAGAGAGAAACCGTCGTCGGCAGTATGCCCTGGAGATTGCCGGTAGCGAAGCCATTGACCTGACTGAACTGAAGCGAAAAATCGCCATCAGTCGGGGCAAAATTACCTGGCTGGTGGCAGACCTGATGGACGGACTCAGTCAGGGCTATGAAGCCCCGCCCCCGCCCCCGGAATTCAATATTCTGGCCACTGATGGCTCCCATATTGATGTTGACCGCCATAAGTCCACCCGGTGCTACTTAATCAATATCGGCGCGGCTATGCTTCACTACGGGGCGGAGCCTAGCGCTGTCCTGGACAGCTTTCCCCGCCTCTATGCCGAGGACAAAGACCTGGTGATTGTGCCGGCCAGGGGGCGGGAGCAGCTCATTGAAGGTACACTGCTCGGTATCAAGCGGGCGGTTGAAGAGTGCCGCCAGCTGGCCGAACTGGCGGCCGAGTTGCCCCCGGATAGCCCGCTGCTGGCGCTGGTTGATGGCTCGCTTATCCTGTGGGGGCTGGAGGCTTACCCCGATTTTGTCACCGGGGCAATGCTGGGGGAGGGCTTTCTCCGCCATCTTGAGGCACTAAAAAAGCTAAGTAAGCTGCGGCGGCTGGCTCTGGCCAGCTACATCAGCTTTCCCCGCAGCACTGATGTGGTCAATGTGCTCCGTCTGGCCTTGTGCCCCTATGAGCCTCCCGACTGTGACCTTAACTGCCCGCAGGGTAAAGAAAAAGAGTGCGATAAAGTAGCCGGGGTTCAGGACCGGGAGCTTTTCTTTAATCTATTGAGTGAAGGACAGAGGTCACCCGTCTTTATCAGCCAGTCATCAGTAGTGCGGAAGCACTACGGCGAGCACCAGGTCTGTTTCAGCTATATCAGGCTGGAAGATGAGGTCGCCCGGATAGAGATGCCGAAGTGGGTCGCCACCGATGAGGCTTTGCTTAATCTGGTTCATAGTCTGGTTCTGGACCAGTGCCGGCGCGGGCTGGGCTACCCGGTGGCGCTGAGTGAAGCCCACGAGCGGGCGGTAATCACCACCGCCGATAGGGAGAACTTCTGGCAGCTGGTGGAGTCATTGCTGGTTGAGGAACGCCTGCCCACCCTCACCTCCGCCAAGAGCCAGAGCAAAAGAACAAGGTGGGTATAAGGTCATTGACCTCACCCCCTTTATCCCCCTCTCCTCCGAGGAGAGGGGGAGTATAATCGAAAGAGGGCTAACGCCCTCTTAAACTGCCGTTTTGGGAGAGGGGATGATATAAGATATAATGAAGCGGGTATTATTATCACTTTTAGCTATCGCGGTTCTGGGGCTGGGTGGTTGTTTGATGCAAACGCCTAAGATGGGAGCGCCGGCGGGTGCGGAATCAGAGGTGCAACCGGAGGTGATAGCGCTGGCGGGTGCGGGGGCGGAGCTGGTTGCCGAGTGGACAGGTATCGGTACCAAGACCACCGACCCGTTTACCATTGAGAGTGAGTCCTGGGTTATTGACTGGGGGCATGTACCTTCGGAGATTAAGGACCAGTCAATAGGCACTTTTCAGATAATGGTCTACAATGTAGAAGAGCCGGACATACCGGTAGTCATCGCCGTCAACTCGCAGGAGAAGGATGCTGATATCTTTACTATAGAAGGAAAAGGGACATTCTATCTCATGATTAATGCCGCCAATACCCGCTGGGCAGTCAGGGTACTGGTTACGCCTGAGGACAGCGTTGATTAGAGTAATTAATTATGGAGGAGGCCGAGGTGGGTAAGAAGGGAAGAAAGAACATAAAGAAGCAAAAGCAGCCGAAGGAAAAGAAAGAGAAGTAAGAAAGGCGAAGCAAGAGAAGCAAGCCGGGTAAAAAAGGGGAAGTTAGAAGGGCGCAGCCCTTCTAACTCCTAACCTAAGGGGGTGAGGTTCACCATTGAGCACATCTGAACACCCGGATAGAGTTGGCGAAGTTGTTGCCGCCAGCACCACTGACTTTGTGGCGCAGTGCTATGAGCTTTACCAGTCACCGCCGCTGGGCAGCCTGGTAAAGACCAGAGACGAGTCGGTGGAGCTTTACGGCGTCGTCTGTGGCGCCACTACCACCAGCCTTGAGCCGGGGCGTCGCCCCATTGCCCGCGGCAAAGACGAGGTGTCTGAGGAGGAAATCTACCGCCAGAGCCCCCAGCTTTTGAAGCTGTTTAGAAGTGAATTCAGCGCCCTGGTCGTCGGGCACCGGCAGGGTGATAGGCTTCATCACTACCTGCCCCCCAAGCCAGCCCGAATCCACGGCTTTGTTTATCTTTGCCCCCCGGCGGAAGTCAAAGATTTCAGCCAGTCCTTTGACTTCCTCAATATCCTGATTAACACCTCTCTTCCCATTTCCAGTGATGAGCTTATTGCGGCGGTACTGCGCCAGATGAGTCAGGCGTATGAAGATCGGCGCGACTTTCTGGTGGCCGCCGCTAGAGAGCTGGCCATACTGCTCAGCGGTCAGCTGAGCCAGCTGAAGGCAATTCTGGGGAGGATTAGACCATGACCGAGCGGCTG
Organism: Dehalococcoidales bacterium; assembly: GCA_035528295.1. Taxonomy (GTDB): domain Bacteria; phylum Chloroflexota; class Dehalococcoidia; order Dehalococcoidales; family JAUYDJ01. Next base: position 10,607 of record DATKYY010000044.1, on the reverse strand, counting down.
GGTATAGTTACCTCCGGTTCCCTGGAGAAGGGGGTGGATGTCAAGCTGGACAGCCCGGTATCGGTGGAGGATATGGCGGTGGGGCGCTATGTTACTGTTGAAGGGCAGAAGCGGCGCTTCTTCGGCATGATAACCGATATCAGTCTGGGGTTAACCGACCCCAAGCTGGCCATTACCCCGCCCGATGTCTCCGATGACTTTGTCGCTGAGGTACTGGCCGGCACGGCGACCTACGGCACACTGCGGGTGATGTCCTACCTCACCATTGGCGGTGATGCCGCCAGTATGCTGGAAGGGCCCCAGCCGGTGAAGACGGTGCCCAGCCACTTCTCGGTGGTAAATCTGGCTTCACAGCGCGATGTGGAGCTGGTCTTCGGCAAAGAGGACGAGAGAAGGTTCTACATCGGGACGCCGCTGGATATGGAGACCAAGATCTGCCTTGACCTGGAAGAGCTGGTCAAGCGCTCAAATGGTGTCTTCGGCAAGAGCGGCACCGGCAAGACTTTTTTGACCCGCATCTTGCTCATCGGCATGCTGCAGAAGAGCACGGCGGTGAACTTAATCTTTGACATGCACAGTGAATACGGCTGGGCGGGCAGCAGCGAGGGGGGCCGGGCGGTCAAGTCGCTGAAACAGCTTTTCCCCTCCAGCGTGGCTGTTTTCACCCTTGATGAGGAGAGTTCGCGGCGCCGAAATGTGAAGACCGATTTTGTGGTCAGAATCGGCTATGACGAAATAGAGCCGGAGGATGTAGCCCTGCTGCGGCAGACGCTGAATCTTACCGAGCCAGCCGTAGAAGCGGTATATCAGCTGCGCCGGCGGCTGGGTAAGAGCTGGTTGCAGAGCACCCTTGACCTGAGGGAGAGTAAAGAGGCGAAAGAACTGCTCATGGAGCTGAGTATCCATGAGAGCACCTTTCAGAACCTGCTGCGGGGGCTGCAGACCATCGGCCGGCTCCCCTTTCTGGTGCCGCAGGCTCCGGATAACCCGGTAAAGAGCGCTCTGGACTATCTTGACCGGGGTATAAATGTGGTGCTGGAGTTCGGCCGCTATACCGATATTACCGCCTATGTTCTGGTGGCCAATTTGCTCACCCGCCGCATCCATGCCCAATATCGCGACCGGATGGAAAGGGCGATGGGTGAGGCTGGTGCGCGCCCCCGCCCCCTGGTGATAACCATTGAGGAAGCGCACAAGTTCCTTAACCCCGAGGTCTCCAGCCAGACCATCTTCGGCACCATTGCCCGCGAGATGCGCAAGTATAATGTTACCCTGCTGGTGATTGACCAGCGCCCCAGTGGCATTGACAGTGAGGTAATGTCGCAGATGGGGACCAAGATTGTCTGCCTTCTGGACAATGAGCGGGACATTGATAGTGTCCTGGCCGGGGTATCGGGTAAGAGCGAGCTTAAATCGGTGCTGGCCAGGCTGGAATCGAGGCAGCAGGCGTTAATCTTTGGTCATGCCTTACCGATGCCGGTGGTAATCAAGACGAGGGAGTATGGCTCTGCCCGCTCCTATAAAGAGCTGACATCGGGGGGAGGGCCGGAGACTAAAGAGCAGGCGGAAAAGGACATTGAGGAGCTGTGGGGATAATAAAATCAGTTCGCTTTAAACGCTGGGTCGGGCTGGGGGCAGGTATCGTCCTGGGGCTAATCTTTCTTTTGTCCGGGGTGGGTAAATTGTTAAATGAATATGATGTTTTCTTCATTTTCTTTACCCCCTTCGCCGATTTCTTACTGCCCTTCGCCCCGCTAATTTATCTCTGGCTGCCGGTCGTTGAGATAGCCGTCGGCTTGCTGTTAATTACCGGCATTTTGGCCCGGCCCGCTGCCGCTCTGGCGTTGGGGCTGATTGCTATCTTTATAGCCAATAATAGCTGGCTGATTGCTCATGGATTCGGCGACCAGCCCTGTGGCTGTTTCGGCATACTGGAGGAGATTGCCCGGCTCAGAATATTGACCATCGGCGCCCTGGTCCTGGATGTAGTGATGCTGTTATTAGCCCTGGCTATTTTATTCCTGGTTCGGGTCAGTTTCTTCAATATCAATTCCTGGTTCTGGGCCGAAAAGCGGCCCGTAAATAATGAAGAGGCGGGCTAAATTGTTCCGCAAAAAAAAGAAGATAGGTCTGGCTCTGGGTAGTGGGGCGGCCCGGGGGCTGGCTCACATCGGGGTGCTGGAAGTCCTGGAAAAAGAAGGTATCCCGATTGACCTGATTGCCGGCACCAGTGCCGGAGCAGCCATTGGTGCCCTCTATGCCCAGGGCAGTGACGCCCATCGGATAGGGGCTTTAGCCCTGGAGGTGGGCTGGAAGCGGTTGGCGCCGCTGACCGACCTGACGCTGCCCAAAACCGGCTTCATTCAGGGCCGGAAGCTTAAAGATTTCATGAAGCGGACTATGGGCGATGTAAACTTTGCCGATTTAAAAATCCCCCTGGCCTGTGTGGCTACCGATATCATGACCGGTGAAGAAGTGGTCATCAACGAGGGCTCGGTATTAGAGGCAGTAAGAGCCAGCATTTCAATTCCGGTAATCTTTACCGTGGTCAAGTGGCGGAACCGGTGTCTGGTTGATGGTGGGCTGGTCAACCCGGTGCCGGTAAGCGTTCTGAAACAGATGGGGGCCGATATCATCATCGCGGTGAACGTAATCCCGGAGCCAGGTGTTCGCGCCCGGCGGGGCGGGGAGTTCAAAAAGCTCAACATCATTAACGTGATTATGCAATCGATATATATCGGTTCTTATCTCCTGATTGAGTCCGGCCTGAAGGGGGCTGATATTGTCATTGAGCCTCAGGTAGCCCATATCGGGGTTGGTGACTTTCATCAGGCTCAGAAGCTCATTTTGCTGGGGGCACAGGCAGCCCGGGATGCTCTCCCCGAAATAAAAAGGCGCTGCTAAGCCCGATAATTTTCCCGGTTAGAGTTGACAAATATTTAGCTGTCGGCTATAATAGATGCAAATGGGTCGCATTAGCAATAATTGATTATGGTTATATCTAAAGAGAAGAACCGGAGAGCCTTAAGCGGCGCCGGACTAAGGGTCACCCAGCAGCGGGCGTTGCTTCTGGAGATTATCCGTCAGAGGAAGGGGCACCTTGATGCTTATGAGCTCTATCGCCAGGCTCGGGAGCAGCAGCCCGGTATCAGCCTGTCCACGGTTTACCGCGCCCTGCAGAAGTTCAAGGCACTGGGTCTGGTGGAGGAAGTCCACTTTGATGAAGCCCACCATCACTATGAAGTGAAGCCCCCTTCCGAGCATCACCACCTGGTGTGTCTTGACTGCGGGCGGGTTATTGAGTTTCATTATCCCATATCTCGTCAGGTCAAACGCAGTGTCTCCGAAGCCAAGGACTTTGACATTGTCGGTACCGAGGTTCGGATGACCGGCTATTGTTATCGCTGTCGTCAGAAGGAAAGGAGAGCTAAGAAAAAGTAGATGCCAGATTCAAAACAAGTAAGCTTGACCCGGATGCAGGCCGGGCAAAGTGGCAAAGTGGTTGAAATTCAAGGCGGACACGGCATGGTGAACCGCCTTAGTGCGCTCGGTATTAGGCCGGGTAAACGGATAACCAAGGTTGGCGCCATGCTGATGCGGGGGCCGGTAACCATTCAGGTGGATAGGGCGCAGGTGGCGGTTGGCTTTGGTATGGCCAGCCGCATAATTGTGGAAATGGGTTAGGTGGTAGCATGGCCTGTCACAGGGTAGGCAACAAAAAAAATAAGAAGTCCGGAATCAAAAAAGTCCTGCTGGTGGGTAACCCCAACGTAGGTAAGAGTGTTATTTTTTCCCGTCTGACCGGGGTTAAGGTAATTGCGTCTAACTACCCCGGCACCACGGTAAGCTACACCCGGGGCTTCATGAAGCTGGGTGAGGGGGAGGTGGAGGTCATTGATGTGCCCGGCACCTATACCCTGGAGCCGACAAGTGAAGCGGAGCAGATTGCCCTCGACATGCTTGAGGACGGGGACCTGGTCATCAATGTGGTCAATGCCACCAACCTGGAGCGGAATCTTTATCTCACCCTGCAGCTGCTGGAACGGAATATCCCGGTGATAGTGGCTTTGAATATGTGGGATGATACCAAGCACCGGGGCATAGATATTGACCTGGCGAAACTGGAAGAGCTTCTGCGGGTGCCGGTGATACCTACCGTGGCGGTAACCGGGCAGGGGATAAAAGAGCTGGTGGAGAGTATTCCCCGGGCGGCCTCACCCCACCTCCCGGTGCAGAGTCATGATGAGCGCTGGACGGTTATCGGTAACATTACCGACAGTGTCCAGCGTATTAGCCACCGCCACCATACCTGGGCCGAGCACCTGGAGGATGCCAGCGTCAAGCCGTTAACCGGCGGACTTATCGCCATGCTGGTGCTGGCGGCGGCTTTCTGGGTGGTCCGTTTCATTGGCGAGGGCCTGATTAACTATTTGCTTGACCCCTTCTTCAACGGGGTGTGGGCACCGCTGCTGTTAAGGCTGAGCTCATTGCTTGGCGGCACCGGCTTTCTCCATGAAATTGTGGTGGGCAGGCTCACCAATGGTGAAATAAACTTCGTCGAGTCCTTCGGACTTCTCTCCAGCGGGCTTTACGTCCCTTTGGCCATGGTTTTGCCCTATATTATCTCTTTTTATCTGGTGCTTGGTCTGCTTGAGGACGTCGGCTATCTACCCCGGCTGGGGGTTCTGGTGGACACCGTGATGCACCGGCTCGGTTTACACGGCTATGCCATCATTCCCGGGCTGCTCGGCTTTGGCTGCAATGTGCCGGCGGTTCTGGCGACCCGGATTCTGGAGAGCCGGCGGGAAAGATTTATCGCCGCCACCCTGATATCTATTGCCGTACCCTGCGCTGCCCTGCAGGCGATGATATTCGGTCTGGTGGGGGCGCGGGGGGGGCAGTATGTCGCCATGGTCTACGGTACCCTCTTTGTGGTCTGGGTCGTCCTGGGCTTTATCCTGAACCATACGGTGAAGGGGTTCAGCCCGGAGCTGCTCATTGAGATACCGCCTTACCGGCTGCCGCCCTGGCGTGCCGTGCTGCAGAAGCTATGGCTGAGAAGTTACGGTTTCCTGCGGGAAGCCGTGCCCATAATTCTGGTTGCCATCCTGGCAATCAATATCCTCTATTTCTGGGGGGTATTTGAGGTAATCGCCAATTTCACGGCACCGGTGGTGACCGGTCTGCTGGGACTGCCCAAAGAAGCGGTGACCGCCCTGGTCATCGGTTTTCTGCGCAAAGATGTGGCGCTGGGCATGCTGGCACCACTGGGCTTGACCAGCGGGCAGCTGGTGGTGGGCAGCGTAGTTTTAGCCATGTTCTTCCCCTGTGTGGCTACCTTCGCGGTGCTCATCCGGGAGCTGGGGGTGGTCGATATGCTGAAAGCGGCCGGGATAATGATTTCGGTGGCTCTGGTCACCGGCGGACTATTAAATTTAGTGTTATAGCCGGCTATATTGGCCAGCCCAGCCAGTCAAAAACACCAATCATCCTGAGTCCCATATAGAAGACAATGGCAATGAACATATATCTCAGCTGCTTGGCGGGCAGGCGGTGGGCGGTTACCGCCCCCAGTTGGGCCATGCCGACACCGGTTACCGCCAGCAGAAACCAGGTAGGCAGGTGGACATAGCCGAGGGAATAGGCCGGCAGGTTAGGGGCATTAAGACCGTTGATAATATAGCCGATGGCGCCACTGGCGGCATTGAACATCATGATAGCCAGCGAAGTGGCGACGGCATTGTGCATCCTGAGTTTGAGCGCCAGCACCAGGATGGGAATCATCAGTATGCCCCCACCGATGCCCAGGATGCCGGTGAAGAGACCGATGGGGATCGCCCAGGCCGCCCAGAGCCACGGGTTTGACCTGGGCTCTTCTTCTTTAGTCTCCGGTAACCTAGCGGTAAGCATCCTGACGGCAACGGCCACCGCCACTATGCCGAAGACTATCTTCAGGGCAGCACCGGGGAGGTGGGTGGCCAGGGTAGCGCCGGCAAAAGAGGTAACCAAACCGCAGCCCCCCATAACCAGGGCTACCTTCCACTTAACCGCTCCCCTTTGATGGTGTCTTAAGGCGCCGCTGATGGCGATGGGCAGCACCACCAATAAATTAGTGCCGAAGGCGAGCTTCACGGCAGTGTCGGTCGGGATACCGGCGTTAGTATAGAGGATGTACTGCACCGGAATCAGAATGGGGCCGCCACCCAGACCGAGCAGCCCGATGATAAAGCCGACACCGGTGCCGGTTACCAGCAGAATAATAATGTGGGCGGTTGGTATTATCATGGGACATTACGCCAAATTGCAAATAAGAACTTTGCCTATTATAATGTTTTTTAAGGTGGGGCTGTAGCTCAGCTGGGAGAGCGCCTCCTTTGCAAGGAGGAGGTCAGGGGTTCGAGTCCCCTCAGCTCCACCATAGTGTTCAATAAGGGGAACAGCCACTGCCTCTTGGGTTACGCCCTTTGCCGATGAGAGAGACGCATCAACCCTTAGGAATATTAGATTCACTCTGGCTCAAAATGCTAACTTCACCTGTGCTCAAGTCATATAACATCCCGTAAATCTCTAACTCGCCTTTATTTAGACGCTCCTTAACACTGCTTATCTCAAGAACATTCCTAACCTGCAGATGTAGGTTCTCTACAACTGCTTCACTCAATTCTTTACTCTCGACCTTTACATGACGGAGTAGCTTACCAATTTCGCCTTCACTGACGCCCTCCAGACGTGCTTTTACGGCGCCACATTTGGTATGACCGATAACTAAAATATATGGAGTTTTCAGGTGCTGGACAGCATATTCGATGCTACCCACTACACTGGGGTCGGCAACAATGTTTCCGGCGACCCTTATGACGAACAATTTTCCTGGTTCAAGCTGGTCAAGAATGATTTCGACAGGCACTCTGGAATCAGAGCATGCCACTACGGTAGCTATCGGCTTTTGCCCCTTTTCGGACAGCTCTTTTAGAAGTTTCTTGTCTGCCTTCTTTGCAAAAACCTTATTCCCGTTAAGTAAATCTTTATTCATTTAAATTTCAAAGCCTCCCATATTTTTTATTTCACCATCGCCCGGGCATCAACCACCCAGTAGCCTTCGCCTCTGGGCATCACCTTGACCGGGTTCAGGTCAAGCTCGGCAATCTCGGGGATATCCTCCACCAGTGCCGAGAAGCGGAGCAGCAGGTCCTCCAGAGCCGGGGTGTCGGCGGGGGGCAAATCCCGGAACCCCTCAAGAAGCTTGGCCATCTTGACCGAGCCAATCAGTGACCTGGCATCTAAATCGGTGAGGGGGTGTAGTCTTACCGCGATGTCCTTGAGCAGCTCGGCGTAGATGCCACCGAGCCCGAACATAATGAGCGGTCCGAAGGACGGGTCCTGGGTGACGCCGACGATGGCTTCGGTGCCTTCCCTTATCATCTTCTGCACGATTACCCCGTCCATCTCGCCCTCACGGCCAAGCTTGGTAAGCCTGGCTTTAATATTATTGAAAGCCTTTTTTACTTCGCTTTCTGATTCAAGGTCAAGAATAACCCCGCCGACATCGGTCTTGTGCACGATAGTGGGCGAGTTAAGCTTAACCACCACCGGAAAGCCCATTGTCGAGGCGTGAGCGGCGGCCTCAGCCGGTGTTTTGGCGAGTAAGGTCGGCACTGAGCGTATCCCGTAGCTGTCAAGCAGGCTAAAAATATCATCAGGGGCAAGCCAGAGCGGTCTCCGGGTATTCTGCGTCATCGCCTTTGCCATTATCTTCCGTGCCCTCTCCCGCTTGATACCGCCAATCTTGGGGATGGTGCCCTTTGGTTGCCGGACTATTTCATGGTAGTGGACGGCTTTGGCCAGCGCCGAGACGGCGTCTTCCGGGAAAAGATAGCTGGGGACTGATTTTCCCGCCGCACCCAGCTTCCCCGGTATACCTTTCTGCCCCATAAAACAGGCCACCAGTGGCTTGCCCTGCCGCCGGAAGGCGGGGTTGGCTCGCCTGATGGCGTCGGCCATCGCCTTGGGGTCGGTAACGATAGGCGGGATGAATATGGTCAGCACGCAGTCACTATCCTGGTCTTTGGCCAGTATTTTCAGCACCCCCTCAAATTCATCAGCGCCGGCGCCGGCGGTGAGGTCAAGGGGATTATTCAGCTTAATATCACGCTTGATAAAAGTTTTAAGCCTCTCTTTTGTCTCCGGGGAGAATTCGGGCAGCACCAGGCCGTGCTGCTCTGAGGCATCGGCGGCAATTATGCCCGGCCCGCCGCCATTGGTGACGATTACCAGCCTTTTCCCCTTGGGTATGGGCTGGTTGGAAAGCAGGGTAGCCAGGTTAAAGAGCTCCTCTACCGAGTTTACCCGGATGATGCCGGCCTGGTGGAAAAGGGCGTCGGAGACTATCTCCGGCGTGGCCAGGGCGCCGGTGTGGGATGATGCCGCCCGTGAGCCCGCCGAGCTGCGGCCACCCTTTACGGCCACAATCGGCTTTTTCGCTGAGACTCGTCGGGCGAGGCGGCTGAACTTTCTGGGATTACCGAAAGATTCCAGGTAGAGGAGGATGACTTTAGTCGCCCGGTCTTGTTCCCAGTACTGCAGCAGGTCATTGGAGGAGATGTCGGCGCGGTTACCGGCACTGACAAAGGTGGAGATACCCAGGTTGAGGTTCTGGGCATGTTCCAGAATAACCAGCCCCATTGCCCCGCTCTGGGAGAGCAGGGCAATGTTACCTCGTGGTGGGTAGATGCGGGAAAAAGTAGCGTTCAGGTTTACCGCAGGGTCGGTATTGATAACCCCCATGCAGTTGGGGCCGACCAGGCGCATGCCGTGTCCCAGGGCAATAGCTCTCAGTTCTTTTTCGCGGGCGGCGCCTTCAGCTCCCCGCTCCCTGAAGCCGTCAGAAATAACGATTAAAGCGGGTACCCCCTTGTGCCCGCATTCATCAGCTACCTTGGCTACCAGTGGTGCCGGCACCACGATAATGGCCAGGTCAACCTCATCGGGCACATCAAGGATAGAAGGGTAGGCTTTGACCGACATTATAGCTCTGGCATTTGGGTTCACCGGATAAATAACGCCGCTAAACCTGGCCTGGAGCAGGGATTGAAAGATGAGTTGCCCGATGGTGCCCGGTTTTCGGGAGGCGCCGATGACAGCTACCGAGCGCGGGCATAAAATTGAGCGGAGTGAAGCCAGTGTTGAGATACGCGCTCGCTTCGCTTCTTTGCGGCGAACTCTCCTGGTGCGGGCAATGGGAAAGCTGACATGATACACACCTGCCTCAAGCTTGCTGGTAATGTGGAAGCCGTAATTTCGAAAGACCTGCATCATTGGCTTATTCTCGGCTAACACGTCGGCTTCGAAGGTATCGATGTCATGGTTACGGGCGGCATTAGCCAGCCGCTCGATCAGTTTGGTGCCGATGCCTTTTTCCTGATAGGCGTCGGCAATGGACAGGGCTAACTCAGCTGATTGCTTGTTGGGTAATCGGTAATAGCGCCCGACAGCGACAATTTCGCTTCGTTTGGCTTTAAGCACTTTAGCCACCAGGGCAAAGGTATTTTGGTAGTCAATGGTGCAGAACCGGACTGCATCCTCTTCGGTCATTTCTTTGGCAAAATAGTGAAAGCTCAGATATCGGCTGTGGGGACTGAGCTTATTGATAAAGGCAAGCCAGTCCTTGGTGTCCTCTCTCTTGAGCGGCCTTAGCCGAATCCTGGAGCCGTCTCTGAGCAGCACTTCAGTTTCATATTTTTTGGGGTAAGTAGTCACACTTTCAGTTGACATCGCTTCAAATCCATCGGCTTATCAAATTAAGGGGCAATACCCCTACATAAATACTAACAGGATAGTTTGGGGCTATCAAGCGAGCTTACTACGCCTAAGTGGTTGGTGGCAAAATATATGGATACCTATAATTGGCATTCCTATTGGTTTTGGGCTTGCGTATTGGTTTTTACTTAAAACGCAAGAATGGGTAACACGCTATCAGATAGAGCCGATAATAGCATTTTTTGCTTTGAATGTTCTGGGTATATCGGCAATATATTTAAGCATTAAGACTATTAATTGGGCTTCAAAACATCACTGCGCTTTTGACATCACCACACCTAAGGCAGTTAAAAACCCACCCACTAGTGTAAGCACGATAGCCCAAACTATATTCCCATTTAGGAAGATTAGCCACTTTACTCCTGCATCTACTCCAAAACTAAAGTATCCAAGCCAAGCACCGAAAACAATGGCAATCCCCAAAGGAAACAATATCCAGCCTATAAGTTTAAATAGAGCTGTAAACAACATACGATTTGCCCTCCTAAAATTGTTTAATCGGAAAGAGGTTGACTGAATGTGCTATAATACTATTACATATAAATCACCTCCTGTGGTGATAATGACGGCGGGGGGACTTGAACCCCCACGGCAGTTAGCCAGCGGTTGCCAAGACCGCTATGTCTGCCAATTCCATCACGCCGTCAGTTCTGAGAATCTGGAGGGGGAAAGCCTGCCAGCCGAAACCCCCTCCAAATCCCCTTGTAATAAAAATACACCCGATGACGGGTGCTTGTCAAGGGTTATTTGTGGTGAAAATGATATTGATGGTATAGTAAATCGTGAAATTA
>DATKYY010000043.1:0-20180 GCA_035528295.1 Dehalococcoidales bacterium | reverse complement strand
CATTGATTACACCATCCAAATCACCAACCAGGACGGCTACACCCACCATGTGAGTGAGATATACGATTACCTGCCCCCGGGCTTCACCTACACCGGTCCGACCAGTAATATGAGCACTAATGACCCGGTGGAGACCGAGAGAAACATCAACGACATAGACCGGCTGGAGCTTTACTGGGCATTCTCCCCGGCAGTGCCCATCGCCGCTGGTGAGACATTGCATCTAAACTTCGTGGCAACCACGACCAAGGATGTGTCCGGCAGCTACTACAATGAGGTTCAGGTGGTATCTGATGTTACGGTGCCACAGGTATTCCAAGACATTGGTATTGATGATGAAGAATACTATACCTGCTACAGCTGGAACAGCGGCATCGTAACCGTGCCCACCTATGACTCGCGGGCTGATGCCGAGGGGATAATTCTTGACTCCAACCTGGCGCTGGTGGTCGGCGGTGTTTCCATAACTTCGTATCAAATGAGATAGCAGGCATCTAGCTATCATTGATAATAACGCCTGGTGAGTGTATAGTGCTCACCAAGTACCTAAAAAGACAAGGAGAAAAAAGGTATGGAAGAAACCAAAGCTCCCGAGGAAGCCACCGAGAAAATTGAGGAAATGAAAGCGCTGGCGGCGGCCAGAGCCAGAGTGAGGTCCAGAAATTCGCGGTGGGACCTTAACTGTGCTATCTTTCTGTTCGCCATCTTAATCCTGGTAATCATCCTGCTCTTTGAAGGCCTTGGCATTGATTGGGTGGGGCCGATTGCCATCTTCGGCCTATCTATGGTCTGGCTGGTGGGGTGGCGGCGGGGGAAACAACTATACTCCTTTTTCTATGATGAGGAGCTGTCCAGGCTGGAGCAGGAATCAGTAAAGCCGACTGAACAGAAGATAGAGGAAACTGTAGAAGAGAGGGTTCAGAAGGCACTGCGGGATAGGTGGCAATAGGCGCCAGAAATCGGTTTTTCCCGGTAATAGATACAGAAGCTAGTAGAGACTGAAGAATGGACAGACTAAAAACCCTGATACAGAGATATTGGCCAACCGCCTCCCTATTTTTATTTGGTTTCTTCCTGATTCTCTATGTCGCCATGGGCATCCTCTATTTTCAGCAGAACTCAAAGCAGGACGAACTTCAAGAACGAATCAGCGGAATAATGGGTGTAGTTTCCAGGCCATTACCCTCAGTGGAGAAGTTACAGGCGGAGTACGATGCGGTTAACCAGGCCCTGGTTCCGTTTGCCGCCGAGGAAGTTCTTGATATTATCGTTAAAATAGCTGAGGAGAGCGGGGTTGATGTTGACCCCGCTAGCGGCGAATTTACCATCCCAGCGCTAACTCCAGCCCAAACAAAGAAGATGGGTGAGGGCAACTACCAGGTCCTGGCCATCAACAATATCCGGGCGCAGGGCGACTATGACAATGTGATGGCATTCGTCACCAAGATCGACTCCAATGAGATACTGAAGACTATGGCGCTTAAGAGCGCCCATATTAGCCAGTTTGCATTTGCGGGCACCTCGGAAGAGAAAGCCAGACAGGAGGAATTTTACACTATATTCCTGGCGGTGCGGGACCTGATGGCGGATAACGACCTGTCCGAGATACCCTATCCGATGGACTTTGTCGACGGCCTGGCCACCAATAAGATGGGCGATGACCCGGATACCAGGAACAAAATAGAAGGCTTCCCCGATATTATCAGCACCATAGACCAGAAAGGCTACACCGGCGAGGAGTCGCCGCGGAATGGATATGTGCTCTTTGAGCACGACGAAATCGTAGACACGGACATGGACAATTTCACCACCGTTAGCTACGTAGATGAGCTGGAAACGGAATACTACTACACCTGTGAGGCTGATGGAACCTTACGACAGTTTGATGGTCCTGATGTAACCGCCGCCACTGAGTATCCCATCAGTGAGCGGGAAGCGAGGCGCAGAGAGCTGTACCTCGTCTCCCAAGCGGTCAGTAGGATGATGCAGGATAATAATCTCATGACCGTGATACCCAGCCCGCTGAACTTTATCAGTGGTGTGGCCACTAATTCTATGGGAGATAACCCCAACACCAAGGTAGCCAAAGAAGGCTTTCCCGATATCATCACCACCACCGAAGAAAAAGGCTACACCGGAGACCGCTTCCCCAGGAATGGCTATGTGCTTTACGAGCATGATAAGACCGTCAGTACTAATACCACCGAGTTTGAAACCATAAGCTATTTCCCCTACCTGAGCACCGAGTACTACTATACCTGCGAGCGGAACGGGACGGTACGGCAATTTGACGGTCCGGATGTATTAAGCGCCACCGAGTACCTGAACGTTGATACCTTGGCCATTTTGAGTGTTGAAATCTATACCAAACCCCAGGAGAGTGAATAGCTTGGCTGACCATGCCGAAAGGAGTAATTAAGCGTGGCTAAGGGCCTCTTACAGCTTGATATGAGCACGGCTTGGCGTAAGCTCCAGAAGGCGATAGCCAGGTCCACCAAGAGGTGGACAACCACCGGAGGAGTGGTAACGCTTGACATTGATAGCACTGCCATCAGGCTCCTGGAGACCAGGGGGAAAGTAATCAAAAACTGGGCAAGTGCTTCCCTCGAATCAAGTGAGGCAGCAACCGAAGAGGAGGCAAGTCCTGAAGCAGAACCTCTGGGCTCGGTAGTTAAGGAGCTGATGAATTCAAGCGGTATCAGGGCACGGGATATCACGGCCAGTGTCAGCGGTCTCTATTCGGTAAGCCGCATCGTGCCCATGCCAATCCCGGCACCGGGGGCAACCATGGAGGAAGCTTTTGAAGATTTAGCCCGGGAGACAATGCCCCTGGTGGAAGACAAGCTATATCTCACCTGGCAAACTATTTTTACCGGTGAGGGTGAGCCACGCGCCCTTCTCATTGGGGTACCCAGAGACACAATTGATAATGAAGCACAGTCTTTGAAGGCGGCTGGCGTCAATCCGAGCATACTGGAACTCAAGGCGATTGCCCTGACCAGGGCAGTCAATAGAGAACAGGCTCTTATCCTCAATACCGAACCGGCCAGCTTTGATATCATTGTCGTGGTTAACGGTATACCTGAAATCATACGTACCATACCCTGGCAACCAGAAAAACTCACCCCGGAAGAAAAGGCGGAGCACCTGGCGGTGACCATGGAGCTGACGGTAGACTTTCATAATGCCCGCCACCCGGATACACCCCTCGACCCGGAGACCCCCCTCTTCATTACCGGGCAGATGCCCGAGGAGTCTATCCCGAGAGATAAGCTGGAAGCAAGGTTAGGCTACCCCATTGAGCCGCTGGCACCACCCCTGGAATGCCCCGCCGACTTCCCTGTCTCTCAATATGCGGTCAACATCGGGCTTGCCCTGAGGGAAGCTGAGCTGTCTGAAGGTCGCGGACATGAGGGCCTTTTATCACTTAATATCAATCTCCTGCCCAGGACCTACCGCCCCTGGCGACCCTCTGCCAAGCAGGTATACATCGTTGTTTCGCTGATTGCGGCTACCGTCCTGCTATTCCCGATATATCAAATGACATCCGACGCTATGTTCAAAACGGCTCAGCTGGAGTCCAAGCTTAATCTATTTAATAACGAGCTGGAACGGAGGAAGCTGGAAATTGCCCAGCGTGAACCACTGCAAAAGGCTATTGACGACTATAATGCCATTGTTAATCTGGGCGGCGGCTTTACCCAAGACCTGGCGGTAATTCAGGACGAAGCCGACCAGCTTGGTGTTCAGGTGCGGGATGTCGTTCACCAGGGTAATAAAATAACCATTACCTGTCAGGCAGACAGTTACCTTATCTTTAGAAATTACCTCACCGCTCTGGAGAAAAGCGGGCAATTTTTAACCCCCATCCCACCCCCGGAGGGCTACCCCTACACCAAAGCCGGTACAATCGTTGTTGAAACCAAGACTGTTGAGTGATAGAGCCACTCTATCACTCAGAGGCGACCAACGACCTTAAGATTATAAAGTTCAATATAACCACATTGCGGGCAGGAATACAGCGAGACGGGAAGCCCCGCAGATTCTGAGCCTGGCACTCCCCTCCTGGAGAGTTCAAAGGCGCCTTCTCCCGGCCTTAATGGCACCTTGCAGTGAGGACAGGTTTTAGCCGGATAATCCATAAATTTACTCCCCCTACTATCCTTTAATCTTTGAGTTTAGCTAACCAAAACAGAGCAGGTGCCCTGTTATCTCCCGGGCACCTGCCTTCGGACTCCGCCCCCCATCGCTACCCCACTCAATTAACTTTTTAACTCAGATACTGCTGAAAACACTCAACCTGTGAGCTATTAGTAGCCGGTGGCGTTCTGGCTCACTGTTCCCAGGGCATCCACCGTGTAGGTGCCCTTGGTGGTCTGTGTGGCAAGATAGTTGATCGTCAGATTTCCGCTTACGAAACCATAGAGTACTTTCGAATTGGTGGAATCAGGGAAAGCAGCCATATCACTGGTGGCCGTACCTACCGGAGCAGCCAGGCTACTCATCCCCTGGTCAACCATCATGGACAGCGTCGCTGACTGGACATTCTCCAGCTCGGTAGCGGCTGCCTCCTCCTCACCCCGGCCGATGAACCGGCCCACGTTGGGGATGACTATTGCCGCCAGTACACCCAGAATGGCAACCACAATCAACAGCTCAATCAGGGTAAAACCTTTCTCTCCTCGCTTGGGCATTCTCATTTATCACCTCCTCCTCACCTTAATTTTTATTTCTCGATTATTTATTAATTACATTAATATCCGGTGGCATTCTGGCTCACCGTTCCCAGGGCATCCACCGTGTAGGTGCCCTTGGTGGTCTGCGTGGCAACATAGTTGACCGTCTGATTACCCGAGGTGTAACCATAGAGTATATAGGTCCCACCGGAATCAGGGAACTGGCTCATATCGGAGGTAGCTGTACCTTGTGGACTAGCCAAGGTCTCCTGCCCCAGGTCCGTCATCATAGACAGCGTCGCGTTCTGGATGTTCTCCAGCTCGGTAGCGGCCGCCTCTGTTTCACCCCGGCCGATGAACCGGCCTACATTGGGAATGACGATTGCCGCCAGTACACCCAGGATGGCGACCACAATCAAAAGCTCAATCAGGGTAAAACCTTTTTCCCCTCGCTTAGGCATTCTCATTTTCTAGCCTCCTTTCCGTTATATTTTTCTTAAGAAATAACCACAGCTAGCCCTTTTACTATGGCTACACTCAATATTAGGCGATAAGGCTGGCGTTGACAATCCTGCAAGGGGGTGATTTTAGTACGGGGGGAGACTAGCACTTTCGGGTGAGTAAGATGGGTGAGTAAGCAACTTTCCGTAGCTGACGGTAAGCCTTACCGGCTCACTTAGTCTTTATTCTGAATCAGCCCCTTCTTAACCGCGTAAGCCGTCGCCTGACTCCGGTTGGCCAGGTGTAGCTTCTCCATAATATTCTTCAGGTGGGTCTTTACCGTGTTCTCCGAGATAAACAGGGAGTCAGCGATTTCCCGATTGGTCGCCCCCTGCGCCACCAGGCGCAGCACCTCATCCTCCCGCGGGCTCAGGTCAGCTTCAGCTTTCTCGCTGGGCTTCTTTTTCACCCCGGCACTGAGTTCCTTGAACTCGGTAAGCAGCTTGGCGGCCATCAGGGGTGAAATTATCACTCCACCCTGGGCAATATGAGTGATGGCGTGAATCAGCTCTTCCGGCTCCGCCTTCTTCAGCAGGTAGCCGCGGGCACCATATTTTACGGCGGCAAGAAGGTCAGCTTCCATCTCCGAAACAGTCAGGACCAGAATATTAATCTGGGGCATCTCGGTCTGGATGGCTTGAATAGCTTCCAGCCCGCTGCAGCGTGGCATACTGAGGTCCATCAGAATCACATCCGGGGCAATCTGCTTCGTCTTTTCAATCGCCTCCAGCCCATCAGCCGCCTCCCCGACTACCTTCAGGCTTTTTTCATTGCTTAAGACACTGGCGATGCCACGGCGAAACAGGCTATGGTCATCCACGATGAGCACTCTAACCGCTTCCACTTCACAGCCTCACTTTCTCCAGAGGCAGGGTGACTTTCAGCTCCGTCCCCTTCTGGGGGGTAGAGGTAATCTCCAGACTACCACCCAGCCCCTCAGCCCTCTCTTTGATGATAGCCAGCCCGTGGTAGCCGGGCGGGGCTTTTTCCAGGTCGGACAGGATGAAACCGTGCCCGTTGTCTTTGATTTTCATTGTCACCGCCTCACGGGTATTCTCCAGCTTAACCCCTACCTCACTGGCCAGGGCGTGTCTCCTGACATTGGTCAGCGCCTCCTGGACGATGCGCAGTAACTGCAGCTCAGCCACCGGGGAAAGGTTGGGAAAGCCCTTGGCGGCTTTAAACTGAACATTGATGCCATTATTGTTGCCAAATTCATTGGTATAGTTGGACAGGGCGGGTATTATGGGCAGGTTTTTTATCTCGGTGCTCAACTGGTCAATGGATTCCCGGATATCCTCATAGGTATCCTGCACTATCTTTCTGACATCGACAAGCTCGTTAAGCGCCTTCATAGTCTCGTGGGAAGTAACCAAATCGCTTACCTGCTTGGTCTTCAGATTGAGGTAACCGAGTGACTGGGCAACGCCATCGTGTATCTCCCGGGCAATTCGGCGGCGCTCCTGAATAATCGCCTCTCTCTCGATGCGCCGACGTATGTTCAGGTTAATGCGGTAAGGCACCGCCGCCACCACAAAACAGAAAAGGGTATAGACAATGAGCAGGGTGAGGTTATGCCCCTGCATAATCCAGGCAATCATTTTCAGGTACGGATTCAACGTCAGGTGAGTGATGGAAAGGGAGAGGGAGGCAATGGCGGCCAGAGAGAGGGAGATTCTCTCCTCAAAGAGAAGGGCGGCGGTCATGATGGGCGTAAGCGAATAGAGCAGGAAGCTGCTATTTAGTCCATTAGTGGCAATAACCAGAGAGACGCAGAGCACAAAATCACCGATTAGAATCAGATAGGTCATCGGACTCCTCTCCCGCCAGCGGAGAGGAGAGAAGACCTTCAGGATGGTATAGATGCCGAGTATGGCCAGGACTATGTAGAGATGAAACTCCGGTATTGCCGGCATACTGAGTGCCGGCACCACCTGCGTGAACATAACCGCCAGAGCGTAAGCCAAAAAGCGATAGGCAGCCAGAAACTGGTATGCTTCTTTTTCATAAGTGCTCGGCATTTTCTTCTCCGCTATAAAACTAAGCCATCTTGGCTATATATGTCAAGTAGAATGAGCCTGAACACGGCTTCACTATTTGCTGATGGGAGCCGGTTTTGGGTAGAATTAGTCAAAGAGGCTAAAGGGCATAAAGTTGATAAGTAATTGCTATAAGCTTTTAGTGGTCGATGTTGACGGCACGCTGGTAAACAGGTACGGCAAGATTTCTGCCGAGGACAGAGCCGCCCTGGCTAAAGCCCAGGATCTGGGAGTAGGCGTTTCCCTGTCCACCGGCCGGGTGCTCAAAGCCTGCCTCAATATTATCCGACAGCTATCCCTGAACAGCTATCACATAACATTTGATGGCGCTCTGGTAAGCAGCCCCGACCACAGCCAGGAGCTCTACGTGCAGCCGATTAGCAAAGCGGTGGTGAAACAAATGGTGGAACTGGCTCATACCCACAATCTGGACCTTGAGCTTTTTACGGTGACCGACTACTTTACCGAGAGAGAGACCTGGTCAACCGAAGCCCACCGCCAGTTCTTTGATGTCGAGGCAACCATAGCCGATTTCACCAACCTCTGGGAGAAGGCAAGAATCATTAAAGGGGGGCTGGTGACCACCACTCCGGAAGAGGCGGCAAGGGCGCGGCGTTTCTGTCAACAGTTCGGGGATAGCCTCCACTTTTCCTGGGCAAGAACACCGGCTTACCCCGGCGTTAATTTTATCAATCTGCTTGCCCCCGGGGTATCCAAGGGAAAAGCCCTGGAAATACTGGCTTCACATCTGGGGATATCCCTCGCTGAGGTCATTGCCGTCGGGGATGGCAGCAACGATATCTCTTTACTTGCCACCGCCGGCCTGGCAATTGCGATGGGCAACGCCCCTGATGAGGTCAAGAAAGTGGCTGACTACACTACTCTTGATATTGACCACAGCGGGGTGGCTGCCGCCATAAATAGATTCCTGCTGGAGAGATAAGCGCCTCAAGGCATGGGAGTCTAGGTAATAGAGATTAAGCCCTGCTTGATAGCAACTACTACTGCCTCGGTGCGGGCATTAGCATTCAGCTTGCGCAGGATTGAGGTAACGTGATTCTTAATAGTCTGCTCGCTGATATTCAGTTCAGCCGCAATCTGCTTGTTAGGATATCCCTGAGCGATATAATTGAGGATTTCCCGCTCCCTCGGGGTGAGTGGTGAAATAAAGCCCTCAGCCTCGGTTCGCCAGGAGAGCTCCTGAAACTGGTGCAGCACCTGTTCCGCCACTTTGGGCCGGTTGGCAAGGCTTTCATTTATGGGATGCTCACCATAAGACACGCGCCTGATGATATTAGCCAGCTCATCAGCGGTGACTTCTTTATTCAAGTAGGCAGCCGCCTGGGCTTTCAGTGACAGAAAGAGCTGGGCATCGCTCGGGTTAGAGGTAAGCACCACCACCGCAATGCTTGGTGAGCGCTGTTTTATTCGCCGGGCCAGAGTCAGCCCATTATCAGATGGCCCATCAATGTCCACCAGGGCTACATCAGGCGGCAGGTTTTCTATCTCGGAGAGCAGTTTGTCATTGACCTCAGCCGCCTCTGAAATCACGATATCCCTCATCTCGGAGAGGGAATGCTCTATCCCCTGCCGAAAAAGGGATTGCTGGCTAACCATAATGACTCTTATCTTATTCATAATCAGCGGCTTACCTCCTCCCCCTTAGTCGCCCCGACGCGCTCCTGAATAATGCCCAGGAATACCTCAACCAGCTCAGGGTCAAACTGCTTGCCGGCACCTCGCTTTATCTCCTCGGCAGCTTCCTCATTGGACAGGGCTCTGGAGTAAGGACGGGGCGAGGTCATGGCGACAAAGGCATCAGCTACACCTAATATACGAGCCGGCAAGGGTATATTTTCACCCTTCAGTCCTTCCGGGTAGCCACTGCCGTCATACCTCTCATGGTGATATAAAACAGCCTCTATACACGGAGTTAGTTGCAAGGCATGACTGACGATAGCCGCTCCTATCTCAGGGTGAGTCTTGACCGCTATCCATTCCTCCTCGGTCAGTTTATCCCATTTATTCAGTATCTCGTCGCTAACACCAATCTTACCAACATCATGCAGTAAAGCACAAGTCTCCAGTCTACTGATTACCTTTGGCTTCAGATTAAGCGCCTCCGCCAGGGCGACAGCATATTCACTTACCCTTTTTGAGTGATTACGGGAGTGGTGCTCCCGCGAATCTACGGTTGCCGCCAGAGAATAAATAGTGCTTAAGGCGCCATCACTTTCAGCGCGGGTACCATCCCCCCGGCCTTCTGCCGGAGACGATAGCGCCACTAAAGCCCGCTGAGTCTGATTTCCCCCGCTTCGCTTGGCGTGATAAAGGGCATCATCAGCCGCCGCAATAATTCCATCAGCCACCACAGCATCAATCGGCCAGGTAGCCAGGCCAAGGCTGACGGTAATGGGCACATCACCCGTGCCCACTGCGGAAGCGACCCGATGGCGAAGCCGCTCGGCTACTTCAAGGGCAGCCTCACCACCGGTGTGGGGCAAGAGAACGGCAAATTCGTCTCCACCATAGCGAAAAGCCTGGTCAGCGCTTCTTATCGCCTTTTTCATGATACTGCCAATTTGCTGGAGAACCCTATCGCCGGCTAAATGCCCGTATTTGTCGTTAAATACTTTGAAAGAATCAAGGTCAAGAATGATCAGGGAAAAAATACCGCCATAACGGGAGTGCCGGTTAACTTCACTGGCAATCAGTTCACCCAGAGCGCGGCGATTCAGTAACCCGGTAACTTCATCGGTTCGAGCCCTCTCCTCAGCTTCAGCATATAGCTGGGAGTTCTCCACCGGCATAGCAATCTGGGAAGCCAGCTGCTCAAGGAGCGCCACCTGGCGCGGGTTATAGGCGTTCGGTCGGCAGCTCGCCACGATTAGACTGCCGATAACCCTACCTTTAGCGAGTAACGGCAGGTACACAATGGAGCGCACTCCCTGCTGGAGATGGTAGCTACCGGTAGTAAAACGGCATTCCTGGGCTAAATCCGGCTCAACGAGAGCCTTTCGGTGCTTGGCTACCCATTCCGTAGCCGAGCCCCTGATTGGTACGCGCTCCCCCACCTGCCAGGCTGAGCCTATCTCGGAGGACAGTGCCACAAAATAGAGGTCATTCGGTTCAATCAGGACAATGGCCGCCCAGCCAACGTCGACCACCTTCTTCAGTTCCTCAATAAAGCTGCCGTATATTCCCTGGATATCCAGACTGGAGGTCATAATGGCACTGGAGCGGTTAATTATGGACAGCTCTTCCTCACGCTCGTGGAGCTGTTCCCGCAGGTATTCTTTCTCAATACTTACCGCAACTCGACTGGTAATCTCCTCAAGCAGATTCAGGTCTTCCAGGGAATACTTGCCCGATTCCTTTTTGCCCAGCACCAGAATGCCGATTAACCGGTCACGGCTTACCAGAGGCACAAAAAGATCTATTTCCTTGGCGGTGATTTCCCCCTTTTCCGACTCCCACAGACTGCGGAACTCAGCTAAAATAGTCAGATTTTCCCTGGTCAACAGCTTCTGTTCCCGTTCCAGATACTCCACGATAGGGTTGGTGCCGGTCAGCCTCAGGCCAGACAGCGGATTGTCGGGCCCCTGGGGCTCAACGAACTGAGTGGTGAAATGCTGGCTGCCAATCTCAACAAATAAGAGCGATGCCCATTTGGAGCCAACCGCTTTGGTAACCAGCTCAAGCAACTCGCTGCCCTGCTCCCTGAGGCTGAAAACATGGTGTATCTTCTTATTGGCAAAACCGGTTAACTTCTGGCGGTAATCATAGCTCCGCCCCAGAAAAGCCTTGCTCACCGTGATAAAGAGATAGTCACGCAGTTTATAAACAAAGAGAGCCACCACTATGGCCAGCAGGGTAGCGATAAAGGTGGCCGTCAAGCTAAGCTCGAAGTGGAAGACAATATGGAGGGAAATCAGCAACATCACGTAACTGCCAATGCCGATAATACCCAGGCTGACCCACTCCAAACCCCGCCGCAAAACAACCCTGATGTCCACCAACTCGTGCCTGATGACGGCGTAACTGAGTATCAAGGCGTTGATTAGGTTGCCGAAGTGACTTACCGGAAATTCCCTTCCCCAGGGAAGGACGGCACCTAAAATAAATAAACTCAGCACGGAGATGCCGAGCATCAGCGATAAGACCTGATTATATAGCACCGGATTATCTAAAGTCTTTAATCTCTTCCCGAAAAGATACAGGTTCCGGGCAACAAAGGTCAGCAGGGGTATAGCTATGAAAATGACGCCTCTACCGTAATCAAGATAGAGCCTATCGCCGTTAGCCGGAACCACCGCATCGCCGACATAACCCAGCGCCACCAGAGCGATAACTACCGCCAGTGAAGCGTAGGCGAAGGGCAGCCACCGCCCCTCACCGGGGGCAAAGAAAGAGGTCGTAAAGCAGTGGAATTGCACCCCCATCCAGGTGATCATAACGAGAAGGAGTTTAAGTAAAAGGAGACTATGCTCCGGGAAGACATTACTGCGCAGAAAGACATCGGTGAGGCTCCACATCATGGCTGAAATGAGAAACAGGACAAAGAGCCTGTGCCGTCTCTGCCAGGGACGACTGCTAATGGTAGTGATTAGCAGCGGGATATAGGCAACAGTGGCAATTAACGGGAAAAGGGTATAGATATTCATTGCGAGGCAATTATCGCCCCAATTTGGACAGGTGTCAAGTGAAACCAAGGTAAGCAGACTAAAGGGGGTAGACTAAAGTACTAGCGAATTGCCCCGGCTCCAGCCTCAACTTTGGGTGCCACTTCGGGCCTGGCTCTCAGCAGAGAGAGCACTTTTGCCGAGGGGTTAATATGGGGCGGCTTGAGATGAGCCAGGTCAGCACCCTCAGCCTGCCTCTGGGCAGTATAATTGGCAAAGGCACCGCGTGGGAGTAGATTCACCTCTACTCTGAAATTAATCATATCGGCAAAATCGTCACGAATCAGCGAGCTGGTATCTCTATCACTATCTGATCTGATAATCTGCTCGTGGACGGCTGAGGCTACACCCGCCTCGTTACCCTCATAGCCATCTTTAAGTTCAATAAAGATGCTCAGCACCGGCTCCCCGGCTTTCTTGTAAGCCGTCCAATCCTGATAAGGGATACCGGTACGCTCTATCGCCTGCCAGACGGTCTTTTCCGTCAGCCGAATAAAAACGAAATCGAGCAGGTCATCCGCCCGCCGCTCAAAGACCATCTGCGGGATATCAATACCCAGGTTCTCATTCCGCAGGGAGGTTATTCTTATCATATCACCCGGCCTATATCTGACCATAGCCCCACCGTGAAAGTTGGTGATAACTATCTCATAGTTCTCCCCGGCTTTTACCTCATCAAGCAAGAGCGCCCTGGGCTGATAGCTGTGGTCTAGCTGCCACTTCAAATGCTCCTCTTCCGGTATAAACTCCAGGAAATTGAGATGGGGAACAAAGGCCATACCGTCATAGTCCCAGGTCTGGGTAGCCATGATACCACCCTCAGTACCGGTATAAGTATCCAGGGGGTATCTCCCCCAGAGCTCTTTTATCCTGTCTTTGTACACCCCGCTATCCAGACCGCCACTCATGATGCCCTTTACCGACCACAGGTCCCGGGGCAGCAACGGGCGCCGGGCTAATTTGCTCTTGGTCAGTCCCTTCGCCAGGCGGAACAGCGCTCTGGGCTGGGAGAGGAGGGGGCGGATGTCTATCTTGCTGCCGGCGGGCTGGCTGAACTTGTCCCCCACCGTAACCAGCACCAGAGATAAGCCGAAGAAGTAATCAAGCCCCTGGGATAGCGCCTGCTTAAAACCGAGCCTTACTCTCTCCTCAAAAGACAGCTCTTCGGCTTCTTCCAAAGCCGGTAGATAGGCGATGGGGGTCTGTTGCTCCAGCATGCTCGCCATGGCACCGGTCACATAGGGCCGAGGGGCTACCGTATAGATAAGCCGGGGACGCGTCGGAAACCCGTCGGTATCACCCCAACCCCGGGAGCAGGAGAGCATGCCGATACCGTACATTATGGTGCTCATCTCCCGGCAGAAGGTGGGCGTGAACGGCACCCATTTACAGGGATATTCACCCGACCTGCCCGAGCTGTGCACCCACATAGCCGGCTTGGCCGGCAGCCCGTCTTCTCTCTTTTCGGCAAGCTCAGGGCAGTAGTCAGCATAGTCGGTCAGCGGTACTTCTTCGCGGAACTCCTCGACACTATCCGGCCTTGCCCCCCGCATAACCTTCTTGCCCAGTTTCGACCGGTTCAATAGCTCCAGCTGCTCCAGCAGCAGGCGCTTCTGGATGGTCATAAATTGCTCCAGGTTAAGGGTGAGATAGCCACAGCACATCTGCCATAACTCTTCACCCCTACCCTGCCGTAAAAGCTCAACCGCCTGGGGCACCTAAATACCTCCCAAACTGACTTGCCAGATGTCCGATTCCGGGCAAGAAAAACTATGGCAGGTCTCCGTCAGCTTGGGAAGTGATTGTATTCTAGAACAATGTTCTAGAACCTAAACGCTTTACCTGATATAGCCGTTTATGCTTTAACTAACTGGACTATAGTCAACTTGACCGAGATATAAGAGGGCTAAGGCAAGTATTCTATGAAAGACAACAACTTACTCACTCCGAAACAGGTAGCCGAAATTCTTCAGATTCATACCCTGACCATATACAACTACATCCGACAGGGTAAGCTTGATGCCATCCGTTTGGGTCGAAGCTACCGCATTGCGCCGGAAGACCTGGCCCGCTTCATCGAAGCACACCGTACCAACAATGCCCGCAAATTCACCGGTCAACGGAGGAAAATCAGACATGCTTTCTAATCATCGTCGGGTGGTAATTACCGGTATGGGCATGGTCAGTCCGATTGGTCTGACCGTGGCTGATACCTGGCAAGCCCTCATCGCCGGGAAATCGGGAATTGACTATATCAGCCACTTTGACGCGGCAGCTTTTGACACCAGGTTCGCCGCTGAAGTCAAGGGGTTTGACCCATTAGCCTATGTTAGCCCGAAGGAAGCCCACCGCATGGATAGATTTACCCAGTTTGCGGTTGCCGCCAGCCTGCAGGCAGTGGATTCCGCCGGGCTGACCATAGACGATAGCATCGCTGAGGAGACCGGCGTTATCATTGGCAACAGCGTCTGCGGTCTGCTTGAGGTTGCCGAACAGATAAAAGTACTGAGTGAAGCCGGCCCGAGAAGGATAAGCCCGCTGCTGGCGCCGACCATGACCGGTGATGCCGCCCCGGTACAGGTCTCATTGACCCTGGGTACCAAGGGGCCAAGCTACGCCCCATCCTCAACCTGCTCCAGCAGCAGCGATAGCATCGGCCACGCCTATGCGCTGATTCGGCATGAAGAGGCAAAGGTAATGGTCGCCGGTGGCACCGAAGCGCCGATAATGCCGATATGTGTCGCCGCCTTCAATGCCGCCCGGGCTTTATCCACCCGGAATGACGACCCCCAGAGCGCCTGCCGGCCCTTTGACGCCGAGCGCGATGGCTTTGTCCTCGGTGAGGGCGCGGCTATTCTGGTACTGGAAGACCTCAGCCACGCCCTTAAGCGGGGCGCCCCTATCCTGGCGGAACTTATCGCTTACAGCGCCACCAGTGATGCCTTTCACCTTACTCAGCCCTCGCCTGATGGTGTCGGTGCCACCAAAGCCCTGAACCGGGCCATGGAGAAAGCCAGCGTCAGCCCCAATGAAGTTGACTACATCAATGCCCACGGCACTTCGACACTGTTTAACGACAAGGCCGAAACCCACGCCGTCAAAAGCATGTTTGGCGAATTCGCCTACCGCATCCCGATGTCAGCCACCAAATCTATGACCGGACACCTTCTCGGCGCGGCCGGGGCTATTGAAGCCATAATATGTATTCTGACCATAAATCACGGCGTGATACCCCCCACCATAAACCTTACCCACCCTGACCCCGATTGTGACCTGGACTATGTGCCCCTTAAAGCCCGCCCGGCTAAAGTGAATACGGCCATATCAAATTCCTTCGGCTTTGGTGGGCACAACTCCGTACTCATCTTCCGGCGGTACACTGAATAACTGCCTTCCCGCTCAGGTAATCAAAGGGGTAACGCCAAACTTAATACGTTTGTTCCGGGGATAGCTTTCCGGTAGAAGCGGCAAGTGAGGCACTAAAGAGGGGCGACTAGAGTTTTTTGGCTTTGCCGGCGTTGCTGTCCAGAGACTGTAACTTCTGGCTCAGCTCGTCAAATGTCTTATCCTGCGGCTCCTTGCCCAACTCCAGTCCATAGCTCAAGAAAAACTCGAGGAAATTGCGTAGCAGCTCCTTCATACCCTCGGCAAAATGCTGAAATTCCTTTTTGGTCACGTAGTCGGTTTGATTTCCCTTTTCCTCTTCCTTCAGCTGGCTATCAATGAGAAAGTTAAGAAACTCGGTGCGGCTCATATCGCCGCGGTTCTGGTCTATCTTCCCGGCCACCTCAGCATCTATAATCAGCATTCTCTTCTCTGCCACGCTATTCTCCTTTTGTCCAAGTTAAAAAGAATAACCTGAAGACCCTGTTATCCTCAGGTTATTTGTCACAGACCCCGCCCTGAAGTGGCTAAAAGTTAGTCTGCTCATCCAGCCCAAGCATTTCCTCTATTCTGTTCAGTAGCTCAAGCAGCTTTAAGCCATTGTCGGTCACCTGATAGGTCACCGCTGGATTGCCCATCTTCATCTGGTCAATAAAGCCCTGAGCCATCAAATAGCCAAGGTACTTCTGTATCTGCCGATAGCTCATGTTGACGCTGTACATAATCTTGGTCTTGCCCGCGCCATTTTCGCCGACCTTGAGCATCTCGGCAATTATCTCAATATCTGAACGCCGTCTATTTACCCTCATCTCCCTGCCTCCGCATCTACCCTTGTTTTTAGGCAGGACTATTGTACTAGTCAATATGTAATCTGTCAAGAGCCACTGAATTTGCCCGGGATAAGGGTTAAAAGAACAGCCCCAGATACCAGCTGATAATATCACTGCCCCAGAGCAGTATGGCTATAGTTCCCACCGAGAGGAAGGGACCGAAGGGGATAGCCTCCCGCCACCCCCTTACTTTAAGTAAGAGCAGAATCCCCGCCACCAGCCCGCCCAGAATTATGCCGATAAGCAAGGCAAAAAGCACCAGCCCCGAGCCGGTAACCAGACCGATAAGGCCAGCCATCTTAATATCCCCCCACCCCATTCCCTCGGGGTAAATTAAAGCGGGCAGCAAAAAGAAGATGAGACCGATAGCCCCGCCGGTAATGCTATTGACCAGTCCGAACCAGGGCCAGCCTAAAGCGAGGTCAATAATGCCCGACGGGGGGTAAAAGGCACTGATTATCAGCGCCACCACCGCCGCCGGGTAGACTATCTTATTCAAGATAAGCCCGTGCTCCAGGTCAATGACGGCGAGCACGATAAAGAGACAGCAGTAAAAAATGATAACGGCCAGATCAAGACTCAGACCGTAATACCAGTAGCCGAAAGCAAAAAGACCGGCGCTGCCAAGCTCTACCCAGAAGGGGCGGCGGGGCAGGGTAGCCTGGCAGTAGCGGCAGCGGCGGCGCAGCCACAGGTAGCTGAATATCGGCACGAGGTCGCTTACCGATAGCGGGTGCTGGCAGCTATCACAGTGAGAGGCGGGACGGAGCAATGACCGGTCGGCAGGCAGACGGTCCATGCAAACATTGAGGAAACTGCCCACTGCCGAACCGAGTAAGAAAAAAAGGATAATTAACGCAACTTCCACTGGCTACATTTTGCCTGCTGTTGCCCAGCCCGTCAATAGGGGGCACAATCTGAGCGAATAATAAACCGGCTAATTTAGCCATGGACTGAGTGTAACTACGCCTGAGGCAGCTTGCCCACAAGCTTGACTACTTCCTCTGGGTCATTACCGAAGGCAAGCAGCATTTCATGGCTGATTACTTTCTCCCGGTAGAGCTTGACCAGGGCGTGGTCAAGCAAGACCATCCCCAACCGGGCCTGTGTCAGAATGGTGGTCGGTAACTGATGAATCCTGCCCTCGCGGATGGTATTTCTTACCGCCGGGCTGGCCAGCATTACCTCAACCGCCGCCACCCGCCCCGAGCCATCAGCTTTAGGGACGAGCACCTGGCACAGGACCGCCAGCAGCAGCGAAGCCAGCCGCGACTGGGCTAAGTGACGCTCGTGAGGCGGAAAAAGGTCTATTATCCGCTCCACCGCCTGGGGGGCGGCCGGGGCATGGCCGGTGGTCAGTACCAGATGACCGGTCTCGGCGATGGTAAGCACCGCCGCCGCCGTCTCCAGGTCCCTCATCTCACCGACCAGGATAATATCCGGGTCCTGCCGCAAAACATGCTTCAGCGCCCCGGCAAAAGAGAGGGTATCGCTGCCCAGTTCCCGCTGGGTTATGGTGCACCCCAGACTGGCATAGATATACTCAATGGGGTCTTCCACGGTAACCACACGGCGTTTCTGGCTGCTGTTCAGATGGTTGACCATTGCCGCCAGCGTGGTCGTTTTGCCGCTCCCGGTGGGACCGCTGATCACCACCAGACCGCGGGGCTTGAGAATCAGCTCCTTGCATATTTCGGGCAGCCCCAGTTCATCAATATCGGGAATCTGGAGCGGCACGATACGGATGGTGAGGCTGATTGTGCCGCGCTGATTAGCCGCATTACAGCGGAGCCGGCAGACATGGGGGATAGTATAGCCGAAATCAAGCTCAAGACAGCGCTCAAAGTCAGCCCTTTCCCGGTCCGAGGTCAACTGGTGGAAAGCCTGAGTAATATCATCCGCAGTCAGCGGTGGCATATCAGCTAGCGGACTAAGCTCACCATTGATGCGCAGCAGCGGCGGACTGTCGACAATGAGGTGCAAATCAGAAGCAAGCCGGGTTACCGCCAGATTAATCAACGGAAAAATGTCCATCATTCGCCTCCGCCCGTCCTGAGCACCAGGGTGAAGTCCATCCTCCCATTGTTAACCCTCCTGATGCTGGACACAATAATCTCGGCAAAGCGACCGCTGTTATTCAAGCTGCTTAAGTAGGCCAGTACCTCGGCTTCGCCGGGGGAACTGCCGTTCAGGGTCAGGGTCTGGCTGGCATGAGTAATACTGGTCAAATTGGCGCTAGCCGGCAGACAGCTGACGGCTAGTCCCAGATCACCGTTAATCACGCTGTTCTGCTTCTCCAGGCTGTCCATGGCTACCGTGAAGTTAGCCTGGGATGACTCCGCCTCAGCCAGTCCTGCCTCCAGCCCGGCAATATCAGCCGTTAGCCCCTCTCGCTGCGACAGCCTTTGCTGAGTCAGCTGGTTGGTGTTGTCTATTTTGGCCCGCGTTACGGCAATATCAACCGAGGTATCCTGGATGAACATTACCAGGGGAATCAGCAAACCGATAAAAAGGGCGGCACTGGGCAGGGCCAAGACCCTGGTCAGCGAAATGGGCTTGGGCCGGTAGACCTCAGGCAGAACATTCAAATCGGCTACGCAAAGCCCGGTTTCCCTTGCCAGAGGCAGTTCTTTCAGCGCCAGACCGATGTTAACCAGATAACGGCCTGGCGGCATTGATTCCGGACACCCCAGCGGTGATGACAGTGGCAAGACCGGATGGCCAAGCTCATCTGACAGAGACTGGCACGGCTCCGGCTCATCAGCCAGCTCTCCGGAGACGAAAATAGCCACACTGCCATCAAGCGGCTTCTCCTGATTATTGGAATTATAGAACTTGATGGTTCTATCCAGTTCTTTCTTTATCATCGGCAGCTTATCCGGCAAAGATACCGCTTCAGCGGGGAAGGGCACGGTGCGGATGGGCTGGGGAATCCCTTCCGCCATAATCACAATGTCAAATTCAGTTGACTGGACATCAACGATTATGGCCGTCTCTTCGCTGGCCACCCGGGCCAGAGCCAGTGGCTTCAGGTCCATAAACTCTACCTTCAGCCCCGCCTGCTGCACCGTCTTGACCAGGGCATCAGCCGTTTTACGGGGTACCGCCACCATAAAGACCTCGGTCTTGTCCTCGGCGGTCAGGGTAGTCTGCCAGGAGATATAAAGCTGTTCCGGGGACACCGGCAGCACACTCCTCGCCTCCCGTATCACTGCCTCAGCCAGCATTGCCTTGGGTAACGGGGGCAAGGCAACCGGCCGGGTTAAACAGTGAAGCCCGCTCAAACCGAGGATGACCTTCTTCGTTTTCACCCTCTGGGCTTTGAGGAGCTGCTTAATCTTGGCGGCAACTTCTGCCTTTTTGATAACGACATTATTCTGGACCATCCCCGGCTCCAGAGGCGCCTCCGCCCACTTTCTCACCCGCTGACCGCGGGTAACCATCAGCCGGAGACTAGCGTCATCAATAAATAGAGTAAGCAACTTCTCTGCCATCTCAGTCACCCTGATAACTGTAAATCACCAGCGTCAGGCTGGCGGTTGAGTTCTCCCCATTAGACGTTGGCGGAACATTAATTGCCACCGACCTGACCACACCGGTGGTCAGGTCATTGTTTAGCCTTACCACAAAACTGACGATATCAGATAAGTCTCCCTCCACCCGGCCGGTAAAGGGTAGCGCCGAGCAGGTAACCCCCGCCAGTTCTTCCGCCGCCAGGCCGGTGGAGCTTAACTCGGTTATGGTCACATCATAAGTGGCTGCAATATCAAACAGGGTATCGCTGACGGCAGTGCTGGTAACTGCCTGAGAAAGTACTGCCTTGGCATCCTCAGACTCTGATACGATTTCATTCAGCTGCTCCTCCAGCCCTGCCCGCTGCTGGGAAAGCGGCTCAAGCTGAACCACGTTTAGCTTCTGCTGGGCCAGCTTAAGCTCATCCTCCAGATGGCTCTGCTGGTCTAGCCGCTGGTACAAAACCACGCCCAGGCTGGCGAAGACGATAATAAACACACCAACCGTCAGCAGTATCCAGCTTGTTTTAGTCAGTTTCAATGCCATCTCCTGTAT
>DATKYY010000042.1:0-34447 GCA_035528295.1 Dehalococcoidales bacterium | reverse complement strand
CAAATTCGCTAAAGTTCCTATGATGGAGCCAGGCGATAGCCAGGAAGCCTATGATTTTATGGCTTACGCCTATGACATCAGTGAAAAATTTGATACCCCGGTGCTGGTGCGTTCCACCACCCGCATCTCCCACTCTAAATCAGTGGTCAAAGTAACCGGCAGCCGCGCCATGCCCGGTCGAGAGCCGGGTTTCTCCCCTGATGTGGAAAAGTTTGTCATGCTGCCGGTCTATGCCCGGCTGAGGCGCCCGCTGCTTGAGGAACGCCTGACCCAGCTGGCCAGCTATGCCGAGACCTTTCCCTTTAACCAGATACTACGGGGGGAAAGACAGCTGGGCATAATCACCAGCGGGGTTGCCTATCAGTATGCCCGCGAGGTCTTCCCGCAGGCTTCCTTTCTCAAGCTGGGTATGACCTACCCCCTCCCCCATGAGCTAATCCGCCGCTTCGCCGCCGGGGTAGATAGAGTAATCGTTATCGAGGAGCTCAGCCCCTTTCTCCAGGAGAATATTCAGGCAATGGGGATAGCCGTCAGTGGCAAAGAATTTATCCCCCGGTTTGGCGAGTTAAGCCCGGAGATAATTGAAGAAGCCGCGCACCGTGCCGGCCTGCTCAGCGGGCCACCGGCCCCGCCCGCCAAGCCCGCCCCGGAGCTGCCCAAACGCCCGCCCCTGCTGTGTGCCGGCTGCCCCTACACCGGCCTGTTCTTTACCCTGAGCAGTATGGGGCAGCGCTCCGCACTGGTGAAATCCAGGGTGAAAAAAGTGGCCAAGTCAAACCTGATTATTACCGGTGACATCGGCTGCTACACCCTGGGTGCCTACCCCCCGCTCTTTGCCATGGACACCTGCGCCTGTATGGGTGCCGGCATCGGTCAGGCATTAGGCATGGAGAAGGCAGGGGTCAGCCATAAAGTAGTTGCCGTCATCGGTGATTCCACTTTTTTGCACTCCGGCATCACCGGCGTGGTCAACGGTGTCTATAATAAAGGCGAAATAACCATCATAATCTTGGACAACCGCACCACCGCCATGACCGGCCACCAGAGCCACCCCGGTACCGGTGTTACCGCCCGGGGTAAAAAGACTAAAGTAGTTGAGCTGGAACGGCTGGTGCGGGGCATCGGGGTCAATGATGTTAAAGTCCTCAATGCCTTCGACCTGAAGGCGCTGAGGACCAGCGTAAGGGCTTCGCTGGATAACCCGGAGCTCTCTGTAATTATCGTCCGTGGCGACTGCCCCGACCTGGCAGCGGCACGCCCCAGGCCCCTGGTTATTGATACCGAAAAGTGCGACCAGTGCAATATCTGTCTCCGGCTCGGCTGTCCCGCCATTCAGATTGACGACGGCCAGGTCTATATTGAAGCTACCCTGTGCGCCGGCGACACCTGCTATCTGTGCCAGCAACTCTGCCCGCGCCAGGCCATAGTCTTCCGGTCTGATACCAGCACCCAGGAATCAAAGTGAAAAAGCTAGATTTGCTTATTGCCGGGATGGGAGGTCAGGGGATTATCCTGGCCAGCGACATTATCGCTGAGGTAGCCCTGGCCAGCGGCTATGATGTCAAGAAGACCGACACCAGAGGCATGGCACAGCGGGGCGGCAGTGTGGTCAGTCAGGTGCGTGTCGCCGAGCAGGTCTTCTCCCCCCTAATCAGGCCGGGTGAAGCCGATATGCTGCTCGCCTTTGAAAAATTAGAGGCGGCGCGGTGGGCTTACTACCTCGGTGGCGGGGGGACGGTCATTGTCAATAATCTCGCCCTGCCCCCGCTGACGGTTACCCTCGGTTATGATTCTTACCCCGGTGATGAAGAGATAATCAATCTGACCAAGCGCCAGAAGAATCATGTCTATCTGGTCAGCGGCACCGACCGGGTCAAGGAACTGGGCAATATCAGGACACTCAATATATTCATGCTGGGCTGCGCCTCGCTGCGGCTGCCCTTTAGCGTCAGTACCTGGGAGGAAGTTATCGCCCAGCGCCTGCCCGCCAAAATCAAGCAAATCAATCTTAGCGCCTTCAAGCAGGGCAGAAAGGAAATGCCGGGCATCCATCTCAGGGAAGGTTTGCAAGATATAATGGGGGATGAATAAAATGTCAGGACAGGAAAACAGTGCCGCTGATAATCTGGCTGAACTCAGCGCCAAAGCCGAAGCCGAGCCGATTGCCTCTTTCCTCAAAATGCGCCTGATGGAGCTGTCGCCCGGCTATGCCAAGATAACCATGAAGCTAAGTCCCGAATACCAGAACTTCAACGGTCTGGTCTTCGGCGGCATCGTTATGGCGGTGGCTGACCAGGCCTTTGCCTATGCCTCCAATTCCCTGGCCTATCCCAGCATAGCCTCCCAGTTCAATATCCATTTCATTGCCGGTGCCGGCAAAGACGACGAGCTCACCGCCGAGGGACGGGTGGTGAAAAGCGGCCGGCGCGCTGGCCTCTCCGAGATGACGGTGACCAATCAGGAAGGAAAGCTCATCGCCAAAGCCACCGGCACCACCATTCCGGTAGGCTCAAGCCGATAGCCCGGTGCCCCGATATTGACAGGGGATTTTTAATTGTGCTAAACTATCCCATCCTTTAAGTGGGCCGAAGGTCGAGTGTGATGTTAACTGCCAAGCATTGTTTGGAGAGAGTCAAATTCGTCTTTACCGAGCGCACCCCGGTGCGCTCGGGAGGGCTTTTGCGATAAACTTAAACAAGTGTAGTTAGTAAATATATGCATAAAATGCCTCCCAGGCGGGAGGCATTTTTGTATCGGAAAACAGGGGTTAGTCTTATGGAAAAGTGTGATACCATTCCCAAGCTCATCCAGCACAACTACGAAAAATGGGGCGACCGCCCGGCCATGTGCATGAAGAAATTCGGCGTCTGGCAGAGGTATAGCTGGCAGGAGTACTACCAGAAGGTAAAACACTTCTCCCTGGGCTTAATCAGCCTCGGTCTGAAACCGGGGGATGTGGTCTGCATCATCGGGGATAACGAGCCGGAATGGCTCTGGGGGGAGTTCGCCATTCAGGCAGCCGGCGGTATTGTCACCGGAATCTTCGTTGACTCGATTCCATCTGAGGTAAAATACATCGCTACTCACTCCGACGCCAAATTTGCCATCGTCAATGACCAGGAACAGACCGATAAATTCCTCCAGATTAAAGACGAGCTGCCTTTATTAAAGAAGGTCATCTACTGGGACCCCAAGGGCCTGCGCAATTATGATGACCCCATTCTTATCAATTTTATCGAAGTAATCGAACTGGGTAAAAAATACGAGGCAGCCCACCCCGGCCTGTTTGAACAGAATGTGGCCAAGGGCACCGGAGAGGACACCGCCTTTATCTACTACACCTCGGGCACCACCGGCTTGCCCAAGGGAGCCATACTGACCCATCAGTCCCTGATAACCACCGCCAAGGGGTTTACCAGCCGTTACCCCCTGAATGAGAATGATGACCTGATTTCCAACTTTCCGGCGGCCTGGGTGGGTGACAGCTACTTTGCCACCATCCCCCATTTGCTGACCGGAGCCAGGCTCAACTTTCCCGAAGAGGCGGAAACCCTGGCCCAGGATACCCGCGAGGTCGGCCCCAACTTCGCCATTTACGGCCCCCGACAGTGGGAAGGGCTGGTCAGTGAGATTCAGGTAAAGATGATTGATGCCCACCCCCTGAAACGCTTTGTCTATCACCTGTTCATGCCCATCGGTCACAAGATTGCTGATATTAATTTCAAGAGGAAGACCCCCAACCTGTTCTGGCGAGCCCTGCACCGCCTGGCCTATCTCTTACTGTTCCGACCGCTCAAAGACCAGCTGGGTCTGGGTAAGGTCAGGTTTGCCGTCACCGGGAGCTCGGTGCTGAGCCTGGACACCTTCCGGCTAATCCATGCCATCGGTATTGAGCTGAGGCAGAACTATGCCAGCACCGAAGCCGGCTTTATCTCCTCACACGGCAAGGGTGAAATCAGCTTTGAGAGCGTCGGGCGGCCGGCGCTGGGCACCGAGGTCAGAATAACCGATGAGGGAGAGCTTCTGGTCAGAAGTGACTGTATGTTCAAGGGGTATCACAAAGACCCTGAAAAAACGAAACAGACCTTAATCGACGGCTGGTGCCATACCGGGGACGCCGTCCATATTAATGAGAAGGGGCACCTCATCTTCATGGACCGGCTGGAGCACCTGGGCAAGCTGAGCTCGGGGGTGAAGTATGCCCCTCAGTATATTGAGGGGCGGCTCAGATTCAGCCCCTATATCAAGGATGCCATGGTTATCGGCGGTAAGGAAAAAGAATTCGTCTCCGCCATACTAAACATAGATTTCACCATGGTCGGCAAGTGGGCCGAACGCAACCACATCCCCTATACCACCTTTGTTGATTTATCCCAGAAGAAAGAGGTTGCCGACCTGGTGCAGAAAGACATGGTCCGGGTCAACAGCTACCTGCCCGAGGCGGCCAGAGTCAGAAAATTCGTGCTGCTACACAAGGAGTTTGACCCCGATGAAGCTGAACTCACCCGGACCAGAAAGCTGAGAAGGGACTTTATGGAGGAACGCTACCGCGATTTAATCAGCACCATGTACCAGGACGGGAAGAGCGTCACGGTTAAGGCTCCGGTAACCTACCGCGACGGACGGAAAGGGGTGGTGAGCACCGATATCAATGTCAGGGAGGTTTCAGCAGAGACATAATGGCTGAGTTACTGCAATACCTGATTAGCGGTCTGGCGGTGGGGATGATTTATGCCTTGATCGCCCTCGGCTTTGTCGTCGTCTGGAAGTCGAGCAGTGTCGCCAATCTGGCGCTCGGTCAGCTGGTGCTATTCTCTGCCTGGTTTACCTACGGAACGCTGGTTCAGGCCAATTTCCCCCTGTGGGTGGCTTTCCCCCTGGTTATCCTTTTCTCGCTAGCGCTGGGCTGGCTAATCGAGCGGCTCGCCCTGCGTCCTCTGATTGCCCAGCCTATCTTGTCTCTGATTACGATAACACTGGGCGTGGCCTACTTTATTGAAGGCGTGGTAACCCTTATCTGGCCCAAGAGCGTGGCCGCCCTGCCCCGCTTCTTCCCGACCAAGCCCCTCCATATCGGCCCGGCGGTGGTCTCCCAGGAGTATGTCTGGGTGGCCGGTATCTCCCTGGTGGTATTCATTCTCCTCACCCTTTTCTTCCGCTATCACCGCATGGGTATCGCCATGAGGGCAACCGCCGATGACCAGCTTGCCGTTCAGGCCTGTGGTATCCCGGTAACCCGAATTTTCTCCTGGTCATGGATGTTTGCCTGCCTCGTCGCCGCCATCGGCGGTATTCTGGTCTCCAGTATCGGTGGCATTACCTACGGGCTGGTGGAAACCGGGCTCAAGGCCTTCTCGGTGGTAATACTGGGCGGGCTTAATTCTTTTATCGGCGCCATTGTCGCCGGACCAATTATCGGGCTCTGCGAGAACCTGGGTGGGGGCTATCTTACCCCGATTATTGGCTGGGGCGGGGTGAAAGATATCATACCCTTTATCATTATTATCATTGTTATGATTATCAAGCCCTACGGGCTTTTTGGTGAGGTTCGTATAGAGAGGATATAGCCTGATGACGCTACCGAGTGGAACGCGCAATTACACCTATGCCCAGGACATGGCCATTCTGCGCACCAAAACCCAGTGGGCATTAATGGCTGTCTTTCTGGTTTTCCTGCTCACCGCCCCGCTCTATCTCGGCAACTACCTGCTGAGCGTGGCTAACCTGATTGGCATCACCCTTATTGCCGCCACCGGACTGAATATTCTGACCGGCTACTGCGGGCAGCTGTCAGTCGGTCACGCCGGCTTTATCGCCGTGGGCGCCTACACCTCAGCCGTGCTGACCCACCGGCTGGAGCTCCCCTTTCTGGTCGGGCTTATCTGTGCCGGCTTGATGGCGGGACTGGTCGGGCTTATCTTCGGCATTCCCTCAATCCGGGTCAAGGGCTTCTATCTGGCCATCACCACCATTGCCGCCCAGTTCATCATTATCTGGGTCATCAACCACTGGTCTTCCGTAACCGGCGGCTTCGTCGGCATACCGGTGCCCGAGGCTTCTATCGGGGGGTTTACCTTTCACGGCGAGGCAAGCCAGTTCTACCTCATCATCAGCATCGTAATTCTGGTTATTTTCTTTGCCAAGAACCTGGCGCGGACCAGAGTCGGTAGAGCCTTCATTGCCATACGGGATAATGACCTGGCGGCCCAGGTAATGGGTATCAATATTTTCTACTACAAACTGCTGGCCTTCTTTATCGGCTGTTTTCTGGCCGGGATAGCCGGCTCACTGATGGCTCACTGGATTGGCTTCATGAACGCCGAGCACTTTTCCCTGACCGAATCAATACTGTATATCGGCATGATAATCATCGGTGGCCTGGGCACCACCATGGGGCCTATCTTCGGGGTGGTCTTTATCCGCCTGCTCCAGCAGGTGCTAACCGTGATGGTGGTCCCCTCGCTGGAGTCAACCTTCACCGCCCTACCCTCCGGGTTTGCCAGCGGTGTCGCCCCGATGCTGTTCGGCCTGATAATCGTGCTGTTTCTGATACTTGAGCCACGGGGACTTGCCCACCGCTGGAACCTGTTCAAGTCCGCCTATCGCCTGTGGCCATTCTCATACTAGCCAAACACTAGCCAAAAAAGGAGGTATATATTACAATGTGATGAATTAAATCAGAAAGGAGGCTGACTTAAATCTTCAAGGAGGAATTAAGATGAAAAACCGAAAATTTGTGATATTTGCTGGACTCATCTGCCTCGCCTTGATGGTAGCCATGCTGCCTTTAGGCAGCGCCTGTGCTCCCAGTGAAGCCAAGACACTGAAGATAGGCATATCCACACCATCAACAGGCAAGGCAGCCGAAAAGGGAGCCCCGATGGGGCATGCTAATCTTGATGCCATTGAATACATCAATGCCGAGCTCGATGGCGCCGCCGGCTACCCGGTTGAGGTGGTATGGCTGGACAACGGCTATGATGCGGCTAAAGTGGTCACCAATGTCAATAGATTTATGGACGAAGGCTGCCTCATGTTCGCTACTTCTTCTTCGGCAATGATGTCGGCGAGCATGGAAATTGCCAACCGGGCTGAGTTTCCCGGTCTGGCTTCTTTCACCGCGCCCAGCCTGTACCGCCCCCCCAAGCACATCTACGGTCAGATGCCGGACTACGGTGACGATGCCCTGGCCTTTGCCAGCTATTTTATGGAAAATATCTGGCAAGAGTCGCGAAAACCAACGTTTGCCCTGCACCTCTTGAATAACTCCACCGGCTACGGTGCCCGCGATGCCTTCAAGGCCAAGGCTGACGAACTGGGTATTGAGATTATCTCGGTTGATGAGCACGCCGCGACCACTATCTCGGAGATGGAGTCTCTGACCCGAATTAAGGCATCAAACCCCGATGTGCTCTATATCTCCAGCACGCCGGCACCGACGGCGGTTATCATCAAGAATGCCTATGACCTGGGCCTGTATCCGGGGGTAACCGTTGGCCTGGGGCATGCCGGTATTACCAAGGCACTGGTTGACATCGCCGGCGCCGATATTGTCGAGGGTGTCTACGGGGTGTTTCCCACCGTGAACTGGGGCGATGACGTACCCGGCATGGCTAAGATGACCGAGTACTGCCGCAATCTTCACCCCGCAGATGAGGGCAATATGGACTACATCACATCCTGGGCGCAGAGCCTGATTATGGCTGAGATTCTGCGGGTAGCCGTGGGGAATGTCGGCTATGACACACTGGCCAAGGGAGATGTAGATGCCTGGCGAGCCCTGGAGACCCAGGGTATTCAGAAGCTCAAAGACTATGACATCGGCGGTCTTCACGGCCCGGTCAGCTACACCCCCGGGGACAACCGGCTGTCCAAGTCAGTCAGAGTTTTCCAGATACAGAACGGAGTAATCACGCCCATCAGTGACTGGGTGGAAGCACCCATGGTCAAATACGAGGACTTTGACTGGTTCGGCAACTAGTCATAATCATTAAGTGGGGGCTCTGTGACTGCAGAGCCCCCACCTAGATAAGAGGTAGACATGCTCAAATTAAATAATATTGAGGTGACATACCTCAATGTTATCCGGGTGCTGCACGGTGTCTCGCTGGAGGTAGAGGATGGGGCGATTGTGACCCTGCTCGGCGCCAATGGTGCCGGCAAAAGCACCACCCTCAAGGCAATATCCGGCCTGCTTCACGTTGAGGAAGGCGAGGTAACCGATGGCAGTATTGAGTGGAACGGCGCCCGAATAGATAAAAAAAGCGCTGAAGAAATCGGCAAGCTGGGCATTATTCAGGCTTTAGAGGGACGCCGCGTCTTTGAGCACCTGACTACCGAAGAAAACCTGCTGGTGGGGGCTTTTAACCGCAGCGACCGCAGCGGGGTGAAGCCGGACATGGAGATGGTTTATGATTACTTCCCCCGGCTCAAAGAACTGCGGCGCAACACCGCCGGCTATCTCTCGGGAGGCGAGCAGCAGATGCTGGTCATCGGTCGAGCCATGATGGCTACCCCCAGGCTCATGATGCTGGATGAGCCATCACTCGGTCTGGCACCGCTGCTGGTGGAGGAAATATACGATATCATCCGGCGGTTTAACACCGAACATAAGACCTCGGTGCTGCTGGTGGAGCAGAATGTCCGCATCGCGCTCAGTATCGCCGACTACGGCTATGTGATGGAAAATGGCCGCGTTGTCCTTGACGGTACCGCCGATTTCCTGAGTAACAACGAGGATGTCAAGGAGTTTTATATGGGGCTGTCCGCTATGGGCACCAAGAAGAGCTACCGGGAAGTAAAGCACTATAAGAGGCGCAAGCGATGGTTGTAAAAGCTAAGCCAGATGAATACTTTGATGAACTGGAGACAATGCCGGCTGAAGCCAGGCAGAAATACCAGAACCAGCATCTGTCCCGGACGGTAGCTAACGCCTGCCGCCATGCCCCCACGGTAAAGAAGATGTTTGATGAGGCCGGGGTCAGCCCCGCCCAGATTGGCACCGTAAAAGACCTGGAAAAGCTGCCCATCATCAGAAAGACCGACCTGATTGAGTGGCAGAAGAAAAATCCCCCCTACGGCGGGTTTCTGGCCGTTCCCGTGCCGGATGTGGAACGCGTCTTTATCTCACCGGGGCCGGTCTATGAGCCCATCCAGCACTCCGGCATCAAGTGGTTTGCCAAGTCCTTCTGGGCGGCTGGCTTCAGAAAGGGCGACATTGTCATCAATACCTTCACCTATCATATGTCCCCCGGTGGCATCCTGTTTCACGAAGCGCTGAAGCATTGCGGGGCGACCGCCATACCGATGGGCATCGGCAACACCGAGACCCAGATACAGACCATGCATGACCTCAGGGTTAGCGGCTTTGTGGGCACACCCTCGTTTCTGATGACCATCATTAAACGCGCCGAGGAGATGGGCTATAACTTCAATCAAGATTTTGCCCTGCGGCTTGCCTGGTTCACCGGTGAGATGCTGCCGCCATCAATGAGGGTAACCTTTGAGGAGGACTATCACATCGCCACCGCCCAGGCCTATGCGGTTACCGAGCCGGGTGGCGCCATCGCCTACGAGTGCCGCCAGAAATCGGGCATGCACCTGATGGACGAATATGTCGTCGAAATAGTTGACCACGAGACCGGGAAACAGCTGGGGCCCAACGAGACCGGTGAAATCGTGGTGACCCCCATCCATAACCGAACCTGGGGGCTTATCCGTTTTGGCACCGGTGACCTGTCCGCCTATATCACCGAAGCCTGCCCCTGCGGACGCACCGCTAACCGCCTGACCGGCATCGTGGGCCGGACCAGTGATGCGGTCAAAGTAAGGGGGATGTTCGTCGTTGCCAGACAGGCGGAACAGGCTATTGCCGGCTTTGAGTCCGTCTCCCGGTTTCAGATAATAGTCGGGCGCAGTGCCTATCGGGACGTGATGACCCTCAAGGCTGAGCTGAAAGGCGAAGCCGTTGATAAAAAGAAGCTGGCTGATGACCTGGGCCGAAGGTTCCAGGAAGTCTGCCGCATGAAGCTGGATAAGATTGAGCTGGTGGCAAAGGGAACCATTCCCGAAGAGCACCAGGCAATCGTGGATGAAAGAAGCTGGGAATAGGCTATTTCTCTTTGCCCAGATAGGCAGCAATAACCTCAGGGTTAGTTCTAATTTCGTCAGGGGTACCTTCGGCGATTTTGCGCCCGAAATCAAGCACCACCACCCGGTCGGCGATATCCATCACCACCCCCATATCATGTTCCACCAGGACGATACAATTGACCCCGTCCCTTAACACCGGCGTTTCGGGATAGGTAACCCCCTGCCCTTCAAAGATATCAATGATGAAGCGGGCGATGTCCTCTTTCTCTTCCAGATTCATGCCCGCCATCGGTTCATCAAGGAGCAGCACGGTTGGTTCCAGAGCCAGGGCACGGCCCAACTCAACCCGCTTGCGCATGCCATAGGGCAGGACGCCGACCACCCTTTTTCTAATCGGCTCTATCTCCAGAAAATCGATAATATCCTCCACCGTTCTACGGTGTTCAATCTCCTCACTATGCGCCCAGCCGAAATAGAGGGAACTGGCCAGGAAGTTCTGCTTCATGAGCACATGCCGGGCGGCCATAATGTTGTCCAGGGTGCTCAGGCCGGTATAAAGCTCAATATTCTGGAAGGTGCGCGCCAGACCGAGACGGGCCGCCCGGTCGGGGCGGATGCGGGTGATGCGCTTGGCATCATAATATATCTCGCCCTTTTGCGGCTTGTAGAAGCCGCTGATGCAATTCAGCAGGCAGGTCTTACCGGCACCATTGGGGCCGATAATGGCCAGAATTTCGTTTTCTTTTATTTCCAGACTGACATCGTTCAGGGCTTTCACCCCGCCAAAGTCAAGAAACAGGTTTTCAATGCGTATCTTTACCCGATTTTGGCTCTCTTTGCGGGGTGGTTGGCTAGTTGACGGCTTCAGCGCCGGTTTCTCTTTATCACTCACCTTTAGTCCCTCTTCTGGCTTCCTCAGCTAACAGCTTGTCGCGGTACTGAGTCAGCCGGTGGCACTCCGGACCCTCGCAGGCCAGGTGCCGTTTCAGCTGGCTCTCTTTCTTCCTCATCAGCTTGACCGTTTCTTTATCCGGCTCGCCATACCGCTGGTAGGCGATACACTGCGCCGAGCCGTCTTTGTTCACCAGCAGGGTCACTTCATCATCCACCGCATCACAGTAAATCGTGGTCGCGGTTACCTGCCAATTTACCATCGGAAAAACCCTTTACCTCCTGATATCGCTACTTATATTACTATTCCCCAGCTCGGAATTCAATTTATGATTAGAAAGGGAACTAAATTAGTTTGCCCACTCCTGTGAAACGTGATATATTGGGTGGGTATTAAAATTAAGGGAAAGTCAGCATCATTCAGAGAGGAGGCTGCCAAAGAAATGTGAGCACTACCCATCATCCGGATGGATAATATCACAATACAGGAGGTTCCAAATGAGAAAGAAGGGGCTAAAGGTATTAATCAGCGTAACTTGTTTGATAATGGTATTAGCTTTTGCCTTGCCGATGATGACTGGATGCGAACCGGGCACGATGAAGATTGGCATCACCCAGATTGTTACTCACCCGGCGCTGGATGCCAATCGCCAGGGCTTCATTGACCAGATGGCTGAAGAAGGCTTCGTTGAAGGGGAAAATGTGGAGTATGATTACCGCACCCCTGAGGGCGATATGACGGTAACCGCATCTATCGCCCAGAAGTTTGTCACCGATAAGGTCGACCTAATTCTGGCCATAGCTACCCCCACCGCGCAGGCTTGTGTCCAGGCAACTAAAGGCACTGATATTGAGATAGTCTTTGGTTCGGTAACCGACCCGGTAGCCGCGGGCCTGGTTGATAGCTGGGACAAGCCCGGCGGCAGTGTAACCGGCATCAGCGATTGGGCTGATGTGGGCGCTCAGATACAACTGGCGGTTGATATTGTGCCCGATGCTAAGAAGCTGGGCGTCATCTACAATGCCGGTGAAGTAAACTCAAAAGTGCAGGTAGATGAACTCAAGAAAGTAGCCCCCGGCCTGGGTATCACCGAAATCGTGGAGGCTACCGCGGCTACATCAACCGATGTGCTGGCGGCAGCTCAATCACTGGTCGGCAGAGTTGATGTCATATGGATTCCCACCGATAACACGGTGGTATCCGCCTTTGAGTCGGTGGTGAAGGTCTGTGAAGAGAACCAGATACCGCTCTTCGCCGCTGATGTCGCCACCGTGGAGAGGGGCGCCATCGGCACTCCCGGTATCGACTACTATCAATTAGGCCGAGAATGCGGTCAGGTAGCTGCCCGTATTCTGAAGGGCGAGAGTCCGGCTGACATCCCGGTCAAGAAAGTGGATATGACCGACCTGGTTTTGAACCCGTCAGCGGCCGAGCGGATGGGCGTAACCATCCCTCAGTCCGTGCTGGACAAAGCCACTGGTATCGTCGGGGAATAAGCCTGTACCAGGCACAAACAATAAAATATTTATTGATTTCTAAACCTGACACCGGAGACAAGATTGGATATCTTCGGAAACATCCTTGGCGTAGCCTGCTACGAAGGGTTAGTCTTTGGTCTGGTCGCTATCGGTGTTTATATCACCTTTCGGGTTCTGGCCTTTCCTGACCTCAGCGTAGACGGCACTTTTCCTCTGGGTGGCGCCATCGCGGCGGTGCTAATTGTAGCTGGTGTCAACCCCTTTCTGGCCACACTGGGAGCTCTTGGTGGCGGGATGGCTGCCGGGCTGGTAACCGGACTGCTCAACACCAAGCTCAGAATCAGTGCCCTGCTCGCCGGCATCCTGATGATGGTCGGGCTTTATTCCATCAATTTGAGGATACTGAGCGGGGCTAACGTCCCTCTGCTTCGCGAGGTGACCAGCTTTGATGTCATCGCTGAGCTCTTTGGCCTGCGTGGCGGACTGGTCGTATCCATTATCCTGGTATCGGTAGTGGTCACCCTCCTTTTCGTGGTATTGAACTGGTTTTTACGCACCGAAATTGGCCTGGCCTTAAGAGCCACCGGCGATAATGAGGAAATGGTGCGCGGGTTCGGCGTTGATACCGACAAGACGGTACTGCTGGGTTGTGCTGTTTCCAACGGGCTGGTGGCTATGGCCGGCGCCCTGGTTGCCCAAAACCAGGGGTTCAGCGATGTCGGTATGGGCATCGGCATGATTGTGCTGGGGCTGGCGGCAGTGATAATCGGCGAAGGGCTGTTTCATCCCAAGGGAATTGCAACGATATTGCTCGCCTGCCTGGGCGGTACCTTTGTCTATCGCTTATTCATAACTATCGCCCTCAGGCTGGGTATGGCTCCCGGTGACCTGAAGCTTATCACTGCCCTCCTGGTGGTGGTGGTGCTGGCGGTACCCTATCTGCAAAAGAGAATGCGGAAGGAGTGGCTGGAACCAGCTAAAAGGTGGTAATTAAGATGACCACGAAGGCAACCGGAAATCACAGTCTGCTGCAACTGAAGAATACTAAGAAAGTATTTGCCCGCGGGACTATTGACGAGGTAACCGCGCTGGCGGGCATAAAGCTGGACGTCTACGACCAGGACTTTGTGACCGTTATCGGCAGCAACGGCGCCGGCAAAACCACCCTGCTCAACATTATCGCCGGAGTCTACCCTCCGGAAAGAGGCGGTAGCGTTATTATAGGTAGCGAGGATGTTACCCATCTTCTGGGATACCGAAGGGCGGCCTATATCGGCCGGGTATGGCAGCAACCGGAAACGGGAACCGCAGGCAAGCTGACCATCGAGGAGAACCTCTCTCTGGCCCTGCTGCGTGGTCAGTCAAGGGGACTGAGGGGGGCCACCAACAAACAGCGCAGGCAGTTGTTCCGCGAAGAACTAGCCGTGCTCGGGCTTGGGCTGGAAAACAGGCTGAACACACCAGTTTACACTCTTTCCGGGGGACAAAGGCAGGCCTTATCCCTGGTTATGGCTACCATCTCCAAGCCGGCGATATTACTGCTTGATGAGCACATCGCCACCCTGGACCCCAAGACGGCTAAAACCGTGCTCGATTTAACCGATAAGATTGTGCGCCTGGAGCAGATGACCACCATAATGGTAACCCATAACATGGAGATTGCCCTGAA
The DNA here is from genome assembly GCA_035528295.1 of Dehalococcoidales bacterium. GTDB lineage: Bacteria > Chloroflexota > Dehalococcoidia > Dehalococcoidales > JAUYDJ01. The sequence goes on along the minus strand of DATKYY010000042.1, from coordinate 20,316 downwards.
TTACGGCAATCGGCTGATTATGATGCACAAAGGCAGAATTATCGTTGATTTGGGCGAGGCCAAAAAGAAGGAACTGAAAGTCAGTGACCTGGTATCTGCCTTTGAGCGGGCCGCCGGGGAGGAGTTTGATGATGATACCATCCTCCTCAGCCGCGGTGAGTAAAGGCTGGCTCAGACCATTCTCTCCATCTTTTGATGTTTAATGCCGGCTTCAACAAACGGCAGTCCCACCGGGTTAAAACCACAGGTCTGATAGAATTCAATAACCTGGTGCTGGGCATGAAGGACCAGCTTTTTGATTCCCTCCCCCCTCAACTCCCCCACCAGAAAGTCAATCATTTCTTTGCCTATTCCCAAATGACGGAAGGGGGGTAGAACCGCCATTCTTTCCAGCTTGGCCTGTCCCGCCTCTAAAAACCTGACCCGGGCGGCGCCGATAACCCTTTCACCATCTTTAACCACCATATGCCTGGCGTCACGGTCATTGCCATCATAAACCAGATTTTCGGGGATGCCCTGCTCCGCCACAAAAACCTGCCGCCAAACCGCAAAGGCGCCCTCCAGTTCACCTTCACTGCCGACAAATTTATAGCTAAATTTTGTCATCACCGCTAAACCAGTCCAATTATATCGCAGATAGCCCCCGGTTATCAGCCAATTAACCCCGGGCAACAGGCTTGATGAAACTGACCAGGAGATGGCAAAGACTCATATACTGGTTGGTTTGCTGGGGCAAGTGGATTTTAACGAAGAACAGGTAATAACAGAGGGAGGAGTTGTTAAAACTACCGATGGCGTGGAAATCGGTATTCTATTAAGCAACGGCAGGATATTTGTTGGTAGATAATCAATATGATTCTTCAGCACGGTTGAAAAATCAATGACCGGGGAGGCTTGGGGGAGACAAAAAAATAGCCGACCTGTGGGCTTTGTTTTAATTACCGGCCGAAGTCAGTGTGATACCCTAAGCACATAAAGGGGGAGGGCTGAGTAATCTAGTATTTTCTCCGCTCTCCCCTTCGACCAAAGCCACCACCCCCACGGTCGTCGGAACGAGGACGGGCCGCATTAACAACGAGTATGGAGTCCTTCACTGTCTTACCGTTCAGGCCGTTAATGGCGGCTTGGCCTTCGGATACCGCCGGCATTTCAACAAAGCCAAAGCCCCGCGACTGCCCGGTATACTTGTCAGTAACAAGTTTTACTGAACTCACCTGACCAAAGGCTTCAAATTCCTGTCGCAACTCATCTTCGGTTGCTTCAAATGATACATTACCTACATATATATTCATAATTTATACACCAACCAAATCTAGTTAAATACACAGGCTCCTATCTTCAGCCCGGGTATGTTGCTAAGACTAAACTAAATTAAACTAGTCCTGTCCCCTCGTTTTAATTTTGGTGTAGCACTCGCTGCAGTACACCGGTCTACCTTCACGTGGCTCAAAAGGCACTTCAGTCTCTTTGCCACACTCAGCGCATACTGCCGGGAAGGTTTGCCGGCGAAACTTGTAGCTATCACCCCCGTCCCGGGATGATCTCCTGGACTGGCGGCATTCGGGGCAGCGCTTGGGCTCGTTAGTATAGCCTTTAGTTTGGAAGAACTGCTGCTCCTCAGCACTGAAGGTAAAGGTGGCTCCACAATCGGAACACACAAGCGATTTTTCTTGGAAAACCACTGGATGACCTCCTCTCTTTGATTAGTTGGTTTGAGTCTCGGTCACCCAGTAATATTGAACTTACCTGAAGCATGTGTAAATAACCTAAACCAAAACCACCACCACTATGATAGCGTAAGGTCAAGTTTTTTACAAGGCAGGCTGAGAACTTTATTTCCATTACGGTTCAACATAGCTAACTGGCTAACGGGCACCTCGCCGCCGGAACAAAGACATCAGCCACAGGAAGAAAATGATGCCGAAAAAGGGAAAGGGCTGAGCGGAGGAAGTCCCACCACTTTCAGCCACGGCAGTCACTGTTTCCCCCGGTATTTGCGCCGGCCTCAGCACCTCATCAGTTATCTCGTAAGAAGCCAGGTTAACATCTACAAACTCTTTTGATGTCCAGCCGAAGGGGTTGTTTTTGCCGGTTGCCTCAACCCAGACCCACCCCGGCTCACCGTCAAGCTCAAATACGGAGCTTGCCTTGCGGTAGCCGGGCAGGTAGACCAGGCAGGCGGTATGACCCTTACCGGCAACTAGTGCGGAACGGTAACCGGCCGCCCGGTACATCACCGCCAGCAGCACGGCGCTGTCCTCACAATCGCCGTTGCCGGTGCCGTTTTCCTGAATTACCGCCGCCATCTCATCAGCATTCTGGGCGAACTCCTGGTAATTAAACTGGTCTTCATCGGGGGTATAATTCACCCTGTCCCGCACAAAGTAAAAGATGGCTTCCGCCCGCTGAAACTCATCGGGGTATTTTTGGGCAATCTCTTTACCCAGAGCGTGGGCCTCAGCTATCCCTTCACCCAGGCTCTCAAAGGCAATAATCGGCCTGAAACCAGTCTCGGATACCTGGTAGTAACCGTTGTCGCCGTGGGGTGTGGTGCGGCATACTCCCCAATCGTCATAGACACCATCCGGTTTTTCATAGAAGCCGGTGGAAGAGCTGGCCGAGGCATAGCCGGTGGTGGCTAACCCCGCCAGAAACAGCCCCAATAAAACCGTCAGAATTCTAATCCGGTGCATATAAATTCCCCTACAGCGGCGTAGTCAGCGCGGCATGGAGTATCAGCCCCAGAAAGAGCAGATAGCCGAAGACATAGATACCCACCGCAATCGGGTGCTGGTTAATGTTGGTAAACGGTATCTTGGGGGTCAGTTTATCCAGCAGGTGAAACAGACCGATACCAAGAAGCAGGCTGACCACAAAACCTACCGCCAGCAAACCCAGCAGCCTGAAATTGAAGAAGTAATCAACCAGCGGGCCACCGATTACGGTGGGGGCGGTGGTGACCCCGTGAATGACCAGACCGACCAGTATTAGAAAACCGCTGGCGAACAGCCCGGTGGCAATCGGGTCCTCTCCGATTCGCTGGCGCTGGTGAATACGGGGGTTGAGCGCATCCAGCGCTCTTATACCCAGCCAGGCAAGGAAAACGCATACCAGAGACAAGAACAGAGTTCTGCCCACCCATAAGAGCACCATAACCCAGTAAGGCGCCGCCAAACCGATTCCTTCCAGCATATTTACCTCCTCAGGCACACTTTAAGGGCACCAGCCAGCGCCACTAGCCGACGTTTCTGGTGCCCTGAGTTACGACCCCGAACCCTTAGGTCAATCCGTTATTAGTTTGGAGTCTAGCCCCCCATAGTGTTATTGTCAATACCCACCTGGCGATGCTTTTCCAGACTCGCCAAAAGGGTAAAATTTGCCCGTGTCCGGTCATATTACTAAAGTATCAACTGTTTTCAGGACTTTTTGGTCTTGTGCCCGTCCCTGAGACCTTTCATAATGAACAATACACGATTATAGATTTAATAATTGGGCGGCAAATGGACAAGATATATAGAACACTACTGATTAAAGCATTTACCCCCTTCAAAAGGCATCTGGGAGAGAATGGCGAGAAACAGTGGCCGGCCAGGGTGCTGGACACCCTGGAAACAAAATATCACCTGCTCCCCAAAGACATGCGGCGCCTGTGGTACCTGCAGCGCAGCATATCCGCCGGCAATTTGAACACGGACTACATCTATATTTATGACCGGATGCTGTCACAGGAACAGAATACGCCGATAAGTGCCTACCGCGACCTGTCTCAAAATTACCGGCTATTACTTTTCAAGGGCAACGTCTTCCCCGATGGCTCAGTCCATATCGAAAGACCTTGCTCCACCCTCCCCCGCACCGATGCCGCCCATTTCCCCCAAAATTAAGTCCCCTGACTATTAGCCCCACCTGAATCCGAGACCGGAAGTCTTCATCATTACGCTATTACGCTACTTGAGGTAAGTATATTTACCTAATCTCTGCTAAGCAGCGGTAAGCAGAAAGTATAAGTTGAAGACACAAATTTTAGGTATTTACAGAGGCTAGAATTAGGCATCACGGCGGAAGCCAGCTCATCCCGCGGGGCGGTAAGATTAGGGTGGAAATAAAGAGAAAGGAGGTATCACAATGAACGCAATGATTATTGTAACCCTAGCAGTTCTTATCCCGGTAATCCTCTTCCCCGCGGCTCTGGTTTGGTACATCAACATAGGTGGCATTGTCCAGGCTGTTCGTGAAGCAAGGGCTGTCCGCGAGAGGAAAGTAGCCGCCAAGACGCTGAACTAACCGCCGTGAAAAAGACACTCGATAAGGAGGTGCCAGACCTGAAACCAACAAAGACCGCATCACTGACTAAGAAGTAAGGCTGGATATTCAAGAAAAGGGATATCCAGCCTTACTGTTTCAGACTATTTCCAGACCTCTATCTTAAACTTGATATCCACATCACACACAGCCCTACTCTTTACTGGTTAACTCAGCCCTGGCCAGTATGGCGCCAAGCACCACCAGCCACAGAGACAGGGCTATCTCTATGCCCAGTATCGAGCGGCTGAGCAGAGAGGCAGTGCGGTCGATATCGGTCATCATTCCATTTACAATGATGTAAAGAAAGGCTATCCCGCATACCGCCAGCAGGCAATGGGATACCAGTCGCCATCCTTTGCGTGTTAACAGCTTGTCTATTAGCATTTTTACCTGTTCTCCCAACTTCCTGCGCCCATTATAGCCCATTCTGCCTTTACATCTTTAACACCCGGTGCTATTTTTTGGGTTTGTTAACCGCACCCAATACCGCTTCACACAGGGGACACAAAAGGACCAGAATTTCAAATTTTTCGAACTTTATCGGTTTGGCGTTTACCTTTTCAATTTTTTTGCCGCAATCAGGACATTTCATACTAAACCCCCTTTATCTGAATTATATCACAAGGCTAAGGCTGGAAATCGGGCAAAGATGCGTTAAGCGGGCATAAAAAGAGGTATTTTAAGGTGCTATACTTAACCTAGTATTTATATTACACTCAGTAGCTGGGCGGTGCAAGCCAGGGCAATCCGGAGGCTTTACATGTCAGATGTGGAAATAGTGAGAGGCTATATCCCCGGTGCCATCGGTCGAGTTATCGAACTTCACGGCACCTACTACCACCAGCACTGGGGTTTCGGCCATTTCTTCGAGAGAAGGATAGCCACCGAGCTTGCCGAGTTCATCGGGCGGTATGACGAGAAGCGTGATGGCTTCTGGACGGCATTGCTAAAGGGGCGTATTGAAGGTTCCATCACCGTCGACGGGCTCCATGCCGAAGACAAGGGAGCCCATATCCGGTGGTTCGTCATCTCGGATGCCCTGCGCGGCAGAGGCATCGGCAACCGTCTGGTCAGCACCGCTATCGACTTCTGCCGGAACCGGGGCTACCAGCGGCTGTTTCTATGGAGCTTTGAGGGCCTCCACGCAGCGAAACACCTCTACGACAAGAACGGCTTCACACTGGTAGAGCAGCGGCGGGGAAACCACTGGGGCGCCGAGCTCAACGAACAGAAATTCGAGCTCCGGCTCACCCCCTCTTCAGAGCAAGCCGTGCCATAACAAAACGGCTGGCTCTGCCCGGCAAAATTGGGTCCGGATGCGGTAAAATAGGGAGAAACCAACCAAAGGAGGAGATATCGTGATAGTAGATGCAATGGTAAGCTCAACACTGATGGGGATATTAAAAAGCGGGGTCAGGTCATATAGTATCGAGGAATTACAGGATAGAGCATCTATTATGTTAAGTCAGCAAGTCAGGCGAAGCGATATTGAAAGGGTAATCAAGCAAAATCGCAATCGCTTTGAAATATCAAATGAGTCCGGGGTAATACGGGTAAAATACCGGTTCTAATTATTGGTCAGATAGTGTGGTTTTCCGGGAACATTAGTAGTGCCGTATTTCAGACTTTGTCACTCACCTCTACCGCCACTATGGTTCCCTTACCGACTACTGACCTAACCGAGAACTTGCCGTTGAACAAGCGGGTACGCTCCTGCATACCGACCAGGCCCAGTTTGCCCTCAGTAGCCAGGTCGCCCAGCACTTCCGGTAATCGAAAACCACTTCCGTTATCAGAGATAGTTAGTTTGACCTTCCGGCCGGTAAATAGCAATTTCACTTCAGCCTTTTTGGCTCCGGAGTGCCGCCTGACATTGCTCAGTGCCCCTTGAGCGATACGGAATAGGGCCAGTTCCACCTCAGGCTTCAGGCGTCGCTCAGGACCACTTATCTCAAAACTGGTACTGATATTCTGCTCACTACTCAGCTCTTCAGCTAAAAGCTCCAGTGCTGAACCCAGACCTACCTGGTCTAAAACCCCGGGGCGCAATTCATGGCTAAAGCGGCGTAACCCGTTCATTATGCCCTTAGTCTCAGCGCAAAGCCCTTCGAGGTACTGGACAGTGCCCTTGGGTAATCTTCCCTTCCTGGTGGCTAGAGCTTCAATTTTATGTGCCAGCGAAGCCAGGGACTGAACTGACTCGTCGTGTATCTCGCGAGCTATGCGCCTTCGCTCTTCTTCCTGAGCCCGGGTAATCTCCGATATATAGAACTCCATATTATCTCTAAGTCGCTTTTCCTCGGTGATATCAGCCCAGCTTGACAGGTAGTACTCACGCCCTTCATAACTGCTCACCGTGGTAGAGTTTATCAAAACCCAGAACCGCTCCCCCCATTTATTTTTAAATCGCTTCTTAAGCTTCCTCACTCCCTTACCACGTAGAACTTTATCGAATTCGCTGCTGTCAAGCCTTGACGTTTCTTCTGACCACCAGGGGTATGGAGGCTTCCGGCCAATAATCTCTTCAGAAGAAAAACCGGTCAGTTTTTCCAGCGCCGAATTTACATACTTTACGGTCTTATCTGGATTGACCACTAATATCGGATTTGGCGCATTTCTGAGCAGGCTGAAACTAAATTTTTCGCTCTCCCCCAGTACCTCTTCCAGCTTCCTGCGCTCAGTTATTTTTCCCAATCGCTCAGCGACGGCATCAATCAACAGCCGCTCTTCCTTCGCAAATGGCCCTTCATCAATCTCTGGTTTCTCCTCTAAGTAAAGAATATCTATGGAGCCTGCTATTGAGCCAAGTACCTCGATATATGAAGACTGCTTCCACTCGGTCTCTCGGTAATTTTTTGTCTTGAACTCCTTACCATCAATAGTGATTCGGGCACAGGTAATCTCAGGATACTGCCAACCCTGCGGAATCAGGTCAGTAATCCGCTGATATAGTTCATCTGAAGTAATATCAGGTTTTCCGGCGATATCGGCAATACCATAAAAAATCTTGAGTTCTTTCAGACGCTCTCTTAAACAGTGCTCCGCCTGCCTGCGCTCGGTGATGTCCAGGCAATACTCTATCATCTGGGTGACGTTTCCCTCAGTATCAAAGATGGGGTGGCCGTGACATTCAACATATCTGACATTACCATCTTTATCGTAATGGATATGCTCCGCAACGGCCGCTTTTCCGGTTCTCTTCACCTCTTCAAGCGGACAAACACAGCCTCCGCTACAAGGTTCGTCCCTTTCATGAATAAGGGCATAACAGGTTGTCCCTTTCGATAAACCGCCCGGTTTGGCGGCTTTATTGGCAAACTTAACCGTATAGTCACCAGCATCTATGACATAGAAGGGATGAGTGAGAGAATCTAAGACATTGGTCAAGGACTCGCTTTGCCTGTTGGTCTCTTGCAGCAGCCGCCCCACTTTGCTACCCCCCAATTACGTACTGGCAACTCAAACCACGGATTACCGGAGCTTAAATAGCAGGTGTCTCTGTAATAAGTTCAACCAAATAGATTGCTGAGAGGGTGATCCAGCCTTTCCTTAAGGCATAGAGCACGGCCTGAGTGCGTGAATTAACTCCCAGCTTTCGGAAGATGTTGATTAAATGGGTCTGGACCGTGCGCTCGCTGATAAAAAGCTCATCGGCAATATCTTTATTGCTCATTCCCCTGGCGGTTAGTTTGATTACATCCAGCTCACGAGACTGCAACTCGTCAAAACCCCTTTTACCACCACGCTCACTATCGATCAGACATTGCACAATGGTATCGGTAGCTTTAAGGTCAAGTATACTGTCCCCGCTACGTACCAGGCGGATAGCACTAATCAGTTCCTGCAGGGGCCGATCTTTAGACATATATCCTGATGCTCCCGCTTTGAGGGAAGCCAGTACATATGACTGATAGTCAAACGCACTTATCATAAGGACAGCAGTGTCGGGGCAAGCCGCTTTAATTTTCTCGGTGGCTTTAATGCCGTCGAGATTGGGCATGCTGACATCAATTATGGCTACATCCGGGTGCAGCTCCTCGACCATCCTGACGGCTTCTTCGCCATCCGCCGATATGCCGACGCACTCCAGATCCTCTTCCTCTTCAAGGAGCCGTGATAATCCTTCCCGAAATGCGGGGTGGTCATCGGCAATCAGTAACCTGATCTTCTCCATAGCAAACTCACCCGCTAAGTATTTATATCACGCCTGTATGGTATATCCGCCTACCTATATGGTATCCCCACCTAAATGATACTGTCAATCAATATCCCCCTAACTGGCGAAATTTACGTGATTTTGCGTAGCTGAGCGATAGAATCACTTAGTGTTTATCAGCCAAATTTACCTGTCTGATATGCCCGATACGGCTACGCGTTTTTTCACTAAAATCCACATTCTGGCGGATTGAACCGAGACTAATAAGATAAGACAATTAGTTAGGCTGGTTAGTGTAGATTACAGCCCAAAATGGGTGAGCAATAGATAGCAGGGAGGCCAGGGTGATGGTTCACATATTTATGATAGATAGTAGTGCGCTGTCCCGGCATGGTTTGTTGTCGGCTCTGGGCGAGTACCCGGAGTTCCAGGTGGTGGGTGATGCCGCTAATGTTTCGGAGGCACTTATAAAATTAGGCGAACTCCAGCCGGATATTGTCATTACGGATATTTTCATGCCCAGTGGTGGGGGGGTGGATGACATTACCCGGCTACGGCAGGCGTTTCCCAACATCAAAGTGCTCATCTTCACCGTTTCCAACAATAAAGATGACGTCTTTAAATCAATAATGGCCGGGGCTTGTGGCTATATGATGAAAACGGCCGAACTGACCGAAGTTATTGAGTCTATCCGTCTGGTGGCTAGCGGCAACGCAATTGTCTTCCCCTTGATGACAGCCAGGGTACTGACGCAGCTGAAGAATACCAACTGGCAAAGTATAAACGGGTTCAAAAGCCTCAGTCCGAATGAGAAAGAGACCCTGGTGCTGGTCGCCCAAGGCGCCACCAACCGTGAGATTGCCGAGCACTGCCAGGTTAGCGAGACCATGGTCAAGGCCCGATTGACCAGGATTATGGACAAGCTCAACGCGAAGAACCGGACCCAGGCGGTAGCGCTGGCAACTGCCCGAGGCTTGCTAAATAGCTATAACCAAAATAATGAAATGAAAAGCGATCTGCGGCAACAGGCCTTTTCACAACCATAGGCAATATATGGTGATAGCCGGCGAACCATATTGAAAGGAGGTTTGGTATGAAACTAAAAGATGTGGACATGGACTCGCGTGAGCGGGCCATTAAGTCAGGGATAATATTCATCTTTGTGCTAATACTTATTATTCTCGGTATAGGCGTGGGTGTATGGGTTGGTCGTATGAGCGGCATGATTCTGGAATGCGTCGTGACCGGGATTGTTATCAGCCAAATATTAGTCGTATTTGGCATCCGTGAGATTATATTATTCGGACATAATCATAGAAAGGAGAGAGTATAAAAAATGGAAGTTGAAGTAGTGAAAATGTTGGCGGTGGCTATAATTGGTAGCTTAGGATTAGCCGGACCAGCACTGGCTATTGGGCTTATTGGTCATTCGGCTATGGGAGGGATAGCCCGTAACCCCGAGGCAAAGCAGGCAATCATGACCAATATGATACTGTCTACTGCCTTTGCTGAAGCTATCGGGATTTATGCCCTTATTATAGCCATTATCCTGATTATGATTGTATAGTAGTTAGGAGGGAGAATTATGGAAGAAAAAGGTATTCCATCTTTGTTAATATTTGGCTTTGTGACATTATTTTCAACGCTGGCAATTTTAGCTTTGATGTTGGTTGTCTACGTTCTTTTTGGAAGTTAATAACGAATTAACTTCTGAATTTTATAGTGACCAACCAAGACCAGGTAAATCTAGGCTCTATCTGGCTGGTCAAGGGCACGCCTCAGTTCCCGGGTAAACCCGGCTACCTCTGCCAGCGACCGGTCGGCTTCCATCAGCTGAATCAGCCGGCTGCCCACAATCACCCCATCAGCGATTCGGGCTACTTCTTTTGCCTGTTCCGGGGTAGATATGCCAAAGCCAACGCAGAGCGGCTGGCGGGCTATCTTTCTGACCCTGGCGACAAACGCGGACAGGTTCTGGGGCAATCTGTCTCTTGCCCCGGTCACCCCGGTCACCGAGACCAGATAGATAAACCCCCCCGCCCTCCCGGCTACCAGCTTGATGCGTGCTTCAGTACTGGTCGGCGCCAGGAGATAAACAACATCAAGACCCTGTTTTCGAGCCATAGCCTCTATCTCATCACCCTCCTCCGGGGGCAGGTCAGGGATGATTAAACCGCTCACTCCAGAGCGAGCACAGTCACGGCAAAATTTGTCCAGCCCGTAACTGAGCACCGGGTTAAAATAGGTCATGAACACCAGGGGCGTTTTAACCTTCTGGCTGAGCTGCCCGGCTACCTCAAAACAGTGCTGGAGAGTAATCCCGTTCTGCAAAGCCTGAAAGCTCGCCTTTTGTATCGTCGTCCCATCAGCCAGTGGGTCGGAGAAGGGTATCCCCAGCTCCACGATGTCGCAACCGCCAGCGGCAAGCAGAGGGACTACCTCTAAAGTAGCTTCCAGGCTGGGGTAACCCACGGTAATATAAGGGATAAGCGCCTTATGCCCCGGCTGGCTGAAAACGGCTGAAATACGGCTCACCGCTTCACCCCCAGTGCTTCGGCCACAATATCAATGTCCTTGTCACCGCGCCCGGATAAATTGACAATAATGATTTGCTTTTTATCTAAAGAAGCGGCCATCCTGGCGGCATAGAATATAGCGTGGGCCGGTTCCAGGGCGGGGGTAATGCCCTCGGTCTGGCACAGCAGCTGAAAGCCCTCCAGGGCTTCGCTATCGTTCACGGCAACATAGGTGGCACGCCCGGTATCCTTGAGGTAGCTGTGCTCCGGGCCGACGCCGGGGTAGTCCAGCCCCGCCGAGACGCTGTGCGTCTCCCGAATCTGGCCATCCTTGTCCTGAAGCACATAGGACTTTGTCCCGTGGAGCACGCCTACCCTGCCCGCTCCCAGTGAAGCGGCATGCTCGCCGGTCTCAAGCCCCCTCCCGGCTGCCTCCACCCCGATAAGCTTGACTTCCTTATCATTTAAGAAGGAATAGAAAATACCGATGGCATTGCTGCCCCCGCCGACACAGGCAACGATATAGTCGGGCAGGCGCCCGGCACTGTCCAGTACCTGCTGCCTGGCTTCCCGGCCGATTATTGATTGAAAGTCGCGCACCATCTCGGGATAGGGATGAGGGCCGACCACCGAGCCGAGCAGATAGTGGGTATCGCCGACATTACTCACCCAGTCCCTTATTGCCTCGTTAATGGCATCCTTCAGTGTGCGGCTGCCGCTGGCAACCGGCCTGACCTCGGTGCCCATCAGCCTCATCCGGAAGACATTAAGCGCCTGACGGCGCATATCCTCCTCACCCATATAGACAATGCACTCCAGCCCGAACATGGCACATACCGCCGCTGTAGCCACCCCATGCTGACCGGCTCCGGTCTCGGCGATAATCCGCTTCTTGCCCATTCTCCTGGCCAGAAGCCCCTGCCCCAGAGCATTGTTAATCTTGTGGGCACCGGTATGGGCCAAATCTTCTCTTTTGAGGAAAATGCGGGCACCCCCGCCTTGCTCGCTTAATCTTTCCGCCAGGTAGAGCGGGGTTGGTCTCCCCGAGTAACTGCGGGAGAGCGAGTTGAACTCGTCCCAGAAGGCAGAGCTAGCCTTCGCCTCTTTATAGGCTGCCGCCAGCTCGTCCAGTGCCGGCACCAGCGTCTCCGGGACAAACCGCCCCCCGTAGTCGCCAAAGTATCCCCTATTATCGGGCAGCAAAGCTGCCTCTTTTTTATTGAAGGTCATCCCGCCTCCTTACCGGCTCTTTTTACCATCTCCACAAAGGCACTGATTTTTAAAGCGTCTTTTTGACCGTTAGTCTCGACACCGCTGGAGACATCAACCCCCCACGGTCTGGCGACACTGACCAGCTGACCGACATTATCCGGGGTAAGCCCCCCGGCGATAATCACCGGAAACCGGGCCGATACCTCTTTAGCCAGTTGCCAGTCAAAGACTTCGCCAGTTCCACCATAAGCATTTTTGACCGGCGAATCAAGCAGGCAGATAAGCTCACCTTCCGGGCATAGACGGTAGCCCATGTCTATCTTATATATCACTGATTCCGCCCTCTTGCCGGCGGGCACGTGGACTACTTTAATAATCGGGCGCTTAATTTTGCGGCAGTAGCACCAGGTTTCATCGCCGCTGAGCTGCACCCGGTCCAGCCGGCAAGAGTCGGCAATAGAATTAACCTCCTGAGCCGGGGCGTTGACAAAAACGCCCACCAGTATAGGGCGAGGTTTTAGCTCATGAACCGCCGCCACTACCGGCAATGCCTCTTCCGGAGAGACCCGACGCCGGCTGGGGGCGAAGACCAGCCCCAGAAAATCAACACCGGCTCGGGCCGCCGCCAGAGCCGTCTCTACCTCGGTCAGGCCACAGATTTTAATTCTGGTCATAGCAGCTCCCGCATCCTGGCGGCGATGTCCGCTGCCGACATTAAGGACCCGCCAACCAGGACCGCATCCACCCCCCACCCTTTCATCTTTTCGATATCACTACGGCTCTTCAGGCCGCTTTCGCTGACCACGATTCTATCCCGGGGGATAAGGGGGCGGAGACGCCGGGTAACCGTCAGGTCCACAGCCAAAGTCTTTAAGTCCCGGTTGTTGATGCCGATAATCTTAGCTTCGCTTTTCAGGGCAGTTTCAAGCTCGGCTTCATTATGCACCTCTACCAGACAGCTCATCTTCAATTCATGGCTCAGTTCCAGCAGCTCGCCGAGCTTTTCCGGCGTCAGAATAGCCACAATGAGAAGCAGGCTGTCGGCGCCACAGGCTCGGGACTGATAGACCTGATAGGGGTCAAAGATAAAATCCTTGCGGAGCAGGGGCAGCCCCTTATTTGCCAGCCCGTCACTAATGTCTTTTAAGTGACTGAGGCTACCCTGAAAGTATTTGCTCTCAGTCAGCACTGATATTGCCGCTGCCCCGTTAGCCGCATAAATCCGGGCTATCGCCACCGGGTCAAAATCGGCACGAATAACGCCCCGGGAGGGCGATGCCTTTTTGACCTCGGCAATAAGCCTGATGCCATCGCCACGCAGCGCCGAAGCTAAATCCAGCGGCGGCGGTTGTGCCAGCGCCATCTTTTTCAGCTCCGCCAGAGGCAAGCTGCGTTTTCTCTTTTCCAGGTCATGCTGGCTATCGGCGACAATCCGGTCTAAAATCACTCCCCCTCCTGAACCAGGCTCTGGCTGAACCTGACCAGTTGTTCCAGCTTGGCCGTAGCCTGGCCACTGTCTATTATCTCTCCCGCCCGGGCTATCCCCTGCTGGAGGGTGTCCACCCCGCCGCCCACCATCAGTGCCGCCGCCGCATTCAGCAGCACCACATCCCGCTGGGGGCCGGTAGCACCGCCCAGGATATTACGCAGACAGGCGGCATTTTCGGCAGCGGTGCCACCCCGCAAGCAGTCCAGTTCAGCCCGGGGTAACCCGAAGTCCTCCGGGCTGATGAAGTAGCTCTTGATATAATTGTCTTTTACCTCGTAGACCTCTGTTTTACCGGTAACGGTAACTTCATCCAGGCCGTCGTCACCATGAACCACCAGGGCATGCTTACAGCCCAGACCATGAAGCACCAGGGCCATCTTCTCGGCGAGCAACCCATCAGCCACCCCCAGCACCTGGGCTTGAGCGCCGGCCGGATTGGTCAGCGGGCCGAGGATATTGAACACGGTGCGGATGCCTATCTCGCGCCGGGGCGCCACCGCATATTTCATCGCCGGATGAAATATCGGGGCGAACATGAACCCCATCCCCACCTCTTCCAGACATCGCTGCACCTGCCCCGCATTAAGGTCAATCTTGACGCCCAGTGCCTCCAGCACATCGGCACTGCCGCACTGGCTGCTCATCGCCCGGTTGCCATGCTTGGCCACTTTAAGCCCGGCGCCGGCGGCAACAAAGGCAGCCGTCGTCGAGATGTTAAAAGTACACGAACCGTCACCACCGGTGCCGCAGGTATCCACCACCGCTCCAGCGGTAACCACGGGCACTACCTTAGACCTCATCGTCTTAGCCAGGCCAACGATTTCGTCAACCGTTTCCCCCTTGAGCCTGAGGGCGGTGACAAAGGCACCAAATTGAGCCTGAGTAGCCTCCCCCTGCATTATCTCTTCCATCACCATAGCGGCTTCGTCCATAGTCAGGGAACGCCCTGAAACCAGAGAGCTAATCGCTTCTTTAATCATGCCTTATTCCCTCCTTCCCAGTAAGAAGTTTTGCAATATATCCTTACCGGTCTCGGTCATAAACGATTCGGGGTGAAACTGGACACCCTCCACCGGGTATTGGCGGTGCCGCAAGCCCATAATTTCACCGTCAGCGGTCCAGGCGGTTACTTCAAGGCAGTCCGGAAGCCCCTCGCGCTGCACTACCAGCGAGTGGTAGCGGATTGCGGAGAAAGGCTCGGGGAGACCGGCCATTACCCCCTGACCGTGGTGATAGATTAGCGAGGACTTGCCGTGCCTAATCTCTCCGGCCTGCCCGATTAAGCCGCCGTAGCTGTAACCGATGCATTGATGCCCCAGGCAGACACCGAGTATCGGCAGCCGGGCACCGAAATGGCGGATGACATCGTTGGAGATGCCCGCCCGCTGTGGAACCGACGGCCCCGGCGAGATGACGATGCGCTCCGGCTTCAGCCCCTCGATCTCCTTGAGAGTTGTCTTATCATTGCGCCTCACCACCACCTCTTCGCCTAACTCGCTCAGGTACTGGAAGAGGTTGTAGGTGAAGCTATCATAGTTATCAATCAGTAGCAGCATGACTCTCCCCGGTGGCCAGGTTGGTGCTCTCCGCCTGGTCAACCGCCTTAAGCAGTGCCCGTGCTTTATTCATGGTTTCCTCATACTCACGCTCAGGCACACTGTCATAAACAATCCCCCCACCCGCCTGTATATAGGCAATGCCCTTACTCATCACCATGGTTCTGATCGCAATCGCCATGTCCATATTGCCCGAGAAAGAGAAGTAGCCCACCGCCCCGGCGTAGGGGCCCCTTTGCTCCGGCTCAAATTCAGCGATTATCTCCATCGCCCGGATCTTGGGGGCGCCGGATACGGTGCCGGCCGGAAAGCAGGCCCGCAGGGCATCGAAGGCGGTCATATCACGCCGCAGCTTGCCCTGCACATGAGTAACCAGGTGCATAACATGGGAGTAACGCTCCACTTCCATCAGGTCACTGACCTTAACCGTGCCCGGCTCGCTTACCCGCCCGATGTCATTACGCCCCAAATCCACCAGCATGATATGCTCGGCACACTCCTTCTCATCGCCGCGGAGCTCTTTCTCCAGCATCAGGTCTTCATCCGGGTTTTTCCCCCTCGGTCTGGTCCCGGCCAGGGGACGGGTCATCACCATGCCATCCTCCACCCTGACCAGAATCTCCGGGGAAGCACCAATGATATGAAAATCGATAAAATCGAGAAAGAACATATACGGGGAAGGGTTTATGGTGCGCAGCGCCCGATATATCTCAAAAGGGGCCACCTCAGTAGGTCGGGCCAGGCGCTGGGAAAGCACCACCTGAATAGCCTCGCCGGCGGTGATGTAACGCTTTACCTTAAGCACGCTGGCTTCAAAGTCCTGCCGGGTAAAGTTGGAGGCAAGCCGGCCGTTGCTCCCGGGATGAGCCGCCGGTCCGGGGTGTTGACTGGTCTCCAGCGGTTGTTTCAGCCTCTCCACCAGACTGTCAATCCTGGCTACGGCCTCCTGATAGGCTTTCTCTATATCCCCATCGAGATAAACATGGCTCAAGACCTTAATTTTATGAGTAACATGGTCAAAGACGAGCATGGTATCGACAAACATAAACAGCGATTCCGGCAAGCCCAGAGGGTCGCTGTCCGGAGAGGGTAGCTCCTCAAAGCGACTTACCGTCTCATAGGCAAGATAACCGACGGCACCACCGCAGAAGCGGGGCAGACCGCTGACCGGCACTATTTTATATTTGTTTAACTCATCAGCAATGAGGGGGAGAGGGTCAGCCCTATCCTCACCCCTGGTAACTATTACCTTGTACGGCTCGGTGCCGATGAAGCTGTAGCGGGCCAGCCGCTGGCCGCCCTCAACACTCTCCAGCAGGAAGGAATAGCCACCACGATTCACCTTCAGGAAAGCCGACACCGGTGTCTCCAGGTCAGCCACGATTTCGCGGTAAATGGGGACCCGGTTACCGTCCTGCTTATGTTTCTTAACCTCAGCCAATGTCGGGTAATACATCTAACCTCCACCAATAAGGCAATAAAAAAACCTCTCGCCATAGGGGCGAGAGGTTAATCCTTCGCGGTGCCACCCTAATTAATCGCTAGTTTAGCAACCATCTCTTTCAGGTACGGCCTTATCTTAAAGCGATACCCTGGGCTCTGATAACGGTGCCCGCTCCGTCAACACCTAATCGGGCGAACCCTTTCGGCTTGAAGCTCCCGAGCCCATTCACTCCTGGCGCTGGCACCGGCTCACACCTCACCCGGCTCTCTGAGCCTCGCTTAAGAGCTACTACTCTCGTTCGCAGCCTTTAGCACTATTCAATTGTCCTAGATTATAAAAGGACGAGCCGCCTTTGTCAAGCGACACCGGTAATTACAGTCCGAAAACGGAGAGAATGCGGGCTTGACAGCGACAGTTGAATTGGGCAATGATGCTATTACCCATCTTGCTTTAGATAAAAGGCATATATATGCAAGATATAGCTCCGGTAATAGCCTTCGTCGGCATCCTGGTTTTTCTGGCCCATCTTTTTACGGCTATATTCCGCCGCACCAGAGTCCCTGACGTTCTTTTACTGATTATCATTGGTATCTGCGTCGGCCCCGTTTTGGGTCTGGTGTCAACCGAAGACTTCGGAACCGCCGGCATGATTCTGGCCACGCTCACCCTGATCATCCTCTTATTCGAAAATGGCACTGCCCTCGAAATTGGCTCTCTTATCTCCACCATGGGTGGCGCCATGCTCCTAACCATGGCTACTTTCTTCCTCACCATGGGGGCTACCGCCGGGGTGGCGCTGTGGCTCACCGACCTGGAATTAATACCCGCCTTTATCCTGGGGGCTATTGTTGGCTCAATCTCCGAAGCCATAGTTGTTCCCCTTGCTCACCAGCTTAGAATACGAAAAGATAGCCAAACGATGTTATCGGTAGAGTCATCGGTGACTGATGTCCTCAGTATTGTCATCACTATTGCCCTTATTGAAGCTTACCGACTGGGCAAATTCGAGGTCGCCCCGGTTACCGGTAACCTGATTGCTTCGTTTCTGGTAGCCATTATTTTTGGCATCGTCGGGGCGTTTATCTGGTCAAGGCTGCTTAATAGAATACATGCCATTAAAAACTCCATGTTTACCACCGCGGCTTTTGTCTTTATCATTTTTGGAGTTGTGGAACTGCTTAATTTCAGCGGACCCATTTCGGCACTGGCTTTTGGAGTTACCATTGGCAATTTAGAATCAATCCGGTTCTATGTCTTCAAAAAGCCTCAAACCAAAGAGACCGCCGGTCTTAGCGAAGCAGAAAGGGCCTTCTTCAGTGAGGTCGCCTTTTTACTGAAAACCTTCTTCTTCGTTTTCCTGGGCATATCTCTCGAATTGATAAGCGGATGGTTGATTCAGCTAGCCTTAATTTTCACCATGCTCGCTTTCATCCTGCGCCTGCCGGTGGTCAAACTGACGGTCAGCAAATCAATACCGGTAAGAGACGCCTCAATAATAGCCGTCATGGTGCCGAAAGGCCTGGCCGCCGCCGTTCTGGCTTCAATCCCATTTCAACAGGGGATTCTGGGGGGGGAATTGATAATGAATGTGGTCTACGGTGTAGTTCTAACGAGTATCGTAATGACTTCACTGCTAATAATATTCATCGAAAAAACAAAACTGGCCGATTTATATCAGTGGCTCTTTTCCCCGGGGATACCAAAGCTGGGTTTTAAGCTCACTTTACCGGCCAATATCCTGAGGAAATCAAAGGCGGAATCAACGAAAGTAACCCCTATCGGCAGCAAACTATTCACCAGCGGTAAAAAGTGAAGAGAGCCGGTCTATTTATACCCGGAGGATATGAGGCCTTTGGCTTTGGTCAAAACACCCTGAACCTCGGTAGAAATGGGGCGTTTGCCGTGCCCGGTCTCCTCAAAATGTCTTTTTATGGTATTTAATGCTTTTCGCTGGAATTCGCTGATTTCCATGTAGCTCATAATGAGGTTGTCGGCATCTCGGGAATAAAGAATGCACCCCGCCCGGCCACTCTTCTTTTTCCAGTCCCTTAATTTTCTTTCGGTCTTTCCCAGTATGTCCCGGGGTACTCCGATAATGCCCAGGTCCCCCTCATTGTCCAATATCAAAACCCTTTGCATATCTTTTTGGGCTGGTTCGCCTGAAGCAAGCCGTTTGAGAATAACCAGGGGATAATGATACTGCGCCTTGTAGATTGGCACCGCCACCGCAATGCCCTCTTCGGGATAATCGGCCAGTCTTTTTAATACCTCGGGCATTCCCTTGGCAGTGGTCTCTAACCTTGACTGTTCGTACTGTTTTCTTATCTCCTTAAGCTCGTCTTTACCCAGTTTAATGATGTCTTTGGGATATTTTTTCAGGACATAAGGCACTATTCCCCTCTTAATAGCGTGCTCGAAAATTCTTTCCAAAGCACTGGCTTGCTCCGAGCTAATTTCAACCGCAAACGGCACATAATTACCGGAAATAACCTCCACCCCTAAAATGACCCCGTATTTATGGTCACTTTCTAGCTTCTGGATATAATTTCTAGCCAGCCGGTAAACCGAGTCCTCAGTAACGGTGGAATTTATATTGCCTTTAGCATCACAATGCAATAATCTGATTTTATTTTGGGGCAGATGGTCACTTTGCGCCTTTACCGGCGTTAAAAATAGAACTTCCTTCAGCCTGTTACGGGTTAAAAAATCCATACGTCACTACCCTCGTTTGGCGACGACCTAAGCCTACCCTTTACCCCATTAATTGTCAATCCAGTTTTAAGGCGGGGGCTGGATTCGAAACCGCTAAGATTTCAGTATGCCCACCCATCTCGGGGTCTTTTTCAGATATTCACGGTAGGCTTTGCCATATCTCTTCAGGCAATACCTTTCTTCAAGCCTTGCCTCCGGCTGCACCAGGATAACGGTCACCATGGCCAGCAGGAAAAACAGCCATGAGGCGGAGGCGAGGCTGGTCCCGATATATATCAGGAACATGGCCAGATACATCGGGTGCCGTGAGTAGCGATAGAAGCCGATAGTAATCGGCTTATGCTGTGGTGCCGTAGCAAAATTCAAGGTGGCGACGATAAGCATAATCAGCCCGGCCAGAAAAACACCGAGTCCGATATAGAACCACGCCGTCCCCAGCTGCAAGGGCAGAAAAACCGAGTAGATAGTCGCCATGAGCCAGGTTATCATGGCGGCTATGCCGGTTCGCCGCTCCGATTTGCTCCGCTTCATATCAGCCGGATGCCCGGTTCTTTGAGATACCCTTTCGCCGGCCAGACTTACCGCCAGCCATTGCAGCAGAAAAATGCCCATAAAGAGCCAGGCATTCCATACGCCAATTTCAAAAGCTGGTATGAGCGACATCGCCTTCCTTTAATTATTAACTTCCCGGGTAGCAACGGGTTATGAGCCCGAAACTCCGTGGCGTGATTTGTAGTGACCCAGAAATAGAAAAAGCCATCCCAGTACCAAGAATATAATAACATGTACCGGGCTGGTTGGAGCCTGTCCTTCAAGGGCTTTCAAGAAGGGCTCGCTGGCTATTCCGCAGATATACCAGGCTGCAATTAACATGAACACGTAGCCAACCAGTTTAAGGTCAGCGCCTGTTGTAGACGAACCCTTCA
>DATKYY010000041.1:0-3036 GCA_035528295.1 Dehalococcoidales bacterium | reverse complement strand
AAGTCTAAAAAATAGATAACATCAATATGTCCACAATCTCTTTCCCCTATTTGGGAATTCCTATCCATCTTGGGGTTTTATTCATGTATGCACGATAGGCGTCGCCGTATTTCTCAAGACAGTAGCGTTCCTCGGGAATTGCAAGTACAAATATTGAGATTGCACGTGCGAGTGAGCCAACGTCCGTCTCTACTGGGTGCATACAGGCTACCTCAAACCCGGGCTTACCCCAGGAGCACCACGCCGCGAAACGGGGCTTGCCGACTACCCAAAGTTTCTTGACAAGGCCCTATACGACAGCTAAAGTGACCTTAAAAGTGGCTTGGGGTTAAAGCACAGACAGTTACTTTTGCGGGGAAGCAGATGAGCCATCAAATCCGGATATCCGCCAAGAACCTGGGGGAGGTTGCCTTACCTGACTTCTGCCCGAGGTGTTTCTGGGTCAAGCTCCAGCTTCATAACAGACTTCCCTTTCAGATTTTCCCGGGCATCTTCAGCTCCATCGACTCTTACACCAAACGCGTCGTCCACAGCTGGTTTGACAAGTACGGCAGCCCGCCACCGTGGCTGAGAGACCTGGGAAACCTCACCGGATATGTGGAACCGCCCCACTTCTCAAAGTACAACATTCTAGACCCGGAGACCAATATCCTGCTGACCGGCAGTCCCGATGCTATATTTATCCGGCCGGATAACTCGCACATTATTGTGGACTATAAGACCGCCAGATATACCGGAGCCCAGGACAGGCTCTTTCCCATGTACGAGGTCCAACTCAATGCTTATGCCATGATAGGCAAACAATGCGGGCTGGAACCGATATCAGACCTGGCACTGATTTACATGGAGCCGGTGACCGATGAAGCCGCCGCATCAAGCGATGAAATTCATAACGCGGACGGGTTTGGCATGGGCTTTACGGCAAATGTTCATAAGGTCAGGCTTGATTTGAATATCATACCACCCCTGCTCGCCAAAACAAGGGGAATTTATGACCTGGAGAGCCCTCCGGCCAGGCGCGAGGGATGCAATAACTGCCAGCTCCTCGAGGGCTTACTTGAAGTTGCCCGGCACTGAGCCGCCTGCCCCCCAACCACGCCGCGAAACGGGGCGGCTTATAAGCGGCGTATGCCGGCTTTATCAAGTATCTTATGGTGCTATAAAAGAGCTTTTGCTGTATAATTATTGGTTAGGTGCCGATCGATAAGCAAAGAGGTGCAATGTGGAGGAACAATACGAACAACAGAGGTTCGCAGTCCTGATCGATGGCGACAATGCCCGGGCGTCCCTTCTTCCTCAAATCCTGGCGGAAGTCGGTAAAGTCGGGCTGATAACGATCAAGCGAATATACGGAGACTGGACCACCACGAGCATGAACAGCTGGAAGGAGTCGCTTCACAAGCATGCGATTCAGCCCATGCAGCAGTTCAGGTATACGGTCGGCAAGAACGCGACAGACAGCGCGATGATAATCGACGCGATGGATTTGCTCCACAATAACAGTGTTGACGGTTTCTGCATCGTCGCCAGTGACAGCGACTACACGCGGCTGGCGACAAGAATCAGGGAGGAAGGGCTTTTCGTCATCGGGGTGGGGGAGAAGAAAACCCCGGAAGCCTTTATCAACGCCTGCGACCAGTTCATCTACTGCGAGAACTTGGCCGCAACCAAGGAGCCGAGAAAGAAACCGGGAAAGCAGGCGGAAGAAGAAGAGAAGCCTGGTGTACCTGACCCTCTACCCCTTCTCCTCCAGGGGTTCGAGATGGCGGTGAAGGAAGAAGAATGGGTTTATCTGGCGTCGATGGGCAATGCTCTTCGTCAATTGGATCCGGCATTCGACCCCCGGACATATGGTCACCAGAAGCTACAGTCGCTCATAAAGGGTTATCCAGAAACATTTGTGCTCAAACGAGACAAGTCTAGAACACCACCGGTGGTGTACATCGCGCTGACGGCTCAAACGGATGCAGATTAGGTCCCCAGCCGCTAGGTTGTAGGCTCGAATCCTACTCAGGGAGCCAGTTTTTATCAGTTAGTATTCAATACCACGTCTTGCCCTGATGCCCCGGGTGAGGGGGTGTTTCACGGCTACCATCTCGGTAACCAGGTCGGCGCGCTCAATGACCTCTCTGGGGGCACCGCGCCCGGTCAAGACCAGCTCTACTTTGGCCGGCTTTTTAGCCATCAGGGCTACTATCCGGGGGGTGGTTATCAGCCCTTTGCTCAGGGCAATGAAAATCTCGTCCAGGATGACCATATCATACTCGCCCTTTTTCAGCGTCTCCTCGGCAAAGGCGAGTGTCTTTTCGGTTACCGGACGGAGCTCCGCCGGGGTCTGCCTAAAGCTGTCCCCCTTGTTTAAACAGACGATATCAAAGGGGCGGTGCTTCTGGGCAAAGAGATGCTCACCGCAGCCGGTGTCTCCCTTGATAAACTGGATAATGACGACCTTCATCCCCTGCCCCACCGCCCTCAGCGCCAGCCCCAGAGCAGCGGTGGTCTTGCCCTTACCCTCGCCGGTATATACCTGGACCAGCCCTTTTGGCTTCTTCTGGCTACCGCTCATTTTCTTCTCTCCAGAGCTAGAATTAGTCTAGATTATCGGGCAGGTCTCGTCAACTGTCGACACCCAAGCCGGCATCTGCTATATTAAAAAAACACCCAGAACTTAAAATGAATAAGGACTTAGACAGGCTAAAAGCGGTTATTATCTATGAGATAGACCAGCGCCGAAATCAGCTTGGCGAGCTAAGCCGGGATATCCACGCCAATCCTGAGCTGGGCTTCGGTGAGGCTAAGGCGGTATCCTGGCTGACCCGCTATCTCAAGGAGAATGGCTTCAGCATCACCGAGGGCATCGGTGGACTGCCCACCGCATTCAGCGCCGGCTACGGTCAGGGGAAACCGGTTATCGCTATTCTGGCCGAGTATGATGCCCTGCCCAAACTGGGGCACGCCTGCGGTCACAACCTGATTGCGACCGGTGCGGTTGGTGCCGGGATAGCCGCCAGGAAAGCTATTGACCGCTTTGGCGGG
>DATKYY010000040.1:0-13694 GCA_035528295.1 Dehalococcoidales bacterium | reverse complement strand
CGCCTCAAGCCAGACAAAGCACATACTCACCCGCGCTACGGCCAGGCCCGGTGAAAAAATAGCCGTTACCGGTTACCTCGGCACCGCCGCCGCGGGTTTGGCGATACTCAAGCGGCAGGCTCAGGCTAACGCTGAAGTCAGCGCTACCCTAACCAAAGCCTTCTGGCAGCCCAATCCCCGAGTTGCCGAAGGACAGACGCTGGTAGAAAATGGAGTCAAGACCGCCATCGATATCAGCGATGGCCTGCTTTCCGATTTAAATCATGTCTGCCAGGCCAGCCGGGTCGGGGCTCGGGTAGAGATTGACCACGTGCCGATTCTGCCCTTAGTCAGCAATAACCTCGGCGAACAGGCGCTTAAACTGGCCCTGGCCGGCGGCGAGGACTACGAGCTGCTCTTTACCGCCAGCAGTGAAATTATGGCAAAAGTAAAACAGTCCCTTGCCTGCCCGGTAACCGTAATTGGTGAAATCGTGGCCGGTAAAGCAGAGATAGCCCTGATTGATAGCCAGGGCAGACCCTTTGACCTGGGCAAAACAAGCTGGAACCACTTTGCTGCCCGATAGAGAATAGCCACCTAACCTATCACCGGGAAAAGATATGAGCCACCTCGAATTAATCAGTCATAGCCCGGAGCAGACCCAGGAACTTGGAGCTCACCTCGGCAGGCTAGCCCTGTCCGGTGATATCCTGCTTCTGGTCGGCAAACTGGGCAGCGGTAAGACCTGCCTCACTCAGGGCATTGCCCGCGGGCTGGATATCACAGACTATGTGCTCAGCCCCTCTTTCGTTATCGTCAGGGAACTTTGCGGCAGACTACCGCTGTATCACATCGACCTGTACCGCCTTGACCAGACCGCCGAGATTGCCGAATTGGGGCTGGATGAATATCTCTACGGAAAGGGCATCTGTGTCGTGGAATGGGCCGAGAAGGGATTCAGTGAACTGCCCGCCGAATACCTGCTGATTGAAATTGACTATCTTTCCGATACCGAGCGCCGCCTCAAGTTCAAACCCGACGGCAGGCGCTACCAGGATATGCTCGCCCGGCTAAAACGCTCTCTGGGAAGGCAAAATTGATGCAACTAGCCATAGACACCTCAACCGAAACCGCCAGCATTGCTATCGTCCAGGATAGCCGGGTGCTGGCCGAGCTTAGCTGGCGCTGCCAGCAGAGCCACACCACCGAGCTCCTGCCCCACCTGTTTCAGCTGCTGGGTCAGGCTAAAGCAAGGCTGGAGATGGTCAGCGCCATTATTGTCGCCCGAGGACCGGGCAGCTTCAACGGCCTGCGGGTGGGCATCAGCACCGCCAAGGGGCTAGCCCTCAGCCTGGGGTGCCCCATTATCGGCATCAGCACCCTGGAAGCCGCCGCCTATCCCCACGCCGAGACCGGCCTGCCTATTTGCCCCGTATTCAGTGCCGGGCGGGGCGAGATTGCCACCGCCCTGTACCAAAAGCGCCAGAAGTGGTGCCGGCTACTTGCCGAGCACATCACCACCGTTGAGGCGCTATGCGCCCTGATAAACAGCAAGGCTATTTTTTGCGGGGAAATAACCCCCGACATTGCCCAGCAGCTGAGAAGCAGGCTCAAGTCCAAAGCGATAATACTGTCCCCCATTGCCACACTGCGCCGGGCTGGTTTTTTAGCCGAGCTGGGGCTTAAACGGCTTGAGGCTGGCCAGTATGACGACCTGACCACGCTACAACCCCTGTATCTCAGGCGACCACCGATTACCCAGCCGAAGAAGCGGCTAAGGATAATAAGTGAGCCGGAAACAAATTAAGGCTTATCAATTAAATAACAGGAGCTTTAAATGGAGAGGTCTTTAGTTCTCATCAAGCCGGATGCTATGCAGCGGGGACTGGACGGCGCTATTATCGCCCGTCTGGAGGGGGAGGGGCTTAAGCTGGTCGCCTTCAAGAGGCTTCAAATGGATAAAGCCCTGGCCCGGAAACACTATGCCATCCATAAGGACAAGCCCTTCTTTCAGGGCTTGGTAGATTACATCAGCTCGGTGCCAATAATTGCCGCCGTTTTTGCCGGGGAAAATGCCGTAGCCGTAATCAGAAAGGCAATGGGGGCAACCGACCCGGCCAAGGCTGAAGCCGGCACCATCAGGGCTGACTTCGGCCTTGATATTGAACGCAACGTTATTCACGGTTCGGACTCGGTTGAGACTGCCGAGAAGGAAATCGGACTTTTCTTCACTGAGGACGAAATCGGGGACTACTGAATCCGGAGTACCGGGACCGCCTGGCTCCACAGCTTATCCAGTTGATAATAGTCCCGCTCATCGAGGGCAAAGATGTGCACAATCACATCGCCAAAATCAAGCAGAAGCCACCCTGAGTCCAAAGTGCCCTCAGCATGGTGCGGCCGAATACCACTCTTCTTCAGGAAATGGCCGACTTCATCATAAATAGCCTGAATCTGCCGGCCGGAGTCACCGCTGCAGATGACAAAATAGTCGGCAAAACCACATACCTGGCGGGTATCCAAGAGCAAAATGTCGCTAGCTTGCTTATCGCTAGCCGCTTCTACTGCCTTGCGGGCAATCTCTATCGCTTCCAGCCTACCGCTCCCAACCCTGAAATATCAGGCTACTAAAAATTGTAGCCAAGCCAGAAGAAAAGGTCAAGTCAAAAATTTGGCTGGTCTGGGCGGCTATGCTACACTAAAAATAAGGACAAAACCAAAATGGCAGAGCTGCTTTTCGGCACCGCTGGCGTTCCCCACAGTGCCTGGCCCAAGACTACTATTGATGGCATCAAGCGTATTGCCGAGCTTGGACTCGGTGGTATGGAGATAGAGTTTGTCAAAGGGGTAAAAATGGGTGAGGCGGGAGCCCGCCTGGTTGCCGAGACCGCCCTTAAAGAAGGGGTAAAGCTGTCCGCCCACGCCCCCTACTACATAAATCTTAACGCCCGCGAGCCGGAAAAGATAAGAGCCAGTCAGGATAGACTGCTCCAGACCGCCCGCATCGGGGGGCTGTGTGGTGCCGAAAGCATTGTTTTCCACCCTGCTTTTTACCTCGGCGACCCGCCCGAAAAAGTCTACCAGAATGTAAAGAAACGCCTTGAGGAAGTGCTCGGTCAGCTTAAAAGGGAGCATAATCCAGTCTGCATCAGACCGGAAATTATGGGCAAACCAAGCGCGTTCGGCACTATCGACGAGGTGCTCAAGCTGTGCACCGAGCTGGAGGGGCTGGCCCCGTGTATTGACTTTGCCCACTGGCATGCCCGCGATGGTAAGTCTAACTCTTACCCTGAGTTTATCGCCATCCTGCGACAGGTTGAGGAGCGTCTGGGCAGGGCTGCCCTGGATAACATTCACGTGCATGTCTCCGGCATCAGGTATGGCCGGAAGGGGGAGATAAGCCACCTTGAGCTCAAGGACTCGGACTTTCAGTACACCGAGCTAATCAAAGCGCTGCGTGACTATCATGTCGGGGGGTTAATCATCTGCGAAAGCCCCAATCTGGAAGAGGATGCCTTGCTGCTCAAAGAAGCCTATATGACTCTCTAGAAGATAGCCCCTGTCTTATTATCCCCACCCTGTTTAAAAGAGAGTAATTTTTGTTGACTTGCCATCTCTGCTATAATATAAGAAGCTAAATATAAATTGAGGTGAATACGAATAATGAAGCCTTTCTGGAAAGGTAGTGGCTTAATCTATATTGCCCTGCTCATTACTGCTGTCTTCCTCTTCACTCAAATTCTGACCAATACGCAGAAACCGGAGACAATTCCGCAAAGCCAGCTGGTAGCCATGTCACAAAAGGGCCAGATAGCTGGGATTCTGATAGAGGGTGACAAGCTACTGCTGACCACCGTTGATGGCATTGAACTGGTCGCCTTCAAAGAAGGTAACGACAGCCTGCATGATATTGCCGGGCTTAACCTGGAAGGGATAGTAGTCGAGGTCAAGGACTCGTCCGGAATTGACTGGGGAGCACTGATGATTAACTTCATCCCCCTCATTATCCTGGTCGGCTTGCTATTCTTTGTCTTCCGGCAGGCACGCGGGGCTAATAGCCAGGCACTCAGCTTTGGCCGCAGCCGAGCCCGCCTCTTCCCGGCCGATACGCCGACGATAACCTTTAATGATGTCGCCGGGGTTGAGGAAGCCAAACAGGAACTAAATGAGGTAGTGGATTTCCTCAAATCAAGGGAGAAGTTTCAGAGCCTGGGCGCCCGCATCCCCCGAGGGGTATTGCTGGTCGGTCCGCCGGGCACCGGCAAAACGCTGCTTGCCCGGGCAGTAGCTGGTGAAGCCGGCGTTCCCTTCTTCTCCATCAGCGGCAGTGAATTTGTCGAGATGTTTGTCGGTGTTGGTGCCTCCCGGGTGCGTGACCTCTTTGACCAGGCCAAGCGCAATACCCCCTGCATCATCTTTATTGATGAGATTGACGCGGTGGGCCGCCAGCGCGGTGCCGGTCTGGGCGGCAGCCACGACGAGAGGGAGCAAACCCTCAACCAGATTCTGACCGAAATGGACGGCTTTGACACCAATGCCGGCGTCATTGTCATAGCGGCTACCAACCGCCCCGATATTCTCGACCCGGCCCTGCTCCGCCCCGGGCGCTTTGACCGCCGGGTAGTCCTGGACCAGCCCGATATCAATGGCCGGATCGCCATTCTCAAGGTCCACGCCAAGGGTAAGCCCCTGGCTAAAGATGCCGATTTAACCGTATTGGCCAAAGGGACGGTTGGTTTCAGTGGCGCCGACCTGGCCAATCTGCTTAATGAGGCAGCGATTCTGGCCGCGAGACGGAACAAAAAGATAATCAGTATGGAAGAACTTGAAGAGTCAATAGACCGGGTAATCTCCGGTCCGGAGCGGAAGAGCCGCAAGATAAGCCCCAAAGAAAAGGAGATTATCGCCTACCACGAGTCCGGGCATGCTCTGGTGGCTAAAATGCTGCCCAACGCTGACCCGGTACACAAAATATCCATAGTGGCCCGGGGTATGTCTCTCGGTAGCACCAAGCAATTACCGGTTGAAGACCGCTACCTTACCTCGCGCTCTCAAATCAAAGCTATGATCGCCACCTTCCTCGGCGGTCATGCCGCTGAAGAATTAATCTTTAATGACGTAACCACCGGCGCTTATGACGACATCAAACGGGCTACCGCGCTGGCTCGCAAGATGGTAACCGACTTCGGCATGAGCGACAGACTGGGACCACGTACCTTTGGCGATAAACAGGAAATGGTCTTCCTCGGTCGCGAGATATCAGAACAAAAAGACTACGGCGACAAGGTGGCTGACGCCATTGATGAGGAAGTCAACAAGGCTATCCGGGATGCTCACGAAACCGCCCGCAAGATTTTAGCCGAGAATAAATCGAAGCTGATTCTCATCGCCGAAAAGCTTATCGCCGATGAGACGCTTGAGGGCGAAGACCTAGAAGCACTGCTGAGCAAAGCCGGCGGCAAACGCGCCCGCAAAACCAGGGTAAAACCGACCCCGGTTCCCGTCGAACCGGTAGCCGAGAAAGAGCCCGCCGCCAAGCCCAGCAAGGCTCCCGCAGTGCCCCGCCTTGTCCCGAGACAGTCTCCGGCTACCCCTGATTAAGCCGTATTTACTATCTTCTTCTTTCGGTAATAAAGCCAGCCAGCTGGACTAGCGACTGAAGGCTGTCATTATCAGGCAGGAGATTGAGATTGCGGCAGGCCTTGGCACAATAATCGGCCGCCATCTGGCAGCATGTCTCCGGAATTGACGAGTCACGGACCATCTTTAAGGCCAGTTCGATATTTTTCGGCCTGTCCTCATCATTAAATAACTTCTTTACCGGGTTATCATCAGGATATTGCTCCATGAGGAGTATCGCCGGTAAAGTAAGGGTGCCCTGAGCCAGATCGGAGCCTACCGGCTTGCCCAGTTCCTCTTCAGTGCCGATAAAGTCCAGAATATCATCCACTATTTGAAAGGCAATACCCAGATTATAGCCATAATCCCTCAGAATCTCGATTGATTCCTCCGGCGCCTGGCTCAGGATAGCCCCTGATTCAGTTGCCAGCGAAAAGAGGGAGGCCGTTTTACGAGAAATCCGCCTGAGGTAGTCCTGCCAGCTCTGCTCCGTATTGAAAGCGGTGAAGGTCTGCTCCAATTCCCCGGTAGAAATAATCGCCAGTGTCTGGCTGAACAGCCTGACCACCCGCAGGTTCTGAGTATCAGCGGCAAACTCTCCCGAGCGGGCAAACAGGTAGTCGCCCAGCAGCACCGCTTTCTCCTCACCCCAGGCACTGTTAATCGTCGGCTTGCTCCGGCGAATTAGTGAATTGTCAATGGCATCATCATGAACCAGCGTAGCGGTGTGCATCAGCTCAACCGCCACCCCCATCGGCAGCAAGTAATCAAGGTTATAGTCATGAAGCTTGCCCGATAGCAGCGCCAGGGCGGGACGGATTCGCTTGCCCCCACCGCTCAGGCTATAGTCCAGCATTTCAGCCAGCCAGGCAGGCTCAACCTTGGTGACCGACGCCAGGATTTCTTCTACCTTGACCAGATCCTGCTGAATCGGTTTATAGATTTTGCTTAGCTTCAAGGTCTCCCCGCTTAACCACCGGCTGAACCCAAGCGACCAGTCTCTTCCTCAACCAGTGCCCCATCTAATTTGGAGAACAGGGGCTCGGGCTTCTGCAGTTTCTGCCCCGGCTCGGGCAGAGACTGCAGCGGTTCATTCCGGGCGCAATCCTCCACTCTACCCTCAAAACCGAGATACTCATGCACCTTCTGCGAACTGAAGGGCAAGAAGGGATACAGCGCCGTCTTCAGGCGGGAAATGGCACATATCGCCATATACAGTGATGTGGCCGCCGCCGGCCGGTTCTGGCCGATTATTTTCCAGGGTGACTTTTCGTCGAGATAACGGTTTGCCTCCTGAGCCACTGACATCGCCGCCTTTAATGCCTGTTTAAAGCTACACTGGTTAAGAAACTCGTCCATGGTATCAAAAGCCGCCAGCGACATTTTGTCCAGGGCAACATCTCTCTCATCCATAGGGACTGCTTCACCGGTGGCACCCATATCTTCTAATGTCGGCACACAACCGTCAAAGTGGCGATAAACAAAGGTAAGCACCCGGTTGACCAGATTGCCGTAGGTAGCCACCAGCTCGTCGTTGTTGCGGCGGACGAACTCACGCCAGGAAAAATCGGCATCCCCCGTCTCCGGCATATTTATGGACAGAAGATAGCGAAGCGGGTCAGGGTCATAGCGGGAGAGATAATCAGGCACCCAGACTGCCCAGTTACGGCTGGTGGAAAGCTTGCTGCCTTCAATGGTCAGGAATTCATTGGCCGGTACATCGTAAGGTAAATTAAGCTTGTCATCATAGCCCATCAGCATTGCCGGCCAGATAATGGTATGAAAGAGAATATTATCCTTGCCGATGAAGTAATAGCTCTTTACCTCCCCCTGCCAGAACTGACGCCACCCCTCTTCATCGCCGCTGGACTTAGCCCACTCCTTACTCGCCGAAAGGTAGCCGATAACCGCCTCAAACCAGACATAGATGCGCTTATTCTCAAAACCCTTGACCGGTATCGGTATTCCCCAGTTTATATCACGGGTAATCGCCCGGTCTCTCAGCCCCTCCTCCAGATAGCGCCGGGTGAAGTTAAGCACATTCTGGCGCCAGTAACTCTTTTCTTTCACCCAGGACAGCAGCCTGTCCTCAAAGGCACTCAGCTTCAAGAAAAAGTGCTCCGAATCCTGGAACTGGGGAGTAGTGCCACAGAGGCGGCATTGATAGTCAATCAGCTCGGCGGCATTAAGCGGTTTGCCGCAGGCATCACACTGGTCGCCGCGGGCTCCGCTAGCCCGGCAGTAAGGACAGGTGCCCTCAACATAGCGGTCAGGCAGAAACCGTTTACACTGGGGACAGAAGGGCTGGGAAACGGTAGCGCGATAGATATAGCCTTTATCAAGCAGGGTGAGGAAGATATCCTGGGTTACTTTGGCGTGATTTTCGGTACCGGTAGCGGTAAACAAATCAAAGGAAATGCCCAGCTTCTGCCAGGATTCAAGAAACTGCTGATGGTACTGAGTGGCTATCTCAGCCGGTGTTTTCCCCGCCTGCTCCGCCTTGATGGTTATCGGCGTGCCATGCTGGTCGGAACCGGATACCATCAATACCCGGTTGCCCTTAGCCCGGTGGTAGCGGGCAAAGATATCTGACGGTAAATATGCTCCGGCAATGTGCCCCAGATGCAACGGACCATCGGCATAGGGCCAGGCTACCCCAATAAAAATTCGCTCACTCATCGCTATCGTCTACTCTTTTTCTTCTTCCTCTTCCTCTTTTTCTTTCACTTTTTCCTCGCCTTTTTCCTCCACTACTTCTTCCATAAAGGTCAACACCAGTTCCCCGCGCTCCATTTTATAGCGAGCATAGCCCCTCTTCAGGGCACAGTCAACGCAGAGACGCTCCGTGGTGCCATCTTCTTTATCAATGGCGAGATAACGCTCCTGATGCGGTATAGCGCGCTGACAATCGTCACACTTTATCCGTCCTAAAGAGATACAACCCCGTTTCATGGCTAACCCTCCCATCTCTAGTTAGTTATCTATCAAGCTTTCTTAAGCCAGGCCCGATACAGCTCTCTCTTGGCTAAACCGGTATCCCTGGCGACCTGTGCAATGGCTTCTTTCGCCGGTATCCCCGACCGGCGCATCTCCTGTAATTTCCGGGCAATATCTTCGGTCAGCTGAGGCTTATCTGCCTCACGCTTACCATCAATAACCAGGGCAAACTCCCCCCTCGGCTCGGTAAAATGGGCTATGGCCTGGCTTATCCTCCCCCGAAAGACCTCCTCATGAATTTTGGTCAATTCACGACAGACTGCTATCCTGCGGTCCCCAAGAACAGCCTGTATGTCCTTCAGGGAAGCTAACAGGCGGTGGGGGGACTCCAGTGCTACTATCGTGCCCTTTTCCCCGGCAATTGATTCCAGCCGGCGCCGCCGCTCCCCAGTCCGATGCGGCAGAAAGCCGAGATAGCTGAACCGGTCAGTGGGCAGCCCGGAGATGACCAGGGCACTGATAACCACCGAAGGACCGGGAATGGGCACCACCGCAATGCCCTGCTCACTGGCCGCCACAATCAACTCGTAGCCCGGGTCAGATATACCCGGCGTCCCCGCCTCCGAAACCAGCGCGGCGTCCCCCTCTTCAAGCTGGCGCAGCAGGTAATCGAGCTTGGCCTGCCGGCTGTGCTCGTGATAACTGGTCAGGGGGGTCTTGATGTCATAGGTGTTGAGCAGCCGTTTGGTCTTACGAGTGTCCTCAGCGATAATTAGCTTCACCTCACGTAAACAGCGAAGGGCACGTAATGTCACATCTTCCAGATTGCCAATCGGGGTAGCCACAACATAAAGCGTGGGCATAACCGTCTATATCCTGAGCTATTATAATTGATAAAACGCCCTCCGTCTACCTTAGCCTGGCTGGGGCGTTATTGACACCCCAAGAGCCTTTGCTTATAATTCCATTATATCTAAAACCGCATTGTCAACTTTCCCGGAGAGGAGATGCGTTAATGAAGGCTTTAATTACTGGTGGGGCTGGTTTTACCGGCAAAAAGCTGATAGACGAACTGCTGGCCCGCGGTGATAAGGTCAAGGTACTGGATAAAAATATGGCCAACCTCGCCGAAATGAAGAGTCCGGCTGTGGAGCTTATTGAGGGAGGCATCGAAGACCGGGAAAAGGTCAAGCGGGCCGTCAAAAATGCCGATGTCATCTACCACCTGGCGGAGACATTTTCCTCCGACCCCTACAAGGTAGTTGATGTTGACATTAAAGGCATGGTCAACCTCCTGGAAGCGGCAGTTGAAAATAAGGTCAAGCATTTTCTCTTCGCCAGCACCCATCGGGTCTATGGTAAACCGAGATATGCCCCCATGGACGAGGAGCACCCCCTCCACCCCGAAGAGTCGCGGCGCCCGCTGTATTCCCTCTCCAAGCTGACCAGAGAGCAGATTGGCCTCACCTACTGGCGGGAACATGAGCTGCCCTTTACCGTGCTCAGGTGGTGGTATTCGATTGACCCCACCCAGCCAATGCAGGGAAAGGTGCTCAAAGCCATGATTGACAATGCCCTCAAGGGGGAGACAATCAGACTCCCCAACAAGGGTGGTGGGGACTTTATCCTCAATGAGGATACCGTCCGCGGCTTTCTCACCGCTACCCTGAACGAAAAGGGGTTTGGACAGGTCTTTAACATTACCAGCGGCGCCTATCTCACCTGGCTGGACTTAGCCAAAGTCGTCCTTGAGCTGACCGCCTCCTCATCAAGACTGGGGGCTATACCGGCGGATAAATGGCAAGGCGACCCGAGCATCACTATGGACGCCACCCTGCCCTTTGAATGCAGCCTGGATATCAGCAAGGCAAAGCGCCTGCTCGGCTATAAGCCAACCTACAGCGCTCAAGAAGTGAAAAATATGCTCAGGGACTCAACCGGCAAGCTGGTAGAACTCAGAAAGCAGGGGTGAAGGTCACCTTTGGTGGCGAGTTTCCCGGCATTTTCAACCGGCTCCTGATGCTGGTGATAATATCTTAATATTTAAGGAGGAATGAATGGCGATACCCCAATTTAAGCAGCTCCGACCCGCCTATGGATTTGACGAAGTGGCTATTGTGCCTGGAGATGTTACCGTCAATCCCGACCAGACCAACATTGACTTAAAGATAGGCAAGCTTACCTTCTCCATCCCCATTCTAGCCGCCGCCATGGACGCGGTCACCGATGTCAATATGGCCATCTTAATGAGCCAGCTAGGCGGCCTGGCGGTGCTCCACCTGGAGGGAATACAGACCCGCTACGACAACCCCGAAGAGATATACGCTGAAATTGCCCAAGCCCCCGACAGCCAGGTCACCGCACTGCTGCAGAAGATATACTCGGCACCAATCAAGGAAAACCTCATCGGCGAGCGGATACAGGCAATCAAGAAGGCAAAGGCAACCTGTGCCGCTTCGGTTACGCCCGCCAATAGCAAACTCTTTGCCCCCCTGACTGCGGAAGCCAAAGCTGATATTCTGTTCGTCCAGTCCACAGTAACCACCGCCCGACATGTTTCCAAAAGCTACCGCGGGCTGGTCTTTACCGAACTCTGTCAATCCATACCGATGCCGGTAGTGGTCGGTAACTGCGTCAGCTACAGCGCCTGTCTGGAGCTGATGCGGACCGGCGTTTCCGGTGTCCTGGTTGGGGTTGGCCCCGGTGCCGCCTGCACCACGCGAGAAGTCCTCGGCGTTGGCGTCCCCCAGATAACCGCCACCATGGACTGCGCCGCCGCCAGAGAGCAATACAGGAAAGAATCAGGCCGCTATGTGCCCGTTATTACCGATGGCGGTTTTACCAAGGGCAGCGACGTATGTAAAGCAGTTGTTGCCGGAGCCGATGCGGTAATGATTGGCTCCCTCTTCGCCAAAGCCAAAGAAGCCCCCGGTCACGGTTACCACTGGGGCATGTCCCACCCCCACCCGGCACTGCCGCGGGGGACACGCATAAAAGTGGGCACCAGCGCATCACTGAAGCAAATTCTTTTTGGCCCGACCTCGGTTACCGATGGCCGCGAAAACCTGGTCGGCGCCCTGCGCACCGCGATGGGCGTTTGCGGGGTGACCACCATTCCTGAGATGCAAAAGGTTGAGATGGTAATCGCACCATCCATTGTTACCGAAGGCAAAATATGGCAACTGTCGGCTCTTAAGGGAAGTTAACATGCTTCAGAAAGTCTCCTTAGGCACCGCTGACATTAACAAATACCGCCGGGTAGAAGCTGAGGACATTGTTGACGAAGTCGTCAGCCTGGGTAATGAGCTCAAAGGGCTGAGGCTGTGCCACATCAATTCCACCCCCTTCGGTGGCGGGGTGGCGGAACTCCTGGTCTCCTATATTCCGCTGATGCGCTCACTGGGTATTTGCGCCGACTGGCAGGTCATCCGTGGTGACCGCCGCTTCTTCACCATCACCAAAGCCCTGCATAATGCCCTGCAGGGTGCTTCCTTTGAGGCGATTGAGCAACCGAAAACGAGGCGGGAATACCAAAACCACAACCTGGCCAACGCCCGCGAGCTGGATACTAATTATGATGTTTTCATCGTGAACGACCCCCAACCCGCCGCCCTGCGCCACTATCTGGCCGACAATAACGCCAAATGGATCTGGCGCTGCCACGTTGACAGCTCCCAGCCGGATGAAGCGGTGTGGGACTTCCTGCGCCCCTATATTGAGCAGCACGACGCCGCCGTTTTTACCACCGAGAAGTTTATCCCCAAGAGTCTTAATATCACCAATATTACCACCATGGCACCGGCTATCTGCCCCTTCAGTTCCAAGAACATGTACATCAAAAAACACGTCTGCCGTGAAATGCTGGACAACCTGGGCTTTGACATCAACCGCCTTATTATCACCCAGGTCTCCCGCTTTGACCGCTGGAAAGACCCCTTCGGAACCATAGATGCCTACCGCCTGGCCAAAGAAAAAGTGCCCGGGCTTCAGCTAGCCCTGGTGGGCAGCTTTGCCCCCGACGACCCCGAGTCCTGGGATATGCACGCCGCCATTAATGCTGAAGCCATCAAGGATGATGACATCTTCGTCTCCTCCAACCTGACCGGCGTCGGCAACATGGAGGTCAACGCTTTCCAGAGAGCCTCTGATTTGATTATTCAGAAGTCAATCAGAGAGGGCTTCGGGCTGGTGGTAGCCGAGGCACTATGGAAAGAAACCCTGGTGGTGGCCGGTAATGCCGGTGGCATTCCACTGCAAATGCCCGGCGAGCTGAGCAATTACCTGGTTAACAGCGTGGAGGAATGCGCCGACAAGATAGTCTATTTGTTGGAGAATCCAGCAGTGGCAATGAGACTGGGTAAAGAAGGCAAAGAAATCGTCAGGCAGAACTTCCTTATGACCAGACTATTAAGAGACGAACTCCGCCTGATAAAGAGCCTGGTGGGGAAATAACTGGACTAGTCGAGTCTATCAGACTCTTCCTCGTCCCCTTCTTCTTCCTCTTCAGCACCGGCTTCTGCCACGGGAACGACACGGGGCAGCAATGCCTCTACCTTCTTGCGCTTGCGCTGCGGCGGGAAGGTCAGTTTGTCGATTATCTCCCGTAAATTTTTTATCCTGTCAACAGCCTGCCCCACCCCCACCTCTACGACCACCCCATCCACCCCCGCCTCCCACAGAGACGGTAACTCCTCAGCGGTTACCTCAGCCGGTACTGAAACCAGCAGGGGCTTGGCTAATAATCCGGCAAAGCGCTGGAAGAGCATCAGATGATGCCAGGTAAGGCTGTCCTTCTTGCCGCCATTGATAAGCACCGCGTCCACCGGCAGCTCGCCGGCTGCCCGGAGCAAGCCCTCGCCAAGCGATGCCTCTACCTCTAATACCTTGCCCAGTTCCTTGTTTTGGGCGATGCTTATCGGTGTGGTCGCCGCCGGAAAGACAACGAAATCACCGCCGGCTTTAGCCATGGGCGCTACATCTTTGACGGCAATGTCCTTCAGCCAGCCACCCCATATTATCTTGGGCGCCGCCTGAGTAACCCTGGTGAAGGTCTTAGCGGCTAGACTTGCCTTGGCGATGGCAATCAGCCCGGCATCAGCCCCGGCCACCCGCTCCGCCAGCTGGTCAACATCAGCCCCAGCCAGGCTGGCCACCAGCAG
>DATKYY010000039.1:0-13649 GCA_035528295.1 Dehalococcoidales bacterium | reverse complement strand
GCCGCCTGGCTGACCTGGTGATAGTCTGCACCGGGGCGACCTCAGCCATCAGTCAGGCCCTGAAATCGGTGGACCGGGGCGGCACGGTGCTCTTCTTTGCCCCCACCGACGCCAGCGCCACCGTTCCCCTTTCTATTAACGAGCTCTTCTGGCGTAATGACATCACCCTCACCACATCCTACGCCGGCAGCCCGGCGGACTACCAAGCGGCACTGGAAATAATTCAGATGGGCACCATCCCGGTGCGGGAGATGATTACCCACCATCTGTCTCTGGCAGAGACCGAATTGGGCTTTCAGCTGGTGGCTAATGCCCGGGACTGCTTGAAGGTAATTATTGAACCGCAGAGGTAAGTAACAGGGGTAGCTACGCCAGCTCCCTGATGACGGCAATCACCCTGCCCTGAATCTCAACATTGTCCGGCTCGGCATATATCGGCTGCATCTGGCGGTTGGCCGGCTGGAGCCGGATACGCCCCGGCTCGCTGTAGACTTTTTTCAGGGTGACTTCTTTCTCCGCCTTCAGCCATACGGCCGCCGTCTCCCCGTTCTCGACCACACTGGTAGACTGCATCAGGATAATATCGCCGTCATTAATGAGGGCATCCACCATTGAACAGCCCTTCACTTTGAGGGCGTAAACCCCCTGCCGCCCCTTAACCAAATCGGCGGGCACATCCAGCGTATCGGCGGAAGCGGTAACATCCCAGGTATCCGGGGTCGGCACCGGTATCGGCTCACCGGCCGCAATCAGACCGATAATCGGCACCTGAAGCCGATGCCCCCCCGCCAAGCGGGGCAGTAACTCAAGGCCACGCGATATCTCGGGATGGCGGCGCAGATACCCCTCCCGCTCCAGTATGTCCAGGTTATAGTCCACCACCGAGGTCGAGCTGATGTGGCACGCCGTCACGATATCCCTGACCGTGGGCGGGTAGCCATTATCAGCCACAAAGCGGCGAATGAAATCAATGATTTTCCCCTGCTTCGCAGATAGTATTTTCACCGATAACCCCAATCGCTATGAGAACGTTTGTTCTACAAAATAATAAAATAGTCCCACCCATTTGTCAATAGCTGGGTGGGACTTAATTATTCCGCCGGGGGTAGAGCCTTGGCCTGGTTTAGCTTCTTCATCAATCGCGCTTTGCGCCGGGCGGCGTTATTGGCGTGAATAATCCCCTTCTCCACCGCCTTATCAAGCGACCTGAGCGCGGTTACCACCGCCGCCTCCGCCGACTCCATCTCACCGGAAAAGATAAACTTCTCTGCCTTGGTGATGCTGGTCTTGCACTGACTGAGCACCGACTTGTTTCTCAGCTGCCTCTTTTCAACCTGACGCACCCGTTTTTGGGCTGATTTAATCTGTGGCAATATTTACCTCCTGAAACGCTTTTATTTAACTGCTCTTCTTGGGTTTGGTCTTGCCGACCACCTCATCCCCCACCCGGCTGACGCCGATTACCGCCCTCGCCCCCTCAATCCTGACCAGGAGCCGGCTCAGTTGAGCCAGGTCCTTCACGTCCAGGGTGAGGAAGGTTGAGGTGGTGTAGTCCTCATGATTGGTAAAGTTTACCGCGGCGATGTTAATCTTCTCCTCAGCCACAATGGTGGTGATGTCCCTGACTAATCCTACCCTATCCCAGGCCTTAACCTCAACACTCACCGGATATACCGAATCGGTCGGCTCCCAATCTGCCGGAACCAGCCTCGCCTTCTCGCTCTCGTAAATCACATTATAGCAATCGTGGCGGTGGATGGTTACCCCCCGCCCCCGGGTAATATAACCCGTAATCTTATCGCCGGGCACCGGATGACAGCACTGGGCGAGATGGGTGACCAGATTCCCCTCCCCCAGTACCCGGACCGCCGGTGGTGCTGGCGCCGCTACTTCAGGTGCCGGCTTGGCTGGCGCCTGCTGGGCGGCTAACTTTATCGCCACCTGGTGGGTGGTTATTTCGCCACAGCCAATCGCGGCCAGAAAATCGTTCAGGTTACTGTGATAGAAGAGATGAGCCAGTTCCTCGCGCTCTACTTCCACCCCGAGATGCCGTAACTCCTTCTCCAGAAGCTGACGCCCCCGCTCGATATTCTCCGCCCGCTCCTGCCGCTTGAACCACTGCCTTATCTTGGTCTTGGCCTGAGAGGTTTTGATATAGCCCAGATGGGGGTTCAGCCAGTCCCGGCTCGGTCCCTTCGCCCTCTTGGATGCCATAATCTCGATAACATCACCATTGTTGAGCTGATAATTGAGCGGCACCAGCCGACCATTCACCTTGGCCCCGGTACAGCGGTGCCCCAGCTCAGTGTGGACCTGATAGGCAAAATCGAGGGGGGTGGAGCCCTTGGGCAAATCTTTTATCTCCCCCTTGGGGGTGTAAACAAAGACCTGGTCAATAAATATATCGGTCTTGACCGATTCCAGAAACTCCTCGGCACCGCTCATCTCACGGTGCCAGTCAATTAGCTGGCGCAGCCAGGCTATCCTCTCTTCAAAACGCATGTCTTTACGGCTACCCTCTTTGTAGCGCCAGTGAGCGGCTATCCCGTACTCGGCGATATGGTGCATATCGCGGGTGCGAATCTGAATTTCCAGAGGGGTCATGCCCTGGCACATCACCGCGGTATGCAGCGACTGATAGCCGTTCGGTTTGGGGTTGGCAATGTAGTCATCAAAGGCTTCGGGTATCGGGCGCCACAGGCTGTGTATCACCCCCATGGCGGTATAGCAATCGGACACGCTGTCCGCCAGGACCCGCAGGGCGAGCAGGTCATGGATATCATTAAAGTGCTTGCCCAGGGCGGCGTAGCGCTCCATTTTCTGGTGGATGCTGTAGATATGTTTCGGCCGGCCCGACATTTCGGCTTTGAGACCGGCCTTATCAAACTCGACTCTTAGAATCTCACTTACCTTGGTAATGAAGCTCTCCCGCTGGGTGCGCCGGGCGGTAACCAGCCGGGTAATGCGACGGTATCTCTCCGGTTCGAGATAGGAGAAAGCCAGGTCCTCCAGCTGCCACTTCAGCTCTCCTATCCCCAGACGATGGGCCAGGGGGGCGTATATCTCCAGTGTCTCCTGAGCCACGCTGAGCTGTTTCTCGGCGGTCAGGGCATCTAATGTGCGCATATTATGCAAACGGTCGGCGAGCTTGATGAAGACCACGCGCAGGTCTTCGGCCATGGCCAGCAGCATCTTCCTCAGGTTCTCCGCCTGGGCTTCTTTGGTCATTGCCTCCGGTGCCTGCCGTGCCGCCCGGGCCAATTTGGTGGTGCCGTCAACCAGCTTGGCTATCTCGGCACCAAACTTGGCTTCAATCGTGGCCACCGGTATCTGGCAGTTCTCCGGAATGTCATGGAGCAGGGCGGCGACCAGAGAGCTGACATCAAGCTGAAGCTCGGCCAGAATCATGGCCGTCTGCAGGGGGTGGTTCAAATAAGGCTCGCCTGACTTACGCACCTGCCCCTGGTGGGCTTCGGCGGCAAAATTATAGGCGTCTTCCACCAGAGCTACCTTCTCCGGAGGAAGATATTCCCGAGCCTTAGCCAAGAGTTCGCTGAAATCCATCGCTCCCCACCACAAACCCAGATTTTGGGGTATTTTTAGTATAGCCCAACACAATACTGGTGTAAAATATGCCTTTACAAATCAAGCCCCAATGCGCTATTCTAGCTTAAAAGTGAAGGGAAATATGCTGTACCGAGCACCACGCGGCACCGCCGATATTCTACCCCCAGAACAGGCCTGCTGGCGCCATGTAGAGCAGGTGGCGGTCAGCCTCTGTCAGGGCTACGGCTACGAGCGCCTTGACTGCCCCGTCTTTGAGGATACCGGACTTTTCACGCGCAGTGTCGGCGAGGACACCGACATTGTGGCCAAAGAAATGTATACCTTTGCCGACAAGGGGGGCAACAGCCTGACGCTGAGACCGGAGGGAACGGCACCGGTGTGCCGCGCCTATCTGGAGCACGGCATGTCCAATCTGCCCCAGCCGGTAAAGCTATATTACCTGGCGGCGATATACCGCTACGAAAGACCCCAGGCAGGCCGATTCCGTGAGCACCACCAGTTCGGCTATGAAGCCATTGGCGATGCCGACCCCGCCGTTGATGCCGAGGTCATTGATATGGCCTGGCAGTTTTTCGCCTCGCTGAAACTCAGCCACCTGACCTTGCAGCTGAACAGCATTGGCTGTAAAAAGTGCCGCCCGGCATATCTAGCCGTCCTCAAAAATTACTATGCCGGCTACACCGATAATATCTGCCCGGAGTGCAAAATCAGGCTGAAGCGAAACCCGCTCCGCCTGCTTGACTGTAAAAAACCGCCCTGCCAGCAGATTGCCGGCCAGGCCCCCCGGAGCATTGACCACCTCTGCCCGGAATGTGCCGGGCACTTCAACCAGCTGAAAGAATATCTCGGGCTGCTCAAAATCCCCTTTGCCGTCAACCACCGCCTGGTGCGGGGACTGGACTACTACACCCGGACCGTCTTTGAGATACAGCCGGAGGGGGGCGGCGCCCAGAGCACCATCGGCGGCGGCGGAAGGTATGACGACCTGATTGAGGAGCTGGGAGGTAAGCCCACCCCCGCCCTCGGCTTTGCCGCCGGCATAGAGCGGATAATATTAAACCTAAAGCAGCAGAATGTCCCCATCCCACCCCTGCCCAGGCCCCTGGTTTTCATCGCCTACACCGGTAATGAGCTTAAAAAAGAAGCGCTGAAGCTGGCGGCCAGCCTGAGAAAGAGTGGCATCAGTGCTATTGAAGCCACCGGCAGCCGCAGCCTGAAGGCACAATTAAGGCAGGCCAACAGCCTGGGCATACCCTGTGCGGTCATTATCGGGGAGGAAGAGCTAAAGAAGAGCACCGTCATCCTGCGCGATATGACCACCGCCACCCAAAAACCCGTGCCCATAAGTAAGCTACCAAAAATACTGGGTTAACCGGCCTCTCCAGCTTCACTTTGTGCCTGAACTATGCTATACTATTTATATGGAAGCCCCTCAATCCACCCCGCCGACCAATAACGCCTATACCGCGGCTGATATTCAGGTGCTGGGAGGGCGGGAAGCAGTCCGTCGGCGACCGGGGATGTATATCGGCAGCACCGACCAGCGCGGGCTGCACCACCTCGTCTATGAAATCGTCTACAACAGCATTGACGAAGCCATGGTGGGCTGCTGCAGCAAAATCACGGTTACCCTTCACGAGGACGGCAGCGTTACCGTGGAGGATAACGGGCGGGG
Organism: Dehalococcoidales bacterium; assembly: GCA_035528295.1. Classification (GTDB taxonomy): domain Bacteria; phylum Chloroflexota; class Dehalococcoidia; order Dehalococcoidales; family JAUYDJ01. Next base: position 8,407 of record DATKYY010000039.1, on the reverse strand, counting down.
CATCCCGATAGAAATTCACACCACCACCAAGGTATCCGCCCTGGAAACAGTGATGACCACCCTCCACGCCGGGGCCAAATTCGGCGGTAAGACCTATCAGGTCTCCGGTGGGCTGCACGGCGTTGGCGCCTCGGTGGTCAATGCCCTCTGCTCCTGGCTCAGCGTCAAGGTCAGGCGCAACGGCAAGATATACCAGCAGGACTACAAGCAGGGCATACCCCAGGGAGCGGTCGCCGAGGTAGGTGAAGCCAAAACCAGAGCTACCGGCACCACCATTGACTTTCTGCCCGATATAGAAATCTTCGGCATAATCAGCTATGACTTTGATACCCTGAGTGAGCGGCTGCGGGAGATGGCTTACCTCAATAAGGGAGTGGAAATCTCCATCTATGAGGAGAAGGCGGAGCAGGAAACTGAGGAGAATACCTTCTATTTTGACGGCGGCATCACCAGCTTTGTCAATAATCTTAACCGAAACCGAACGGTGCGCCACCACCAGCCCTTCTATGTCCTGAAAACAGTGAACAGCACCATAGTCGAGGCTGCCCTTCAGTACAATGACGGCTTTACCGAGACCACCCTCAGCTTTGCCAACTGCGTTAATACCGTCGATGGCGGCACCCATCTTACCGGCTTCCGCTCAGCACTGACCCGTGCCCTGAACGATTATGCCCGCAAGAACAAGTATCTCAAGGAGGAAGAGCCCAATCTTATCGGGGATGATATCCGGGAAGGGCTTACCGCCATTATCAGCGTCAAACTCACCGAACCGCAGTTCGAGGGGCAGACCAAAGCCAAGCTGGGTAACCTGGAAATCAAGAGCCTGGTGGAGAGCGTGGTCAGCGAAGGGCTGTCCCTTTTCCTGGAGGAGCACCCTCAGGACGCCAAGAGAATTATCGAAAAGTGTCTCACCGCCGCCAAAGCCAGAGAGGCAGCGCGCAAGGCACGTGACCTGGTTATCAGGAAGGGCGTCCTGGATACCGCCACCCTGCCCGGCAAGCTGGCTGACTGCTCCGAGAAAGAAGCCTCCCTCTGCGAGATATACCTGGTGGAGGGGGACTCCGCCGGTGGCTCGGCCAAACAGGGACGCAACCGCCGCTTCCAGGCCATTCTCCCCCTGCGCGGTAAAATCCTCAATGTGGAAAAGGCACCATCAGATAAAATGCTGTCTCATGAGGAAATTCGCGCCATCATTACCGCCCTGGGCACGGGGATAGATGCTGAATTTGACCTCTCCCGGCTGCGCTACCACCGGATTATCCTGATGACTGACGCTGATGTTGACGGCTCCCACATCCGCACCCTGCTCCTCACCTTCTTCTTCCGCCATATGGCGGAGCTGATTACTCAGGGGCACCTGTTCATTGCCCAGCCTCCCCTTTACCGCATTAAAGGCAGCAAGCAGGAGCACTGGGTCTACAACGATACGGAAAAGGAAGCGGTGCTGGCGGAACTAAAGGGTGCCAAAAAAATTGAAGTCCAGCGCTATAAGGGGCTGGGTGAGATGTCCGCCGAGCAGCTGTGGGAAACCACCATGAACCCGGCCACCCGCACCCTGCTTGAGGTAAACATCGAAAATACCGTCGAGGCGGACCGAATCTTTCATATGCTGATGGGGAGCGAGGTCCCGCCGCGCAAAGCCTTCATCCAGGCCCACGCCAAGAACGTCAAGAACCTGGATATTTAACTGCCTCACTGATTCCGATAGAGTCCGTGCCGCCTGATGTATTCCGCCACCGCCTCCGGCACCAGGTCATCAATGGGCTTTCCCCGGCTGAGCCGCTTTCTGATTTCGGTGGCACTGATGTCCATCTGCGGCTTATCCAGAATTATGACCCGCTTGGCTATGCCCGGAATATCGCCTTCCAGCTTCGTCAGGTCGGGGGCGGGGTAGCCGGGGCGGGGGACGGCCACCAGATAGCACAGCTGGATAATGCGTGCCGGCTCCCGCCAGCGCGGCAGCTCGGCCAGATTATCCCAGCCCAGAATAAAATAAAGCTCGTCTTCAGCACCGATTTGCCCCCGCAGCTCAGCCATAGTGTCCACCGTATATGAGGGACCGGCCCGGTCAATCTCCATGGTGGACAGCCGGAAACAGGGCTTGCCGGCAATCGCCAGGCGCACCATCTGGACACGGTGCTCGGCCGCCAAAATATAGTTATTCGCCTTCAGCCACGGCTGGCCGGCGGGCACAAAAATAACCTCAGCCAGGTCCAGCTCGGCCTTTACCGCCTCCGCCACCGCCAGGTGAGCCAAATGAACCGGGTCAAAGGTTCCGCCCAGCACGCCGATTTTCATGCTATGCCCACTCCCATTCCAGATTACCCAGGCGAGCCTTATCGCCCGGCCTGATTCCCGCCTTCTCCAAAGCCTGCCTCACCTCCCGCCGGGCAATCTGCCGGCTGATTTGCTGACGCACTTCGGGGCTTTCCGTATCGGTGCCGGCAATGATGCGCTCCAGCTCCGGTGCCACCACCACAAAAATATTGCCTTCTTTACGCACGCTAATCCCCTTATCCCGGGGCTGGGGACGAAAGACCTTCATCGGGGGCTCTTCCCCCTCTTCGCGCTTGGGCGGGATAACCTGCGCCAGCATCTTCTCTGTATCGGTCATAAGTTCAGCTACCCCCTCTCCAGTGGCCGCCGAAATAAAAAGGGGCTTGATGCCAGCCTGGCTGAAGGCTTCTTTTATCTCGGCTAACCGGGAGCGCACCTCGGGCAGGTCAATCTTGTTCACCGCTACCAGCTGGGATTTTTGCGCCAGCGCCGAATCATACAGGCTGAGCTCGGTATTTACCTTTATCATATTCTCCAGCGGAGATGCCGAGCTACCGTCAACCAGGTGGATAAGCATTCTGGTCCGCTCAATATGGCGCAGGAAATCGTGTCCCAGGCCCCGCCCCAGGTGAGCGCCGTCTATCAGACCGGGGATTTCGGCCAGGACAAAGAGCCGCGAGCCCATCTCAACCGCCCCCAAAATAGGCTCGCAGGTGGTAAAGGGATAGCTGGCAATTTTAGGCTTGGCCGCGGAAGCCGCCGCCAGCAAGGTGGACTTACCGGTATTGGGGTAGCCGATAATGCCGACATCGGCGATGATTCTCAGTTCTAATATGAGCGACGCCACCTCGCCGGCTTCCCCCTTCTGTGCGATTCGCGGTGCCTGATTGGTTGCCGAAGCGAAATGGGAATTGCCCAGTCCACCCCTGCCCCCTTTGGCCGCAACTATCTGCTGACCCGGCTCGGCCAGGTCGGTAATAACCGCATCACCACCTATCTGGGTTTTGTCAGAGACCACCGTGCCCACCGGTACCGGGACCACCAGATCCCGGCCTTTCTTACCGTGTTTCTTTTTACCCTCACCATCCCGGCCATTGCCGGCGGGATAAAACCTCTTTTGCCGGAAGATGCGCAGCGAGTCAACGCTGGCGTCAGCCCGGATTATGACATCCCCGCCCTCGCCACCATCGCCACCATCCGGTCCGCCGAAGGGCACAAACTTCTCCCGGCGGAAGCTGACTGTCCCATTACCACCGCTGCCCGCTTTTAGTTTAATCTCAACTTGGTCAAACATAATTAATAAACAGTTAACATTAGTAAATATCTATTACTTAATAGTAGATATCTTACTAATAATTATAATATTAGCACTGAGTAAAAGCTAACCTGTTAATTAAATTAAGGGGAAGATTAAAGCTGGCCTTAACCGGACTTATTCACAAAACGGGATTATTATTAACATGCCGGGCATCACCCGTTGGGGATAGACCTGTTAACCAATGGTTGGTAAGAGGGGATAGAATTATTTTGCCCAGCTTTGCCGGATTTCGTTGATCTTCCGGCGCAGTGAAGGGTTGGCCTCAATATCACCAGCCATCCGCCGGTAGGCATGGATAACGGTGGAATGGTCCCGGCCGCCCAGCTCCTGGCCGATTTGGGCCAGGGAACACCTGGTTTCCTCCCGCAGCAGGTACATCGCTATCTGTCGGGCTAGGGCGGTTTCTTTATCCCTTTTGCGGCCCATTAAGTCGGCTGGGGCCAGCTGGAAGCTACTGGCGACTGATTCTATCACCGTTTTCGGGGTGACCTTAAGGGGTGCCTTTTTACCGATAGCCTTCAGCGCCTCCGCAGTCAGTCTGGGGGTAAGGGGGGTTCGCATTAGCTTGGCGTAGGCGGTCACCCGGTTGAGGCAACCCTCCAGCTCTCTGATATTCTGCTCGCTCTGGTTGGCGATAAACTCGAGCACTTCCGGAGCCAGGGTTATCCCTTCCCGCTCCGTCCTGGTTTGCAAAATAGCCAGGCGGGTTTCAAAGTCAGGCGGCTGGATATCGACAATCAACCCCCACTCAAAGCGGGAGCGTAACTGCTCGGCGAGCTGAGACATATCTTTGGGGGAGCGGTCACTGGTAATTACTATCTGGTGGTTGGCGTTGTGCAGCTCATTAAAGGTATGGACAAAGCATTCTTCGGTCTGTCCCTTGCCATTGATAAAGTGGATGTCGTCAATCAACAGCATATCAACACTGCGGTATTTGTTGCGGAACTCGTCTGTTTTGCGGTGTTGAATGGCGTTGATAAACTCATTGGTGAACTGCTCGGCACTGACATAGAGTACCTGTATCTTAGAACTTAACGCCATCTGGCCGATGGCGTATAGCAAATGGGTCTTCCCCAAACCAGGCCCCCCATATATAAAAAGAGGGTTATAGTTTTGTCCTGGGTTTTCGGCTACCCCTAGGGCAGCGGCGTAGGCTAAGCGGTTACAGCTACCGACAACGAAGGCATCAAAGGTATACTTTGAATTGAATATGAGGGGGCTGGTTTCCCTCACTGGCGTGGTTTCCTCGAAGGGGTAGTTATCGGGAGGGTCTTCATGATGCCTCCCGTTGACATGAAACTGTATCCTGGTATCCTGTTGGGTGATGCCGATAAGCGTTTTTTCAATTAGAGAACGCTGGTTCTGTTCCAGATATTCGGCGATGAAGGTGGTGGGGACACCGATGACAAATTGACCGTTGTCATAAGCGAGGCCGATGGTCTTTTCCAGCCAGGTCCGGTAGTTTGACTTGCTGACCTGAACTTGCAGCTCGCCTAAAGCTGCTTCCCAGATTTCTCTAGCTGACCTACCTTCTTCCATTAAACCCCCAGTATTTCCCCGATTTAAATTTCACCAGTCTATATACTAATGCCCCATCTGGATTAGGGGCCGATAACACGAGTGGTTGGGGTGGGGGGAAGAAGGAGGCAGTGTTAAGCGAACACCTAACAGGATATTACCTGACTCCTTTAATGGCAAAGGTTTTCAGCCCTATTGCTGGTTGCCGTCAGCCCCTGTTTTCCCTTACAAGGTCTTTGAGGCTTCCTTTTTCGGCTAAAAAGCTACCCCACAGGCATAAAAAGACAAGTTGTGGTTAAAAATTTTTGATGTTAGAATTTGGGGGCAGGAGGGCTGAAATGCGGGTCGTTTTTATGGGCACCCCTGAGTTCGCGGTGCCTTCTCTGGAGCAGCTGCTGCTTAATCACTACCGGGTAGTCGCCGTCTATACCCAGCCGGATAAACCGGCCGGGCGGGGGCGTACGCTGGTCCCTTCTCCGGTAAAGAAAGTAGCCCTGGCCTGGGAGCTGCCGGTGGTACAGCCGGCCAGCCTTAAAGATGCCGAGGCGGTCCGGCAGCTGGCTGATTTCAAGCCCGAGGTTATTGTCGTGGCTGCCTTCGGTCAGATCCTGCCCCCGCCGGTCCTGGACATACCCCGCCATAGCTGTATCAATATTCATGCCTCCCGGCTGCCCAGATATCGGGGCGCCGCACCGGTGGCGGCGGCGATTCTGGCCGGTGACGAGTTTACCGCCATAAGCCTGATGCTGATGGAGAAGGGGCTGGACACCGGCCCGGTGCTAGCCCAGGCGCAGATTCCGATTTCCCCCTCGGATACCACCGGTTCGCTTACCGCCAAGCTGTCCCGCATCGCCGCGCCGCTGCTTTTGGAGATCCTGCCCCGCTGGCTGAGGGGGGAGCTGACCCCCCGGCCCCAGAATGATGCCGAAGCCATCTTCTGTGCTCCCATCGCCAAGGAAGAGGGTGAGATTGACTGGAACCAACCGGCGGTTGAGTTATGGCGGCGGGTGCGCGCCTTCCAGCCCTGGCCGGGGTGCTACACCCGCTGGCAGGGGAAGCAGCTCAAGATTATTGCCGCCGTGCCTTTACCCGAAGAGACCTCTCCTGAAGTCGGCCAGGTGGTGACGCTGAATCTGGCCAATAAGGGGCTGGCCTTTGGCATCGGCACCGGCCAGGGAGTGCTTGGCGTGCTGCGGGTGCAGCTGGAGGGGAAACAGGCCCTGTCGGCCACCGAGTTCCTGCGCGGGCGGCGCCAGCTCATCGGGGCACTGCTGCCCTCAAGCTGACGGCATTGCTCATTTCCAGCCCAGCCTGTATAATCTTAAAAGTTAAGGAGGCCATTTTGTCCCTGCCCGAGAATCTCCGCCAGTTTGATACTCTGGTCAATATTGTGGCCAAGCTGCGCTCGCCCGATGGCTGCCCCTGGGATAGGGAGCAGACCCATGCCTCCCTGAAGGGGAATCTGCTTGAGGAGTGTTACGAGGTACTGGAGGCTCTCGATGAGGCAGATAAGGACAAGCTCTGCGGCGAGCTGGGTGACCTTCTGATGCAGGTGGTCTTCCATGCCCAGATTGCCACTGAAGATGGCGAATTTGAGCTGGGCGATGTTATCCAGGGTATCAATAGTAAGCTCATCTACCGCCACCCCCATGTCTTCGGCTCGGTAAAGGTCAGGGGCAGCGGGGAGGTGCTGGCTAACTGGGAGGCATTAAAAAAAGAGGAGCGGGGCAGCGAGGCATCCATGCTGGACAATGTGCCCCGCCAGATGCCGGCGTTAAGCTATAGCCAGGAAATTCAGGACCGGGTGGCCCGGGTTGGCTTTGACTGGGCGGATATCGACGGGATTATTGACAAGCTGGCCGAAGAGGTCGGCGAGTTTAAGCAGGCCGATAGCCAAGAAAGAAAGGCAGGCGAGTTCGGCGACCTGCTCTTTACCCTGGCCAATATCGCCCGCCGTATGGGCATAGATCTGGAAGTCGCCTTAAGGCAGGCAAACCAGCGCTTCTACCGGCGCTTCTCCAGTATGGAAGTGCTCTGCCGCCAGCGCGGGCTGGACTTCAGCAAGCTAACTTTTGACGAGCAAAATGCGCTGTGGGAGGAAGTAAAGAGAGCCGAAAAATAAAATCGGGGCGGGCAGATTTGAACTGCCGACCTCCGCGTCCCGAACGCGGCGCGCTACCAAACTGCGCTACGCCCCGACCAACGATATTATAGGTTGCTTCGAGCTAATTGTAAACTGAGATATAGAGTGATGAAATACGCTGTGCTGATTATCGATGGTGCCGCCGGCCTGCCCCTGCCCGAGCAGGGGGGCAGGACCTGCCTGGAGCTGGCCGATACCCCCAATCTGGATGCCATGGCTCGGGGTGGGGTTCTGGGGCTTACCCGGACTGTGCCCGCCGGGATGGAGCCATCCAGCGCCTGTGCCTGTATGTCAGTGCTGGGCTATGACCCCAAGGTCTACTACCGGGGTCGGGCCAGCATTGAAGCCAAAAGTATGGACATTCCGGTTGGCGAGGGCGAGGTCGTCTTCCGCTGCAATCTGGTGGCGACCCGCCAGGGCAAGGTGTGGGACTACAGCTCGGGCCATATCAGCACTGAAGAGGCAAGCCAGCTTATCTCGGCATTGAACCAGAGCCTGGGTAGCCAGAGTATTCAGTTCTACCCCGGCGTCAGCTACCGCCATATCCTGAAGCTCAGGGGGCACGGGGAGACCCTTAAGGCCAGCTGTACCCCGCCCCATGACATCCCCGATAAATCGATTAGCCAGTTTATGCCCCGGGGGGAGGGGAGTGAGCTACTGGTTGATTTAATGAAGCGCTCGGCGGCGGTGCTCGCTGAGCACCCGGTAAATATCAAACGGCGCTCTCAGGGCGATGTCCCGGCCAGTATGATATGGCTCTTCTGGGGGAGTGGCCAGGTGCCCAGTATGCCCGCCTTCAAGCCCGTCTACGGGGTCAGCGCCGCCATGACCTCGGCGGTTGACCTGCTGCGTGGCCTGGCCCGCATGATGGGGATGGCTATTTTGGAGATTGCCGGGGTGAGCGATGGGCCGGACAACGATTACGCCGCCCAGGCTAATGGGGCACTGGCGGCACTCAAAGAACACGACCTGGTTGTCATTCATGTTGAAGCCCCGGATGAGGCGGCCCATTCCGGCTCGTTTAAAGATAAAGTAGCTGCGATTCAGATGGTGGATAAAGAAGTGGTCAGCCGGCTCGGTGCCTACCAGCCGGGTAATCTACGGGTGCTGATTATGCCCGACCACCCCACCCCGATTGAAATTCGCACCCA
>DATKYY010000038.1:0-2664 GCA_035528295.1 Dehalococcoidales bacterium | reverse complement strand
TACCCCGATACCAAGTATGTGGACGGGCTTATCGGCGCGGACACGGTCAACACCATCCCCCTGGAGACGATAAACGCTTTCCTCGACCACGGCAAGGTGCGCCGGACGGTAGATGAGGGACTGGTCGAAGCCGAACAGGTGCTGGCTGACCTGAAGAGAGTCGGCATAGATTTAGATGCCATTACCGAACAGCTGCTGAAGGACGGCGTCAAAGCCTTCGCCGATTCCTACCACCAGCTGCTGAAAACACTGGGGGAGAGAAAGTCGGCGTTAACATGAAGGCACTGGCACTGTTATCCGGTGGCCTGGACTCAACGCTTGCCATCAAGCTGGTCCTGGAGCAGGGCATTGAAGTAGTGGCGCTGAACCTTGATTTGCCCGTCCTAAGCGAGAAAAAGGCTTACGCCGACCAGGTCGCCGAGCAGCTCGGCATTCCCCTGCTCAAAATTGAAGCCGGTGAAGACTACCTGGAACTCATCCGAAATCCGAAGCACGGCTACGGCAAGAATATGAACCCCTGCATTGATTGCCGGGTCTATATGCTAAAAGAGGCAAAGAGACAGGCCCAGAAGCTGGGCGCGGCTTTCATCATCACCGGCGAGGTCCTGGGGCAGAGGTCGATGAGCCAGTATGAGCAGGTCCTAAAACAGGAGGAGAAAGAAGCGGGGGTGGAGGGGCTGGTGCTGCGACCGCTTTCGGCAAGGCTATTACCGGAGACGCTGCCGGAACGCGAAGGCTGGGTGGACCGGGACCGCCTTCTCGGTATAAGCGGCAAGAGCCGCAAACCCCAGCTGGCCCTTGCCCAGGAATCCGGCATTGAGGGCTACCACACCCCGGCAGGGGGCTGCCTCCTGACCGATAGACAATTTTCCCTCAGGCTCAAGGACCTGTTTAACCGCCAGGCAAAAATAACCAAAAGGGATATCCAGCTGCTGAAAATAGGCCGGCACTTCTATCTTTCTTCAGCCCGGATTATCGTCGGCCGCAATGAAGCCGAAAACAACGCCCTGCTGGAATTAAAAAGCGCCGATGACTATGTCTTCGAGGTGCCCGACCTGGGCAGCCCGATAACAGTTCTGGAAGGGGCTAAAGATAAAGAGGCGATTGAACTCGCCGCCCGGCTCACCGCCCGATACTCCGATGCCGACACCAGCGAAGTGCTGGTGGAATACGGGCACAATAAAGAAGAAAAGATACTGGTCAAAGCGGACTAGAGCCAAAACGAAGATTTCTCAATTGACACAGACACTTTCCCCCCTATAATTTATACTACTGCAATATAAGGAAGTATTATGAAACAAAGTTCTACTGGTTATGGTCCGGCTGTGATGCGGGCGATGGAATAGAGTAATATTTCGTTGGAATGTTGAGTGTGGAAAAAGGAACCTTTTTACCCTTGTGTCGCTAAATCCTCTACATTGATTACCCTGATGCCGTTTCTTTTCAGCAGTGCCGTGGTCACCCCGTCACCGGAGACCAGCTTTTCCGAAAATGAGCCATCATAGACCTGACCGCAGCCGCAGGATGGGCTTCTCGCCTTGCCGATAAATTCCCTGATACTGAGCTTGAGGGCAATCTTCAGCGTTTCCTCCGCCCCACTAATAAACTCCCCGGTAACATCTATCCCGTCTTGGTTCAGCACCCGGCACTTGCCGTCAAGTACACCCTCCCCACCACCACCCTGAATTTCCTGGGGCGGGCGGGGGGTGGCCAGCCCGCCCAGCTGCTCCGGGCAGACCGGGACCAGGCTCTCCCGCCGGGCAAGCTCAAAAGCCCGCTCGTCCTGATAGCGCTCATCACCGCTCCAGGCGCACTTTATGCCCAGTAAACAGGCGCTGATTAGTTTCATCTCACTCGGCTAATTATATCCCTTCCCCATCCGGAGAGAAAGATTAGCTCGTTGCTGGCTTGACAATTAAAGGGGTTAACCACTACATTAACTATAATTTAAGGGAAAGGAGAAGGGAAATGGCGGTGGAAAAGGTTGGTGAAAAGTATCGCTGCAATATCTGCGGCAATGAAGTAACCGTAACCAAGGCGGGTGGTGGCACCCTTGTCTGCTGCGGGGAGGATATGGAAAAAATCGAATAGCACTGGTCTAGCGACCATACATTATATTTATTAAGGAGGTATTTATATGGAGAAATCTTCCACCGGACTAGAAGCAAACATTGCCGGGCTACTCTGTTATGCCCTGTTCTGGGTGAGCGGGCTGGTGTTTATCTTAATCGAGAAGCAAAGCAACTTTGTCCGCTTCCATGCCATACAGTCAATCTATGTCTTCGGTACCCTCACCGTTGCCAGTATTGTTCTTGGCTGGATTCCGGTTATTGGGCTGGTAATTCAATCACTCATCTGGGTGCTGGCAGTGGTACTGTGGATAGTCCTGATGATAAAAGCCTATCAGGGTGAAAAATACAAGCTGCCCTGGGTTGGCGATTTGGCAGAGAAGAGATCTGGCTCACTGAAATAGAGCGCTGGTTCGGCTAAATTTTAGCTCTAGGCCGGTTTGTCCTGTGATACGTCTTCTTTCTCTTTCTGGGGGGCGGGAGGGGTGCTGCCGGGCTGATTGATACGGTATTCCTCAGCCGTAAACGGTGAGTAACCAGGGGAAACCTTGCGTCCGTCCTCGGTTATTTCAAGTGCTGCGCCACAGTAGGTGCA
>DATKYY010000037.1:0-11059 GCA_035528295.1 Dehalococcoidales bacterium | reverse complement strand
CCTCTATCTCATCGGCTTCGGGGAGGACCGCCACGGTGGCGGTTGAGGTGTGAATCCTGCCGGAAGATTCGGTAACCGGTATCCGCTGTACCCGGTGAGTCCCTCTTTCATACTTAAGGCGGCTGAAGGCACCCTTCCCCTTTACCTCAAAGATGACTTCCTTAAAGCCGCCGATGCTGCTTTCATTGCTGCCAATGATTTCTAACCCCCAGCGCTTGTTTTCGGCATAGCGGCTATACATGCGGAAGAGGTCAGCGGCGAACAGAGCCGCTTCGTTACCGCCCGCCCCACCCCTGATTTCCACGATGATATCCTTTTCATCATTGGGGTCTTTGGGGAGCAGTGCCAGCTTCAGCTCCTGAAGCAGGTTCGCCAGCTTGGCTTCCAGGCTGTCTATCTCCTGCTTGGCCATGGCTCTCATCTCTTCATCCGGTTCGCCGCTCAGCATATCCCGGGTTTCCGCCAGTGCCTTGCTGGTGGCTTTATATTTCCGATAATTGGTTACCACCGTTTCCAAGCTGGCTTTCTCCTTGGCCAGCCGTTGCAGCTGTTTCAGGTCAGAGGCTATCTCAGGGTTAGCCATCTGGCGGTCTATTTCCTGATAGTGCTTCTCAATTTTGGCCAATCGGTTTAACATGATTTTGTTCTCCGAGACTAATTTTAGCCCTCGCTTCGGCGGCTTGTCAAAGCAATAACCGGGTTGGACGTGAACAATGCGGGTACCATTTAGCTTCTTTTACGGCTAGCGGCGGCGGCCAGGGGGGCTACGGCCAGCCAGAGCGTGATTGTTATCAGCATGGCTGTGGGATAGTTTATATCGGCCACCCCGATTTTGGGGGCAATAACGCCCCAGAGGAGCATGAGCAGCAAAGAACTTAAAAAGAAGCCAGGAATAGCGGCCAGTATGGTAAAGTAGCCCATAGATTAGCCTCCTTTTTCTTACTTTCTCTTATTAATGTCCGCCAATTTCAAATCAATCAATGTAGCCACACTAAAATGGGCTGCCTCTCTCAAACCCGCTTGGGTTATACGGTTGTGCCCGGCTCGATTTTGCTCCCCGGCGCCAGTTTGGCGCCCCGGGTTACGGTGACATTATCCCCCAGCACCGAGTCTTGGATAATACAGTCATCTTTTAGCTGGCAGTGGTTAGCCACAATAGAGTTCTTTACTTTAGCCCGGCGTCCTATCTTAACCTGCTGCCAGATAACCGATTGTTCAATCAGGGCGTCTTCCTGGATGGTGCAACCGCTGCCGATAACGGTCGGTCCCTTTATTTGAGCCCTGGGGTTTAGGCTGGTCTTATCACCAAGCAGTACTTCTATATGGGGGGTGAGGCCGTAGTTCTGGCTCCTGGCTTTGCCCGCCAGCAGGTCCTGGTTTAGCTGGAGGTATTTCTGGGGGGTGCCGATGTCTATCCAGTAGCCTGAAGAAGGGTAGGCATAGACCGGCTCACCCTGTTCCAGCAGTTGCGGAAACAGCTCGCGTTCAAAGCTGAAGCTGGTTCGGGGGGGAATGCGGGCGAGGACATCGGCTTCTATAACATAGATGCCGGCATTTATCAGGTTGGTGGTTATCTGGTCGGGGCGGGGCTTTTCCAGAAAGAGGGTAACTCGGTTCTCATCATCCGTTTCGACCAGGCCGTAGCTGGTGGGGTCATCTACCGGGGTGAGGGCAATGGTTACCTTGGCCCTTTTTTGGCGGTGAAAGCCGACCATAGCGCTAATATCAAGGTCGGTAAGGACATCACCATTGAGCACCAGAAAGGCTTCATTTAGATATTTTTCGGCATTTTTGACCGCGCCGGCGGTGCCTAGAGGCGCATCTTCATTGGTGTAGTCAATCTTGATGCCAAACTGGCTACCGTCACCGAAGTAGCCCGCAATGGGCAGGAGGCGGCTCTGGGTCAGGACTATATCCCTTATCCCGTGCCGGCTGAGGTAGCGGAAGACAAGCTCCAGAAACGGGGTGTTGAGTACCGGCACCACCGCCTTGGGTATATTCTGGGTGAGCGGGCGCAGTCTGGTTGCCTCGCCACCAATCAGGATAACTGCCTTCATTGTTTCTCCTTGTTTCTCCTTAAATCTATCTAAAAAGCTGTTTTGATTTACGGTGTATCTATGTTAGCAAAGTTCAGGCGTTACCACAATTAAGTAATATTGTTAGCTGGCTCGCCATAGTGATATAATACAGCAAATTCATAGAGAGAGGTGAAGCTAGAATCGAAATAATTCCGGCGGTAGACCTGAAAGAGGGCAGGTGCGTCCGCCTCTATCAGGGCAACTTCAGTGAAGAGGTTGTTTACTCGGAAGACCCGGTGGAGGTGGCTCTAGAGTGGCAATCGCAGGGGGCACCGCGGCTGCACGTGATTGACCTTGATGGTGCCGCCAGTGGCGAGCTCTGTAATCTGGACATCATCAAGCAGATAGCCAGTACCATGCTCATTCCCACCCAGGTGGGTGGGGGCATTCGCCGGTTGGAGACGATTGAGCAATTGCTTAAAGCCGGGGTGGAGCGGGTTATTCTGGGCACCGCCGCGGTGGAAGACCCCGAGCTGGTTAAAGAGGCGTGCCGCAAATTCAGCGAATCTATTATCGTCAGCCTGGATGCCCGGGGGGGGTATATCGCCACCCACGGCTGGCTTAAAGATACCGAGCTGACGGTGGTAGACATAGCCCAGTCTCTGGCCAATCTCGGGGTGAGGCGCTTTGTCTATACCGATATTAGCCGCGACGGCACCCTGACCGAGCCCAATTTTGCCGGTATATTTGAGCTGCTCAGTGCCCTGAGGCAGCCGGTTATCGCCTCCGGCGGCGTGGCTACGCTGAATCACCTCAAAATGCTCAAATCCCTCGGTGTGGAAGGGGCTATCGTGGGCAAGGCGCTCTATACCGGGGACATCAGATTAAAACAAGCCATACGCGACATTTGCTGAGTGGAGATAGGGACAAGATGGACAGTATCTGGTCAAAGCTAAAGTTCAACGAAAAGGGGCTTATCCCGGCGGTAGTCCAGGATGCGGACAGCGGTGAAATGCTCATGCTGGGCTATATGAATGAGGAAGCCCTGCGCCTGACCCTGTCCGGTGATGATGTCTGGTTTTTCAGCCGCAGCCGGCAGGAGCTCTGGCACAAGGGGGAAACCTCGGGCAACCGCCTCAAGGTGCGCGAGGTATGGCTGGACTGTGATGGCGATGCCATCCTGGTTAAAGCCCACCCCACCGGTCCGGTGTGCCATACCGGCAACAGGACCTGCTTCTTTCAGCAGTTCAACCGGAAAGACGCCGGGCCGGAAAAGAAAGCTTAGGCTTTCTCCTCAGGCTGGTCAACCTCGGTTGCCCTCTTCAGTGAAGCCAGAGCGACCTCCAACTGGCTATCATCGGGTTCTCTGGTGGTCATTGCCTGCAGCCACAGGCCGGGCGCCAGAATCACCCTGATTAAGCCGTGGCGGCGGTACCGGTTGCCCCAGTAGATAAGTTCATAGCTGATGGCGGCAATTACCGGGATGAGCAGGATTCGGGACAGCACCATGAGCCAGATTGAGGGCAGACCGACCAGGGTGAAAACGATGATGGCGATAACCAGGACCACAAACAGGAAGCTTGTGCCACAGCGGGTGTGGGCGGTGCTGTAGGCTTTGACCTTGGCTATCTCTAATGGCACCCCGGCTTCATAGGCGTTAACCGCCTTGTGCTCCGCCCCGTGATAGGCGAAGACGCGCTTGATATCCGGCACCAGCGTGATTAGCCAGAGGTAGGCGATGAACATACCCAGCCGGATAAAGCCCTCTACCAGGTTGAAGACTACCGCTGAAGTGATAAAGGAGTGGAGCAGTTTGGTAAGAAAGAGGGGAATGAGAAAGAAGAGGGCAGCGGCCATGCTCAGGGTAAAGATGAGCATGAGCCAGACCCACTTCCCCGAAAGTTCCGCCTCCTCTTCCTCCAGGGCGACATTAGCCGAATAGAGCAGGCTCTGCATGCCCAGAACCATGGCTTCAATCAGGACCACAATCCCCCGGAGTAGCGGGGTTTGCCTCATCCAGTTGGTGAAGATGGCGGGCAGTGGTCTGGTCTTAATGGCCAGCTCACCATTGGGGCGACGCACGGTGGTGACCACTGTCTTCTGCCCCCGTATCATCACCCCCTCAATGACCGCCTGCCCCCCGTAGTTAAATCTCTGCGCCATAATAAACAAAAAGGAGCAGTCTCCGGCGCTGCTCCTCCCCTATTTTATTGCTAGCTATTTCATTTAGCCCTGTAGCTTGTAGCGGCGTCTGAACCGTTCCACCCGCCCGGCGGTGTCCATTACCCGACGCTCGCCGGTGAAAAAGGGGTGGCACTGGCTGCACACCTCGACCTTTAGCTCCTTCCTGGTGGAGCCGGTAGTAAAAGTATTGCCACAGGCGCAAATTACCTTGGCATCAGTATAGTAATTAGGGTGAATCTTGTCCTTCATGTTACTTAAGCGTAAACGCTGACCTTTCTGCGGTTATTGCTGGTCGGCTCAAATTTGACCACGCCATTAATCAGGGCGTAGATGGTATAGTCTTTGCCGACACCGACATTATCGCCGGGGTGGATGCGGGTACCCCGCTGCCGGACCAGTATCGTCCCGGCATTTACCTGCTGCCCGGCAAATCTCTTTACGCCCAGGCGCTGGGACTGGCTATCCCGACCCAGGCGGCTGGAACCGCCTGCCTTCTTATGCGCCACTCTTGGTCACCTCTTTCTTACTGCGTCGCGGAGCCTTCTTAACCGGCTTCTCTTCTTTTGCTCCCGGCTTGACTATTTTGTCAATGACCAGCCGGCTGTAGAGCTGGCGGTGCCCGGTCTTCTTGCGGTAGCGCACCTTGGGCTTGTACTTAAAAACGATAATCTTCTTGCCCTTGCCTTCCCCCTGCAGGGTGGCCAATATCTTGGCTCCCGCCACCGTGGGGGTGCCTACTGTTACCTCGTCACCGTCACCAATGAGCAAAACCCGGTCCAGTTCAACGGTATTGCCCTCGGCTACATTCAGACGGTCAACATCTATGATTTGCCCCGGGGTTACCCGGTACTGCTTACTGCCAATATCAATAATAGCGTAAATCGGAAGCCTCCCAAACCTAAACATTCTACCAATTACGCTGGTGAAGTGTCAAATACCAGCTCTCTCTTGCCACGGCTTGGCGACCCGAGCTTTAAGTTCATCCAGGCTACAGTCGGTATCTATGACCACATCGGCGTGCTTTATTCTGTCTTTAGCGGGCATTTGAGAGCCAATGCGGGCTAGAGCCTGCTTTGCCGACAGCCCGACCTGCTGTTGCAGCCGGCCCAGCACGGTAGCCTCGGAGGCTACCGTAACCCAGATTTCATCAACCAGCGCCGTCCAGCCCGCTTCAATCAGCAGCGGCACTTCCAGGATGACCACTTTTACTTTCTGCTGGCGGTAATTTTCCAGCTGTGCCCGGACCATTTCATAAAGCCGGGGGTGCATTATCCGGTTGAGCCGGGCTAAAGCATCGGGGTTGGTGAAGACGATTTCCCCCAGCCTCTCCCGGTCAATCCTGCCCTCGGTGGTAAGAATCTGGTCACCGAAATCAGCCACTATTTCCTGCTGAAGCTCAATATCAGACTTCAGGGTTTCATGGGCTACCTCGTCGGCGTTAATAATAACTGCCCCCATCTCAGCCAGAAATCGGGACACCGTGCTCTTACCGCTCGCTATGCCCCCGGTAAGTCCGATAATTTTCATCGCTAACTTTCAGTGTAGCTATTTGGTGGTCAAGTGGTCAAGGGAGGTGGCAGGGTGGTGAGCCTGAAGTTTGCCTTACGCCGCCCATAGTGTAAACTAGGGGATTGGGGCTATTATGCTGATTGATTGGGCTAGTTTGGCTATCTTGAGTGCCGCCCTGCTGGGGGTGGTTCACGTTGTTGATAGCCACCTTATCACCCGGCGGATGCCGAGCTTACGGGCTTATATGCTACCGGTGGGTTTGGCGGTTCTGGTTTTTGGACTGGCGGTAATTTACCTCTTTCCCTTACCCCAGGGTTTAGCCGCCGGGGCATTATTTGCCGCTATTTTCTCCGGCATACTGCGCACTACCTCGCTGGGCATCGTTTTCCACGCCCTGAAAACCGAGGAGGTTTCACGGGTTATTCCGGTGGTCCATACCTACCCCGTCTTTGTGGCCATGATGGCGGTACCGCTCCTGGGGGAGGCGTTACATTACCTGGAGTGGATGGCCATAGTTATTGTCGTCGCCGGGGTGGTGATGGTCTCGGTTAGACTGAGCCCGGGGAACTCGGTGCCCTGGTTCAGTAAAAAAATTCTCCTGCTCGTCGGCTCCAGCCTGTTTATGGCGACGGCTGACGTGGCCAGCAAATACTCTTTGGGCTATCTTTCTTTCTGGAATATGTTTGCCATCAACAATTTCTGCCTGGCCGGCGTTTTCCTGCTCATCTCACTGCGCCCTCACGTTTTAAAAGAACTGGCTAACATCAGGCAGGGTAAAGCGGTGGCCTTTGTTGTTTTTAACGAGATACTGGCCGCATTAGGCATGCTGCTGTTATTCTGGGCGATGCAGCGGGGGCCGGTGTCTCTGGTTTCCACCATTGTCAGCAGTCGTCCCATATTTGTCTTTATCTACGTCCTTGCCCTCAGCCGTATCTCCCCCGCCTTTCTGCTGGGGCATGCTGACCGCAGGACGCAAGTAATGCGGCTCATCGGGATTATGATGATTTTCAGCGGGATAACCATAATCTATCTGAGCTGAGAGAATGAGCCGGCTATTAAGCCAGAGGCTATAATTGCCCATAGGTGAGTGATATAATTAGCCCTGAGGAGCGCGAATGCATCAGGCAATGCTCTCTGAGAAGCTAGCCGACTCAAGAGTAAGGTGCCACATCTGCCAGTGGCGCTGCCGCATCGGGCAGGACAGGTTCGGGGTTTGCGGGATGTATCAGAATCAGGGTGGTGTTTTATATAACCTGAACTACGCCCTTGCTTCCTCGGTAGCCGTTGACCCGATTGAGAAAAAGCCGTTGTTTCACTTCTTTCCCGGTAGCCTGGCTTTTTCCGTGGGCACCCTGGGCTGTAACTTCCACTGCAAGCACTGCCAGAACTGGGAGATTTCCTCGGTGGACGAGAAGACGATGTGGCGTGGCTGTCGGGAGCTACCGCCGGAAGAGGCAATTAAAATAGCCAGGCGCTACCAGTGCCAGGGCATTGCCTGGACTTATAATGAGCCGACCATCTGGTTTGAATATACCCTTGACTGCGCCAGGCTCGCCAGGGAGAACGGGCTTTATACCGTATATGTGACCAATGGTTACGCTACCCCGGAGGCGCTGGATACCATCGGGCCCTATCTTGATGCCTGGCGGGTGGATATTAAGGGCTTTTCTGACGCCTTCTATCGCGGGCTAGCCAAAGTACCCAAGTGGCGGGAGATACTGGCGGTGGCCAAGCGGGCCAAAGATAAGTGGCAGATGCACATTGAGGTGGTGACCAATGTCATCCCCACCATGAACGATGATGACGAGCAGCTTGAGGGTATCGCCGGCTGGATAAAGAGTGAGCTGGGCGAGCTGACCCCGTGGCATGTCACCCGGTTCTATCCCCACCACCACCTGATGCATTTACCCCCCACCCCGGTAGCCACTCTGGAACGTGCCTGTGAAATCGGGCGCCGGGCCGGTTTAAAGTTTATTTATGCCGGCAATATTCCCGGTCATAAGAGTGAAAGCACCATCTGCTACGCCTGCGGTAAGCCCGTTGTGCAGCGGTTTGGCTATCAGACGGAAGTAGTCGGCCTGGAGGACTCAAGGTGCCGGTTCTGCGGGGCAGAACTTAACTTCAGGACACTTGAGGTGAAGGGGGGTCGTCATGGTTAGGAATCCAGTGGTCGCCGGGCAGTTCTATCCCGGCTCGGCGGCAGAGCTCAGGGCAATGATTGAGATGATGGTTGATGCCAAGGCAGCCAAACAGGAGGTAGTCGGTCTGGTCTCCCCCCACGCCGGTTATATCTACTCGGGACCGGTGGCGGGGGCGGTTATCTCCAGGGTTAAATTCAAAGACACCTTTATCATTATGGGGCCCAATCATACCGGCATGGGCAAGCCGCTCAGCATCATGACCAGGGGCGCCTGGAAAACACCCCTGGGGGAGGTAGAGATTGATGCCGAACTGGCCCAGCGGATTCTAAATGCCTCCAGCCACTTAACCGAAGACCATATCGCCCATCAATTTGAGCACTCTATTGAAGTTCAGCTCCCCTTCCTGCAGTATTTCAAACCGGATATCAAGATAGTGCCCATCGTGCTTGCCCACTCCGGCGGTGAGGTTTATAAGCAAATCGGGCAGGGGATTGCCCAGGCCGTCAAAGAGTCGGGCAAGGAAGTGGTCATCATGGCTTCCAGTGATATGACCCACTATGAGCCGCAGGACTCGGCGCAGTACAAGGATACCCAGGCCATCGAAGCCATACTGGAGCTGAATGAGGATGAGCTGTTGAAGCGGGTCGATGAGCTGAATATATCAATGTGCGGCTATGCCCCCACCGTCAGCCTTATTGCGGCCGCCAAAGAGCTGGGTGCCACCGGCGCCGAGCTGGTCAAATACCAGACCAGTGGTGATACCACCGGCGATTATTCGGCGGTGGTCGGCTATGCCGGGATAATCATCACCGCTATGTCGCCGCTGGTAAGGCTGGCCCGGGAAACGGTGGAGACCTATACCAGGAGTGGCCGAGTCCTGGAGACGCCTAAGGAGCTTACCCCGGAAATGAAGGCAAAGGCGGGCGCCTTTGTCAGCATTCATAAATTGGGCGAGCTGCGTGGCTGTATCGGCACCTTTGAGCCGCAGGAGGCGAATGTGGCTGAGGAGATTATCGCCAATGCCATTCGCGCCGCTACCCGAGACCCCCGCTTCCCCCCGGTTGACCCCGATGAGCTGAAAGAGCTTGACTACAGCGTGGACGTGCTGACCAAGCCCGAGCTGATTAAAGACAAGAGCCAGCTTGACCCCAAGAAGTACGGGGTTATCGTGGAGTGTGGCTATCGGAAGGGGCTGCTTCTGCCTGACCTGGCCGGGGTGGACAGCGTGGAGCGGCAGATTGAAATCTGCTGTCTTAAGGGGGGCATTGCCCCCGATGAGCCGCTAAAGCTCTACCGTTTTCAGGTGAAGCGGTATAAATAATTAAAGGGGGGTGGACGATGAGTATGGATATGTTTGAGCAGAAGGCTGAGGAAGAGAAAGCACCGCCGACTGGGAAACAGAAGGCCGAGGAAGAGAAGGCGCCGCCGGCTGAGGAACAAAAGACGCAACAGGCACCACTGGCCACCCGCATGAG
Source organism: Dehalococcoidales bacterium (assembly GCA_035528295.1). Taxonomy (GTDB): domain Bacteria; phylum Chloroflexota; class Dehalococcoidia; order Dehalococcoidales; family JAUYDJ01. The sequence goes on along the minus strand of DATKYY010000037.1, from coordinate 1,732 downwards.
ACCGGCCACTATCGATGATTTTGTCGGCCAGCAGCACCTCATCGGCGCGGGGCGGGTGCTTAGGAAGGCGATTGAGGCCAATCGGCTATTTTCTATTATCCTGTGGGGACCACCGGGCAGCGGTAAGACTACCCTGGCTTACATTATTGCCGGTGCCACCGAATCGCACTTCAGCCCGATTAGCGCGGTTAGTGCCGGCGTGAACGACCTGAGGCGGCTGATAGAGGGAGCCAAGGGACGTCACCAGATGACCCAGCAGCGGACGATATTGTTTATTGATGAGATTCACCGCTTCAATAAGGCGCAGCAGGATGCCATTCTGCCCTTTGTTGAGGACGGCACCGTCACCCTTATCGGTGCCACCACCGAAAACCCCTCTTTTGAGGTTATCTCTCCGCTCCTTTCCCGCTGCCAGGTCCTCACCCTGAACCCCCTTAACCAGGATGAGCTTAAGGTTATCATTACCCGCGCCTTAAAAGATAAAATGCGTGGTCTGGGCGGGCTTAATGTGGAGCTGGACGCAGACGCCCTGAACCACCTGCTCACCCTGTCCAACAGTGATGCCCGGATTGCCCTCAATGCCCTGGAGATTGCCGCCCTGGCCACACCCCCCGATGAGACTGGTAAGCGCCGTGTTTCGCTAGCCACTATTGAGGATGCGCTTCAGCACAAGGCGGTACGCTATGATAAAGGCGGTGAGAAGCACTTTGACCTTATCTCCGCCCTGCACAAGTCGATGCGGGGCTCCGACCCGAACGCGGCTCTATACTGGCTGGCTGTAATGCTGGAGGCGGGGGAGGACCCGCTTTATATTGCCCGCCGGCTGGTGCGCTTTGCCTCTGAAGATGTCGGTATGGCTGACCCCCTGGCGCTGGTTATCGCCATGGCGGCGCAGCAGGCGGTCCACTTTATCGGCATGCCCGAGGGCAACCTGGCTTTAGCCGAGGCTGCCGTCTATCTGGCCACCGCTCCCAAAAGCAACTCCCTGTATCAGGCGTACTCCAAGGTCCAGGAAGAAATCAAGCTGAGCTCGGATAAGTCAGTGCCGCTGCACCTGCGCAACCCGGTAACTTCATTGATGAAAGAGATGGGCTATGGTGAGGGGTATAAATATGCCCATGATTACCCGGGGCACTTTGTCCCGCAGCAGCACCTGCCCGATTCCCTTCAGGGAAGGCAGTACTATACCCCCAGCGAGCAGGGATATGAGAAGCAGGTTATCACCCGGCTGAAGGCGTGGTTGAAAGACTTCGGCAAGCCCAAAGAGCATAAGGGCAAGCCGCCCGAAATCGGGCCCGATGTAAAGTAGCTTGACACCCCTCTCGGCGGGCTTTATACTAAAATCTACCGCGGGGTGGAGCAGTGGAAGCTCGTCGGGCTCATAACCCGAAGGTCGTTGGTTCGAATCCAACCCCCGCTACCAAGAAGATAAAAGGCACAGATTCTATGTCTGTGCCTTTTTGTTTTGGCAGGCCCCGTTTCGCAATGTGGCGCCTCTGGGTTTAATCTAAGCACTTTGAGCATTTGCTATCTCTTCTGCTGCTTGGCGAATGGTGTACAGGGTTCGTAAATTCGGAACCGCCCCTAAAAGTAACGCTGCTACCTTTTCATATGTATTCTGTGTAGCTGGATCAGCCCCGTAGTGAACAGCATTGCGAGAGTCCCTTACAACATTAGACCAATTAAGAACCTCTTTTAAATAGCGCTGGTTAAAGCCGCTTTGCTTTGCAAC
>DATKYY010000036.1:0-6006 GCA_035528295.1 Dehalococcoidales bacterium | reverse complement strand
GCCCTATGAGATTCTGGAGAAGTGTGTCAATGCCGCCCGGCTGGCGCCGAGCGCAGCCAACCGCCAGCTCGTTGAGTATGTCATCGTGGATGATGAAAAGCTGCTGCCCAGTATGTTTGATGCGGTGGCCAGCTGGTTTGGTGTATCCAGACCGAAAGAGGGCTGGCCGCCGGGGCGCCGGCCGAAAGCCTACATTGTCAGCCTGATTGACCTTGAGGCTGAGGCTAAGCGGGGGGTGGGTAGAACCAACACCCTCTTTGATGTGGGCATGGCGGCGGAGAACATAGTACTGGTCGCCGAGGAGGCGGGGTTGGGCAGCTGTGCCATTACCGGGTTCAGCCCGAACCGGCTGCGGCGGGTGCTTAATGTACCGGATAAATACGAGACTGCCCTGATGCTGGCGCTGGGTTATCCCGATGAGAGCCCGGTCATTGAGGTAGCCGCCGATTCCATTGAGCGCTACATGGATGACAAAGGGGTGCGCCATATCCCCAAGCGGGAACTGAAAGATATCCTCCACCGCAATCGCTTCCCCTAAGGGCAAGGTTGACCTCAGACTGGGATGCTGTTACACTCAAATCAATATTATCTTGAGTGAAAACCGATGAAAGTAGTAACCACCGATGAGATGCGGCAGATAGAGCAGGCGTGTGTCCAGATGGGCATAACCACTGACATGCTCATGGAGAAAGCGGGCCAGGCGGTAGCCGAAGAGGTCAGGCGAATCCTGGGTAAGATTGACAAGCAGCAAGTCCTGTTTCTCATCGGCCCGGGTAATAACGGTGGCGATGGTCTGGTGGCGGTCCGTTATCTGGGCGAGTGGGGAGCCAGGGTTAGCCTTTACCTGCTCAGTAAGCGAGCGCCGGATGACCAGAACCTCAAGCTGGTTCAGGAGCGTGGCCTGAATTGTGTTGACGCCACGCAAAATCTGGACGGGCTGGATGAATCGCTGGCTTCAGCCGGTGCCGTTGTTGATGCCCTCTTTGGCACTGGTAATGGCCGACCGCTGGAAGGCCTCTTCCGGGAGGCTCTGGATAAGGTGAGCCAGGCCAAAAAGGAGCGCCCGGCTCTTCATATTTTTGCCCTTGATTTGCCCTCCGGGCTTGATGCTGACACCGGTAAGGCTGACCCGGCCTGCCTTTATGCTGACGATACCATTACCCTCGGCTTTCCCAAGCCGGGCCTGTTCAGCGCCTCCGGGGTAGAGAGAGCCGGCAGAATAAAGGTGGTTGATATCGGCATACCGGCTCACCTGGCCGGACCGGTAAGTAACGAGCTTATGACGGATGAGTGGGCTAAGTCAGTTTTGCCCCGACGCCCGCTTGAAGCCAATAAGGGGAGCTTCGGCCGGATACTGGTGGTGGCTGGTTCAATAAACTATATTGGCGCTGCCTATCTGGCCTGTAGTGGCGCCATGCGGGTGGGGGCGGGGCTGGTCACCCTGGCGACGGCTGCCAGCCTGCAGCCCATTCTGGCTTCAAAGCTGACCGAGGTAACCTATTTGCCCCTGCCTGAGTCCAGTCCGGGCATTGTCGCTCCGGAGGCGGTCAGTGTGATACAGCCAGAGCTGGAGCGTTATCAGGTCCTGCTTTTCGGTTGCGGACTGGGGCAGAGCCAGTCAGCCATAAAATTAACCAAGTCCCTGCTTCTGGGGAAAAAGACAGCGTTACCTGCGCTGATTCTTGATGCTGATGCCCTTAACATTTTAGCCGGGATTCCCGACTGGTGGCAGAAGCTGGCTGCCGATGCCATAGTTACCCCCCACCCCGGTGAAATGGCCCGGCTGGCCAAGTCATCGATTGATGAGGTGCAGGCAGATAGAAGCGGTATGGCTACCCGGAAGGCGGCAGAGTGGCGCAAAACAATCGTCCTCAAGGGGGCCTATACCGTTGTTGCCATGCCGCAGGGGAAGTCTATGACCAGCCCCTTTGCCAACCCCGGGCTGGCCTCAGCCGGGACCGGCGATGTCCTGGCGGGGGCAATCGCCGGACTGGTGGCGCAGGGGCTGTCTCTCTTTGACGGGGCAGCCCTGGGTGTCTATCTCCACGGCAAGGCGGGTGATATCGTTAAGGCGGTAATGGGCGACACCGGAATGACGGCGAGCGACCTTTTACCGGTGCTGCCCCTGGCGATTAAAAGATTGAAGGGAAGTGCTCAGCCACTTTAGCTTGATATGCTATTAGCTATTGATATTGGCAATACCGAAATCACCCTGGGGGTTTTTGCCGGTGAGGAGCTTCGGGCTACCTGGCATATCGCCACCGTTATTAATCGGCGGGCGGACGAGTATGCCAGCCTGCTGCTCAATCTCCTGCAAAACCAGGGTCTGGATAAGTCAGAAATTAAGGATGCGGCGTTATGCAGTGTGGTTCCGCCCTTAATCGCTACTTTTAGTGAGCTATTGCGGCGCTATTTTCGGGTTGAGCCGCTGGTGGTGGGGGCGGGGGTCAAGACCGGGGTAAGCATCCGCATGGACAACCCCCGGGAAGTGGGTGCCGACCGTATTGTCAATGCGGCGGCGGCGCATCATCTCTACGGTGGGCCGGTAATTATCATTGATTTGGGTACGGCGACCACCTTTGATGTCGTGTCTAAAGAGGGCGATTATATTGGTGGCGTTATCGCCCCGGGTATCGCCATGGGGGCGGAGGCACTATCGACACGAACCGCGGTGTTGCCCCGGGTGGAGCTAGTCCCGCCCAAGCGGACGATTGGCAGCAACACTATCGCGGCGATACAATCAGGTCTTGTCTTCGGCTATGCCGGGCTTATCGAGGGAGTGGTGGCTCGCATCCAGAAAGAGCTGGGGGAGAAAGCCAGGGTGGTGGCTACCGGCGGTTATGCCGAGCTTATGGCCCAGGAGACAAAAATAATCGGGGCGGTAAACCTTGATTTGACGCTGATTGGCTTGAGGCTCATCTATCTGATGAACCAGGCCTGAATATAAAAAGAGGTAATCATGCTGGCCAAAAAGACGGTAGTTCTGGGTATAACCGGGAGCATTGCTGCCTATAAGGCAGCCGAAATTGCCAGCCGGTTAATTAAAGCTGGAGCCACGGTTGAGGTAATCATGACCGAGGCAGCCACCAAGTTCGTTACGCCGCTGACCCTGCGTAGCATTACCCACCGGCCGGTGGTCACCGATATGTTTGCCGACAATGTTGAGTACAGCCCGGAGCATATCGCTCTGGCTGAGGCGGCGGATATTGTTCTTATTGCCCCGGCGACAGCGGATATTATCGCCAAGCTGGCGGCGGGCATTGCCGATGACATGCTGGGCTGTACCGTACTGGCGACTAAAGCGCCGGTGATTATCGCGCCCGCTATGAATGTTAACATGTTTCAGAATCCGGTTACCCAGCAGAACCTGGCTAAATTAAAAGCCAGGGGTTTTATTATGATTGACCCGGCTTACGGCCGCCTTGCTTCGGGCAAGGTCGGGGTGGGGCGTCTGGCTGAGATTGAGCAGATTTTAGACACCGTCGAGCAGGTGTTAAACAGGCGTAATGACCTGGCGGGGCGGCGCATCGTGGTTACCGCCGGGGGCACTCAGGAGCCGATTGACCCGGTGCGCCACATCGGCAACCGCTCCTCGGGCAAAATGGGCTACGCCCTGGCGGAGTCAGCCCGCGACCGGGGAGCTAAAGTCATCTTAATCAGCGCTCCTGTGGCTCTGCCTGAGCCGGCGGGCATTGATGTTATTAAAGTAAGAACCGCCGCTGAGATGAAAGCAGCGGTGGCTAAGGCGGTAGGCAGGGCTGACGCCCTGATTATGGCGGCGGCGGTGGCTGACTACCAGCCCAAAGAAGTAGCCAGAGCCAAGATTAAGAAGACCAGCCCCAGCCTGACCCTGGCGCTGGTCAGGACGCCGGACATTCTGGCTGAAGTCAAAGGCAATTTTATCAAAATTGGCTTTGCCGCCGAAAGTGAGGACATAGTTGCCAACGCCAGGCAAAAGCTGATAAAGAAGCAGCTTGACCTGATGGTGGCTAACGATATTACCGACCCGGATAGCGGCTTCGGTGCCGATACCAACAGAGTAACCCTGATTGACCGTGATGGCAAAGTAGAAAGTTTGCCTCTCTTAACCAAGCGAGAGGTGGCCGGAAAAATACTGGACAGGATAGTTAAGCTGCTCTGAGCAGGTTCTAGATTGAAGGAGACTCCCCTCAATGACACATTTGGCGCAAATACCAGGCGAAATGCCCAAGGCTTATGAGCCGGCTAATGTGGAACAGAAGTGGTACCGCTTCTGGCTGGAGAAGGGCTATTTTGCGCCCAAGATAGACCCGAAAAAGAAGCCCTTTGTTATCATCATGCCCCCGCCCAATGTTACCGGTGAGCTTCACATCGGGCATGCCCTGACGGCCACTCTGGAGGATATCATGACCCGCTGGCACCGGATGAGGGGGGAGCCGACCCTGTGGCTGCCCGGCGTTGACCACGCCGGTATCGCCACCCAGGTGGTTGTCGAGCAGATGCTGGCTAAAGAGGGGCTGGACCGGCACAAGCTGGGTCGGGAAAAAACGCAGCGGAGAATCGAGCAATGGGCGGATAGCCGACGCCATACTATTACCGAGCAGCACCAGCGCCTGGGGGCTTCCTGTGACTGGAATCGGGAGTGCTATACCCTGGATGAGGGGCCAAGCCGGGCAGTGCGCACCGCCTTTGTCCGTCTCTATGACAAGGGACTGGTCTACCGGGGCGAACGGATTATCAACTGGTGCCCCCGCTGTGCCACCGCTCTCTCTGACCTTGAAGTAGGCCACAAGGAGATAGCCGGTAATCTCTACTATGTCCGCTATCATATGGCGGAGGGGGGCGAGGGTTTCATCACCGTAGCCACCACTCGGCCGGAGACGATACTCGGTGATACCGCGGTGGCGGTTAACCCCAAGGATAAGCGGTTCAAGGCGATGGTCGGTAAGAAGGTCATTCTGCCGGCGGTGAAGCGGGCAATACCGATTGTGGCTGATGAGGCAGTTGACCCCGAATTTGGCACCGGGGCGGTTAAAATCACCCCGGCTCACGACCCGGTGGACTTTGATGTAGCGCAGCGCGGCGGGTTACCGCTGGTAAATATTTTAAACCCCGATGCCACCATGAATGAGAATGCTGGCCCCTATGTCGGGCAGGACCGCTTTGCCTGCCGTAAGGCGATACTGGCTGATTTGGAGAAAGAGGGGCTGCTGGAGAAGATAGAGCCCTATGTCCACTCGGTGGGGCACTGTGACCGCTGCCAGACGATAATTGAGCCAATCGCCAGCCAGCAGTGGTTTATCCGGATGCCGCCTCTGGCGGAGCCGGCCATTAAGGCGGTGACCGAGGGGCGAATTACGATTATCCCGGAGCATTTCACCAAGACCTATCTTAACTGGATGGGGGATATTCGGGACTGGTGCATCAGCCGCCAGCTGTGGTGGGGACACCGCATCCCGGTCTGGTACTGTCGGGGCTGTGGTGAGCTGACTGCAGCCGTCGATGAGCTCAAGTCCTGCCTGAAGTGCGGCTCGGCTGATATTGAGCAGGACCCCGACGTGCTGGATACCTGGTTTAGCTCGGCGCTGTGGACACACTCCACCCTGGGCTGGCCGGATGATACCGAAGACCTGCGCTATTTCTACCCGACGACGGTAATGGAAACCGGCTATGACATTCTGTTCTTCTGGGTGGCCCGGATGATTATGATGGGCCTGGAGGATACCGGCGATATCCCCTTTGATACGATATACCTCCACGGTTTAATCCGCGACGAGAAGGGGGAGAAGATGAGCAAGGTCAGGGGCAATGTGCTTAACCCGATTGATACCCTGGAGCAGTACGGCACCGATGCCCTGCGCTTCTCTCTATCCACCGGTACCTCGGCGGGAAACGATCTCAAGCTGACCCGCTCCAGGCTGGAAGCGGGGCGTAACTTTGCCAATAAGCTGTGGAATGCCACCCGCTTTATTGTCCGGAACCTGCCACCGCCGGAGCAATTCGAGTCATTGGCCGCCGCACCCGGCG
>DATKYY010000035.1:0-5187 GCA_035528295.1 Dehalococcoidales bacterium | reverse complement strand
CGAGAACGGGGAGACGGCCGCCGTATGGCTGAAGGCGGAGAAGGAAGTCACCCTGAAAAAAATCTACAGTGAGCCGGGGCGTATCCGGCTCCAGCCCGCCAACCGCCAGATGCAGCCGATATATGCCGAGCCGGACAATGTGGAGATTCAGGGCAGGGTGATTGCCGTCATCAGGGCGCTGGCGTAGCTACCCCTCTTATTTACCGCTGCGGTTCAATAATTACCTTCAGGCAGTCCCCGGCATTAGCCACCAGCTGAAAACCCTCGCCGGTCTCTGCCAGAGACAGATGGTGGGTAATCATCTCCCGCACCGGGATGGTGCCCATCTGAATTATTTCCAGTGCCGCCTGGTAGTCCGCCGGGCTGCCGGCGTAGGATGTGGTGAGGGTGATGTCGTTACGCCAGAAGAGCTCGTTTATGGAAAGGGGAACGGTGGCGCCGGCGTCGGTGGGGGCAAAGAAGAGCACTGTGCCGCCCCGGTCCACCGATTTCAGGGCCTGACTGATGGCTGAGGTCGCCCCGGTGCAGACTATTACCAGGTCAGCCAGGCGGCCTTCATTCAGCTCGCGCAGGCGGGCCGGCACATCCTCCTCGGCTTTTATAGTCGCCTCAGCCCCCAACTTTCGGGCTGCTTTGAGCCGGTAGTCATTGACATCGGTGGCGACTACCCGGGCTGCTCCCAGGGTGCTGGCGAGCTGGATATGGAGCAGTCCGGAGAGACCGCTGCCGATGACCAGCACGCTTAACCCGGGCTGCATTCGGGCTACCATCTGCCCGCGCAGGATGCAGGCGAGCGGTTCGATAAAAGTGGCTTCTTCATAAGATACATGGTCGGGCAAAAGAAATACGCCGTGGTCAACATTGATGGCGGGAAGCCTTAAATATTCGGCCAGACCGCCGGGGTCAAAGTTGGTCTCCCGCAGCGTCTGGCAGGCGGTATGATGGCCGTAGCGGCAGTAGTGGCAGGTGTTGCAGGGGACATGGTGGGCGGCTGATATCCGGTCGCCCTCTTTATAGCGCTCCACCCCCTCCCCCACCGCCACAATCTGCCCGCCAACCTCGTGACCCAGCGCCAGCGGCGCCCGGTCAAGGCGGTACCACTCCATGACATCGCTACCGCAGAGGCCGCAGGCCTCTATCCGCATCAGTATCTCGCCGGGGCCGATCTGGGGGATGGGTATCTCTTCCACGCGCACATCGCGGTTGTTATACCACATGGCAACGCGCATGCGGTTTCGCCTGACGCGGCTCATGAGCGCTTTTTTACCTTACCCTTTTCGCTATCGTATATTTCCTGGGCTTCTTTCGGGGTTGCCTTCTGGTGAACCAGGGCTCTTATTGCCTTAATCATGGCTACCGGGAAATCATTCTGCCAGATATTCCGGCCCAGATTAACGCCGATTGACCCCTTCTCCAGGCCATCGTGGACAAATTCAAAAACCTCAAGCAAGGTATTGACCTGGGGGCCACCGGCCATCACTACCGGTACCGGGCAGCCGGTTACCACCTTCTCAAAGTTCGGACACCAGTAGGTCTTCACCACCTGTGCCCCCAGCTCGGCGGCGATGCGGCAGGCAAGTGCCAGATAGCGGGCATCCCTCTTTTCTATTTCCCGGCCCACGGCGGTGACCGCCATTACCGGCATGCCGTATCTCTCCCCCTCGTCAACCAGCCTGGCTAGATTTAACAGTGTCTCCTTCTCATAGTCGCTGCCGACAAAGATGGAAATGCCGACTGCCGAGGCGTTCAGGCGGAGTGCTTCCTCCATAGAGGTGGTAAGCCCTTCGTTAGCCAGGTCTTTGCCCACCATACTGGTGCCGCCGGAAACGCGGAGAATAACCGGTTTGGTATGGTCGGGGTCTACTGATGAGCGTAGTACCCCCCGGGTAATGAAAAGGGCATCCGCATAGGGCAGGAGCGGTTCAATGGTCTGACGCGGCACTTCCAGTTTTCGGGTCGGACCCTGAAAATAGCCGTGGTCTACGGGCAGGAACAGGGCATGCCCATCGGCCTGGATGAGCTGGGCCAGCCGGTTTGCCATTCCCCATTGCATCGGGTAATCCCCCTTTGCTCGTTTTTGGTCAATAAAGAAGAGACCAGCCTTGACATTATACTATAAGACATAAACCAATGGTATTGATTCGATTTATTTGACAAACAGTTATTAATCAGCATAGTCTTATGGTGGTAGCTAAGCCGAAGCCGGAGTTGAGGGAGTCGTGATTTTAGGACAGTTTCAGACTACGGGACATGACCTGTTTGCGCGGGGGGTGGTCTCTTCCAGTAGCGGGGACCTCAGTGTCAGGCTGGGAGAGCGGATTATCATTACCCGCCGTGGTTGTCGGCTGGGCTGTCTGCAGGAACACGATTTGATTGAGACCGGGATAAGCAAGAACGACCGGGCCACACCCCTTGCCTCGGTAGAACTGGCCGTCCATCGCGCCATCTATCAGCAGACCCCGGCCCTGGCCGTTGTCCATGCCCACCCACCCCACACCATTGCCCTATCACTAACTGAAACCGAGATTGTGCCCAGTGATGCCGAGGGTTCGGCTATCGTGGGGCAGGTCACCGTCCTCGGTTGGCAGGAGGAGGTAAGGGTGGGCGGTCTGGCTGACTTAATCGCCGGCTCGCTAAAGCATTGCCGCATTGTGATGGTTCGTGGTCACGGTAGCTTCGCCATTGGGCAATTGCTGGAGGAAGCCCTTAACTCAACCACCACCATGGAGCAGAGCAGCCGCATGCTATTCCTGTTAAGGTCACTCAAGGTGGCTTCAGCGGGCAGTTAGCTATCTTTTCTTGCTCCGGTCAAAGACAAAGTCCCACTTATGCTCTGTTTTGACCCAGGCGGCTCGGGCGGTGGGGAAGAACTTGGCCGAGATGATAAGCCCTAAAATAACGGCAAAGATGGTCGCCGTTCCCGATTTGGTGCCCAGCCAGATTATCAGGGGCAGAAAAAGCAGCGCCAGACCTATAGCGAAGGCAATATTGCGGGTGATGGTGTAGAGGGCAATAACGATACCGAGGAAAATCACCAGCCCCAGCCAGTAACCGTAGACCGGCATCACCACCAGCAGGGCGCCCACCGCCGCCCCCATACCCTTCCCCCCGCTGAATTTTAGCCAGACCATCCAGTTATGCCCGACCACGGCCGCCAGCCCGGTGAGCAGCACCGGGACGAGGGATAAGTCCAGCAGCCAGTGGGCGATGGCTACGGCGGCGCTGCCTTTGCCCAGGTCAACGATACCGACCAGCAGCCCGGGCAGGAAGCCGACCTCGCGTGCCGTGTTCAAGCCGCCGACATTGCCTCCCCCCAGATGGCGGATGTCCTTGCCGGTTACCAGACGGGTGGCAATGTAGGCTGACGGGATGGAGCCAATCAGATAGCCTAAGATTACCGCCCCGCCCCCAGTGATAACCTCATTGAGCGTCATTCAGGCTTCCGCGAGTTTATTTTTTATAGACCGGAGTGCACCAATCGATATACTTGGCGTTCCGGCCCCGGATTACATCGGAGTAGAGCTTCTGTAGCCTGGCGGTTATCGGGCCGATTTCACCGTCGCCGACCTTGCGGTGGTCAATCTCGGCAATCGGGGTCAGGTGGGCGGCGGTGCCGGTCATGAAGCACTCCTGGGCAGTATAGAGTTCACTGCGGTCAATAAGCCGTTCGATTACTTCCAGCCCCAGTTCGTTCCGGGCCAGTTTTATCACGGTATCGCGGGTAATGCCCATCAGAATGCTGCTGTATCCGGCGGGGGTAACCAGCCTGCCATCAATAACCAGGAAGATGTTCTCGCCGCTCCCCTCGGAAACATGACCGTCGGGGGAGAGCATAATGGCTTCATCAAAGTTATTACTAACCGCTTCTGTCTTGGCGAAGGCGTTATTGACATAGATGCCGGTAATCTTCGCCTGTGGTGGGATGCTATTGTCGTCGGGGCGCCGCCATGAGGAAACCGCACATCTGGCTTTATCCACATCAAGATATCTTCCCCAGGGGATGGCAAAGACGAGGAAATCGCTCTCCAGGTCATGCAACCGCACCCCGAGCGCCTCGGAGCTCTTGTAGGCCAGGGGACGGATGTAGATATCTTCCTTAAAACCGCCTTTTTGCACCATCTCTACCGTTATCTGGCACAGCTTGTCCAGGCTGTATTGCAGGTCCATCTTGAGCAGCCGGCAGCCGTCCTGCATTCGCCGGTAGTGCTCTTTGAGGCGGAAGATATATATCTGCTTCTGTTCCTCGTTCCAGTTGCCGCGGATGCCCTCAAAGATGGCGCAGCCATAGTGCAGGGCGTTGGTCATTACACCAATCTTGGCTTCCGCTAAAGGCACAAACTTCCCCTGAAAAAAGGCGTATGACGGCATCTTGAAGTCTCCTTCCTTAAGATAGGGCTTATTATAGTGTATTACCCGACTTTAGGACAAGTAGCCTTACTTGGCGCTCAGCTTGGCTCCGCAATTTAAGCAGAACTTACTCCCCGGTGGATTAGCCGTGGCGCAGGCGGCACAGGCCAGGTTGCTGATTAGCTGTGGCTCACCGAAATAGAGCTTGACATGAGGCCAGGGGATTTCAATTCCCTCCTTGTCAAAGGCCTTCTTCAGGCGGAGCCTCAGCTCGCCCATGACGGCCCACTGCTCTATAGGCCTAACATCGCCCAGAATCTTGATATCAATACCGGAATCGCCGAATTTGTTCACCCTGAGCGCCTGGGGCGGGGTAATAATTCTTTCTTTCCAGTTCTCGTCCTTGGCCAGTTCCTGCCCGACTCTGTTTATCACCGCCATGGCCTGGTCAAGGTCGGTGCCGTAGGCTACCGAGATATCCAGGTTCACCCGGGAAAAGCGCCGGGTGTAGTTGCTGGCGACCCTGATCTCGCCGTTGGGCACGTGGTGGACAATGCCGTCCAGGTCACGCAGTACCGTCTTCCTCAGGTGGACTTCCTCCACCAGCCCGGCGATGTCAGCTATCTTGGCGACATCCCCCACCCGGAACTGGTTTTCCATAAGGATAAAGACGCCGGCGATAAGGTCTCGTATCAGGTACTGGGCACCGAAGCCGACGGCGATGCCGGCAATACCGAGGCCGGCCAGGATGGGGGCAATGTTAATGTTGAGCTCACCCAGAACCATAAAGGTGACGATAGTGATAATGATTACCTGGCTCAGCCCCATGAAGACACCGAG
>DATKYY010000034.1:0-2591 GCA_035528295.1 Dehalococcoidales bacterium | reverse complement strand
GGTTCTGGTCAATGTCGTCGATGATGCCCAGAACTCGGATTTCATTGTCCCCTCTTGCCTGCGCCGCGGTGATGTTACCATTGCTGTCGCCACGGCGGGGCGCAGCCCGGCACTGGCGCGCAAAATCCGGACCAGGCTGGAAAAGGACTTCGGCGAGGAGTATGCCGCCCTGGCGCAGCTTATTGATGAGGTGCGCGCTGAGGTAAAGAAGCGGGGGATTACGGTTGGCGGTGATGATTGGCAGGAAGCACTGGATTTAGATGAGCTCACTAAATTATTGAGAAAAGGCGAAAGGGAGAAAGCCAGGGCTCTCATCCTGAGCCGGCTCAAGGCGGGATAATATGCAGATTAATCTGGTCGGCATCAATTATCAGGCGGCACCGGTGGCCATCTTGGAGAAGGCGGCGATCAGGGCCGGTAAGCTTGAGGAGGCCCTGTCTCTGCTGGGCAGCTATGTTGCCCACGGCGTCATCCTGTCCACCTGTAACCGCACTGAGGTTTATACCGCCGGTAGTAGTGTTCGGCAGGCTGAGGAAGCCAGCCTTGATTTCTTAAAGGCTCACCTGGATATCAGCGATGCTGACCTGCGCCGGTATGCCTATCGCTTCAGTGGTGAGGCGGTAGCCGAGCACCTGTTCCGTGTCGCCGGTGGTCTGGACTCAATGGTGGTTGGTGAATTTGAGGTGCTGGGTCAGGTGAAAAAGGCGCTGGATATTGCCGAAAAGGCAAAGAAGGTCAATCTGCCGCTGCGCCATATTTTTCAGAGTGCCATTCGGGCCGGCCGGCGGGTGCGTGAGGAAACCGGAATCAGCAAAAAGCCCCTTTCGGTCAGCTCGGTGGCGGTGGACTTAGCCGCCCGGGTGGTTGGTAAGCTGAGCGGTTGCAAGCTGCTGGTTATCGGTGCCGGCGAGGCGGGGAGGCTGGTGGCTAAGGCAGCCAAGGAGAGGGGAGCCAAGCAGATAGTGGTCGCCAGCCGCACTCCGGAGAGGGCGTCTGCACTGACCATAATGCTGGGCGGTCAACCGATTGGCATGGATAATCTGGCTGAAGAGCTGGCTACCTGTAATATTGTGGTTGCCTGTGCTGATGCCCCCCACCGGCTGCTGGACGCTCGCCGGGTGGATACGGTAATGAAAAATCGCTCTGAGCCGATGGTGATAATTGACATCGCCGTCCCGCGCAATGTGGCACCGGCGGTAGCCGAGATAGATAATGTTGTCCTGTACAATATCGATGACCTTACCCAGATTGCCGACCAGAATCGCCAGCAGCGCGAAGAAGAGATTGAGCAGGCGGAGGTAATTATCGCCGCCGAGCTGGCCCGGTTCGTCAGCTGGTGGCGGACGCTTGAAGTCAGGCCGGTAATCAGCGCCCTGATGGGTAAGGCGGAAAAGATACGCCGTTCTCAGCTGAACCGGACCCTGAAGAAGCTGCCTCCCTTAACCGATGAAGAAAAATATTGCCTGGAGATGATGACCCGGTCAATTACCAGCCAAATTCTGCAGGACCCGGTTAAGTATCTCAAGGCAAATCTAAAGGGTAATGAAGATTACGCCGAAATAATAAACCGGCTTTTCCATCTGGAGACAGAGAAAGAGAAATGAAAAGAAGAATTATCATCGGTTCCCGGGGGAGCCGGCTGGCTCTAATTCAGGCGGAGTCAGTGATGGCTCAGATTGCCGAACTTAATCCTGAGCTTGAAATTAGTATCAGCCAGATTGTAACCAGGGGCGACCGCAGCCGCCATGCCCCTCTTGACCGCATGGAAGGGGTGGGCGTGTTTGTCAAGGAGCTGGAGGAAGCCCTGCTTGAGGGACGGGTTGACCTGGCGGTGCACAGCCTTAAGGATGTGCCGACCCAGATTCCGGAGGGGCTGTGCCTGCTGGCGGTAACCGAGAGGCTCGACCCCAGAGACGTGCTGGTTTCCCGAAATGGCAAACTTGATGAGCTTGCCGCCGGCTCAAAGATAGGCACCGGTAGCCTGCGGAGAGCCGTTCAGCTCAAGGCTCATCGTCCCGACCTGGAGGCATTGAGCATAAGGGGGAATGTGGATACCCGTCTGCGCAAGGTGGCTGAGGGTGAGTTTGACGGGGTGATACTGGCGGCGGCGGCACTGAAGCGCCTGGGCGGGGAGGACAGGATAACTGACTACCTGCCTCTGGAGCATTTTCTGCCCGCGGTGGGGCAGGGGGCACTGGTCGTCGAAACCCGGCTCGGTGATGAGGAAGTAGCGGCACTGGTTTCTTCTCTAAATCATCTGCCCACCTGGCAGAGTGTAATGGCGGAGCGTGCCTTTCTCCGCGTCCTGGGTGGTGGCTGCCGTGCCCCGATTGCGGCACTGGGCACTGTTAACGGCGCTAACTTGAAGCTGGAGGGGATGGTGGCTCGGGTGAGTGATAACCAGATACTGCGCGCTGTTGAAGAGAGTAATAGCCTATCGCCGGAGGAACTGGGCATGAGGCTGGCGCAGAAGCTGCTCAAAGTGGGAGCGGCTGAATTTATTACTGAGGCAAGGAACATTGAAAGCAGGTAAGGTCTATCTGGTGGGGGCGGGGCCGGGTGACCCCGGTCTGGTTACCCTCAAGGGGCTG
>DATKYY010000033.1:0-3577 GCA_035528295.1 Dehalococcoidales bacterium | reverse complement strand
GTGTGGCTGAAGTCGGGCGACTGTCTCAGCTGTCGGGTCGCCTCAAGTCCGTTCATCTTGGGAAGCTGGATGTCCATAATAATCAGGTCGGGCCGCTCGCTTGTGGCCAGGTTCACCGCCTCCTCTCCATCGATTGCTTTGAGCAGGGTGTAGCCCTTGGCGCCAAGAAGCATCTCTAGTAGCCTCATATTCTGGGGGTTGTCTTCCACAATCAGTATCTTCTTTTTCATGGCTGCTCCGGGCTTTATCTAATCACTTATGGCCAGGGGGAGGGTAAAGGTAAACCGGCTTCCCTTGCCGTAGTCACTCTCCACCCAGATTTGGCCGCCGTGCCGTTCAATAATCTGCCGGGCAATAGTTAGTCCCAGCCCGGTACCGCTCTTTTCTCGGGTCAGCGGATTCTCCAGCTGGCAGAAGGGTTCGAACATTCTTTCCTGGTCTTCCTTGTTGATACCGATACCGTTATCAATGACACTGACCTGACACCAGTCATTGCGCCATGCTGCTTCAATCTTGAGCCGGACACCGTCGGCGGTAAACTTGATGGCGTTACTGAGCAGGTTGAGCAGCACCTGTCTTACCTTGGCTTTATCGGCACGGACTAAGGGCAGGTTGTCGGGCACTTCAGTCTCAAGGCTTTGTTTTCGGGAGGTAAGCATCGGCATAATAGAGCTTTTCAGCGGCTCGATTATATCGGTCAGGGTGAAATTGGTCAGCCTGAGCTCGGTCTTACCCGATTCTATCTTGGAGAGGTCAAGGACCTCGTTAATCAGGCTGAGCAGGTGCTGGCTGCTGGCCAGGATATCAGTGAGGCACTTTTTTTGCTTCTGGGTAATTTTGCCCAGCACCCCGTCAATTAAGAGCTCGGAGAAGCCGATGATAGCGTTTAACGGGGTGCGCAGCTCGTGGGACATATGGGCCAGAAATTCCGACTTCAGCCGGTTGGCTTCTTCCACCTCGCCGCTTTTGTCAATGAGCTCCTGCTCCACCCGCGTGCGCTCTGTGATTTCCTGGCGCAGCTGGGCATTGGCTTCAAACAGCAGCTTGTTGGAATACTGCAGGCTGTCCACCAGTCTCTTGTTCTCCACCAGGAGCCTTTGCTGTTTCAGGGCATTGGCGATAGCCGTCTTCAGCTCGTCGGGGTTAATCGGCTTGAGAAAATAGGCGTAGGCACCGTGGTTTACCGCATCTACCGCTGTCTCCATGCTGGCATAACCGGTCATCATAATCACGGCGGCATCGGGATTTATTTCCTTGGCCAGCTCTAGTATATCCATCCCGTCAACATCGGGTAGTCTGATATCGGTAATAATCACATCAAAGTGGTTTCCCCGTATCGTCTCCAGCGCCTCCACCCCCCTTTCCAGCCCGATAACCTCATAGCCGGTGTCCTCCAGTATGCCGCACAGGGTCGCCCGGGTACCCGGCTCGTCCTCTACCAGGATAACGGTAGAACTGTTGGCAATCATTGCTTTCTTCCCCTGGCTATATCCGCAACCAGTGCCATTACCTTTTCCATATCAAAGGGTTTTTGCAGGCAGGTATAGACACCGGCACTGACCGCTTTTTTCACCAGCTCCTCCTCGGTATAGCCGCTCATCATAATCACGGTAGCTCCCGGGTCAATTTCCTTGACCTGCTCGAATGTCTGGGCACAATTCATATCGGGTAGCTTCACCTCTAAAAAGATGATGTCGTAGTGCTTCTCCCGCACCTTCTTTATCGCCTCTGTCCCGTCTTTAGCCGTCGTCACCCGGTAGCCTTTATCCTCAAGTATTGTCTTCAGTGTTTCCCGGTCGGCAAACTGTTCATCAACTATCAGTATCAGTATTTTCTGGCGGAGCAGTTTTTCAATGAGTGAGATGACTTTATCAATGTCAAACGGCTTGTAGATGATGGCATAGGCGCCTTCTTCCAGGGCTTCCTTCACCAGGTCTTCTACCGAATAAGCCGTCATCATAATTACCGCTGACGCCGGGGCAATCTTCTTGACTTCGCGGAAGGTTTGCACCCCGTTTATCCCCGGCATCTTTATGTCCATAAAGATGGCATCAAAGTAGACTTTCTTTACCGCTTCGATGGCCTGGTAACCGTCTTCCACGGTAACCACATTGTGTCCCTCGTCCTCCAGAATTCCGCCCAGGGTCAGCCGTATGCTGCGCAGGTCATCAACCACCAGCACGCTGGTTTTACCGTTATTCTTGGCCAAGCTAAACCTCCTCTTAGGCTGCCTTCAGGGGCAACTTGATTCTAAAGGTAGTTCCCTTCCCGCTCTTGCTTTTTACTTCAATATGCCCTTCATGGCGGTCAATAATTGACTTGCATACCGCCAGGCCCAGACCGATACCCTTGGCTCTGGTGGTAAAGAGGGGGTCAAAGATTTTCGCCATTACATCTTCCGCTATGCCACCGCCGGTATCGGTAACCTCAATCTCCAGGAATTTCGCCTTCTCCTCGGCACTTATACTCAATCTACCCCCGTCGGGCATAGCCTGGGCGGCGTTGGTGATGATATTGACCAGCACCTGCTGAATCTGGTCAGCATCAATCTCAATCTCAGGTAAGCTGGAATTCAGGCTTTTAGTCAGCCTGATGTTCTCTGGAAGGGGTGTTCGGGACAGCGCATTTTCAATTACTTTCTTTATCTGAGTAGGGGAGGCCGATGGCTTACCGACCCGGGAAAAGTTGAGCAGGTCATTGATGATTTTATTGGACGAATTTATCTCGTCATCAATGATATCCAGAAACTCGATAAGACGCGGTTCTTGCTGTCCCAGCTCGCTCCCGCCTACTTTTCCCTTTACATAGTAAACGGCATTCTTGATTGCCCCCAGCGGGTTTCTGAGCTCATGGCCCACTCCACCGGCCAGCTTGCCAATCGCCGCCAGTTTCTCCGCGCGAATCAGCTGTTCCTGTGCCTCTCTCAGCTCCTGGTTAGCTGCCTCCATCTCTTCATTGCTGGTGCGCAATTCCTCCTCAGAAGTTTGCAATTCTTCATTGGTAGCTTCCAGCTCTTCGTTGGAGGTCCTGAGCTCTTCCTCACTGGCTTGAAGCTTCTCGTTGGCTGCCTGGAGTTCCGTAGCGTAGCGGCGGCTTTCCTGGAGAGTTTGGTGCAGCCGGCTGGCGGCAAACCAGCTGAGAAAGGCAGCAAAACAAAAGAATATCAGGTTTATCGAGACGGCTAGATAGGGAATGACCATCTCGGTGGCTTGTGGCGGAGCAAGCTGGGGGAAAAGACCGGCTTTTTCGATGGGTATCATCGCCAGGTAGAGGATGGCCGCCAGGGTGGCGATGAAAAAACTGGCCCGGATATCGATTAGCGTACCGGCCACCAGGATGGGGAAGAGATAGATGATGGCCATCGGGCCGGTGAAACCGCCAAACAGGGTGGTAATAAGCGCCACTACCGCCAGGAAGCTGATAGTGAACAGGTAGCCAGCCGCCCTGGCTTTGTTGGCCCGCACCAGCCACCAGGTCACCAGACTGATAAGCGATACTGATGCCACGACCAGGGTGAGGGGGATAAGCGGGTACCGGGGATTAAATAGCCAGGCGATGATAACCGAAATTTCGCCAA
>DATKYY010000032.1:0-10382 GCA_035528295.1 Dehalococcoidales bacterium | reverse complement strand
AAGAAGTATCGCCAGCATAAAACCGGAGGCAACCAGTATCCACACCGCATTTGCCATAATCCACTGCCACATGGTAGCACCTCCTTTAAGAAGGATAGGCATATTATAGCACTAGAATAATCAACGCGAAAGACTGGGGGTGTGCAGGGTATAGCCCTCCCCTGTTTCGGGGAAGATATCTTTCAGCCGCAGGGTGCGGCCGGTCTGGATGGCGCTGAAGCCGTACTTCTTGCGGATGCGGTCAATGGCCCGGTTCAGATTTTCCCGCCGACCGAGGCTGCTATCCAGCATATCCGCCTGCTGGCCGGCCTCAGCCAGCCTGGCTACGCCGATACCAACCAGGCGAATCGGCGCCTTTTGCTGATCCAGTGCCTGGTTCAGCAGCTTCAGTCCGGTATTGAAGATGGCATTGTCGGTATCGCTGGGCTGAGTCAGGGTATGGCTGCGGGTGATGGTGGTGAAGTCGGCATATCTCAGCTTCAGGGTTATTCGCCGGGCTTGCTTGGCCTGCTGGCGCAGCTCGCTGCCCACCCGTTCGCTGAGATAGCGGAGTGTTGCCTGCAGTAAAGGGCGCTCTCTGGTATCTTGGCCAAAGGTGGTTTCCCGGCTGATGGACTTGGCGGCGCCGGGCGGTTCCACTTTACGGCCGTCTACGCCTGTTGAGAAGCGAAGTAGAAGCTCACCAGACGCACCGAAATGGCTTTTGAGCACGCTTAGCGGTGTAGCCGATAGTTTGCCTATGGTATCAACGCCTAGACCCTTAAAAATAAGCTCACTCTTCCTGCCGATGCCGGGCAGTCTGCCTATGGGCAGGGGAGCCAGAAAGGCGGCTTCCTTACCGGTGGCTACTTCCAGCAGCCCGTCCGGTTTGGACAGTTCCGAGGCAATCTTGGCGACAACCTTGCTGCTGGCAATGCCCACCGAGGCACAGAGCCCCAGTTCGTCCCTGATTCTTTGCTTTATTGCCTGGGCCATCCGGGTAATAGTGCCGTGAAGAGACTCAAAGCCGGTGACATCGAGATAGGCTTCATCGATGCCCAGCGGCTCCAGAAAAGGGCTAAAATCAGCCAGAATCGCCATAAACTTATGTGAGGCATCGCGGTACTTGGCGAAGCTGCCCTCAATAAAGATAGCCTGGGGGCAGAGGCGGTAGGCGGTGGCCAGGGGCATACCGGCGTGGAGGCCAAAGCGGCGGGCTTCATAGGAGGCGGAAGCCACCACCCCCCTCCGGTCGGGGCGACCGCCGACCACCACCGGCTTACCCTTGAGCTTGGGGTTTTGCACCTGCTCTACGGCGACAAAGAAGGCATCCAGGTCAATGTGCATTATCATGGTATGCACCTTGATATTAAGGGTGATACTTAATCCGGTTATCTGCTCCCCGGCAAATCGGGCAGCTTGGACATACGGTTTCGTTGCCACTCGCGCATCTTTTGGGCTTGCTTTCGGGCAGATTGAACGATGTCGGCCTCACCGCCACGCCGTTCTACTTCGGTTGCCCAGAATTCTACGGCGTCGGGTGCGGCGACATCTTGTCCCCGGAGCAGGAAGACTGGTTCGTCATCGGGAATGATGCCATCCGGGTCCTGGATTCGCATGTAGTCCTCTCGGGTGTGTTTCATTTTTCCACCCCCCTTTTACCTGTATCCTTATTGATAATGTCCTTTACCTTTGCCAGCTCTTCTTCCAGCTCCTCCAGTTCCTGCCACATTGCCGGCGGAACCGAGTGAGCCGGCCAGCGCGCCTTCAGGTCGGCTAACTTTGCCTCAATCTCTGCCTTCTTCTGGTTTAGAGCCGTCTCCGGTCCTCGGGAAATAAAGGCTTTCACCCGGCGCTCGAAGACGCTTCTCTCTAAAAGAACGCGGTGCTGGCACTTGAGGCACTTAATCCCGATGTCGGCGCCGAGCCGGACTACCTGCCACTCGTTACTGCCACAGGGGTGCTTCTTCTTGAGGCGCACCACATCACCCAACTTTATCTCCATCACCATCTATGAAGCTCCTGAGCCTGTTATGCGGGCAGGGTGGGGAGGTGGCGGTTAATCTCCTCCCGCAGGGATGAGGCGGCACGGCGGGCAGCCTGGGCAAAATCTTTTTCCCGCGAAGCGTAGATTATCTGCCGCGAGGAGTTAATAATGGTCCGCTCGGCCTGGCTGTCCACGCCGTAGCTGACTACCCTGGGCAGGTCACCACCCTGGGCGCCAATGCCGGGTATCAACAGGGGCATATCGGGGTAGCTCTGCCGTATCCGCCTTAGCTCCTCAAGGTAGGTGGCGCCAACCACCAGCCCGATGTTGCCGTTGGAGTTCCACTCGTTGGCTCGGGCGGCTACTATCTCAAAAAGGGGTCGGGTGCCTCCCTCTACCTGGCAGGGCAGGTCCTGGAAATCGGCGGCACCTGAGTTTGACGTCCGGCACAGCAGAAAGACCCCTTTATCGCGGTAATTAATAAAGGGCTCTATTGAATCGAAACCGAGGTAGGGGTTTACCGTGGTGGCATCAAAATTGAAGTTGGTGAAAATGGTCTTGGCGTAGGCCCGGGCGGTATTGGCGATATCGCCCCGCTTGGCATCACCGATTACCAGTATGTCCTCGGGGATATATTTGATGGTCTGCATCAGTGTCTCCAGCCCCTCGATTCCCAGCACTTCGTAGAAGGCGAGGTTGAGCTTGTAGGCGCCGACCAGGTCAGCCGTCGCCTCAATAATCGCCTTGTTGAATTCGGCGACGCTCAGTCCCGCCGGCATGCGCTCCAGGTCAGGGTCAAGCCCGACACAGACCAGACTACTGTTCTTTTTGATGGCATTCTTCAGCTTGGTGATGAAATCCATTGGCAATTTGATAATATCAGCCACCCCAGCTAGCGTCAAGTGTCATCGCTTCAATTGTTAGGCTTTATTAGCAGTGATATAATTGCCTTTAATCGGAGACTGACAATATGAATTATAAACAGGCAGAAGAATACCTCTTCGGCTACACCGATTATGAAAAAATGCCGATGCCGCACGACCCGGCTTTCTATGACCTGAGGCGGGTAGAAGAGCTTTTGTCCCGGCTGGGCAAGCCTCATCTGGCGGCGAGGTCGGTTCATATTGCCGGCACCAAGGGCAAGGGAAGTGTGGCGGCGATGATAGCCTCAGCTCTGGTTGCCTCCGGTTACACTACCGGGCTTTATACTTCACCCCACCTGCATACCTGGCGGGAGCGGATAAGGGTCAACGGGGAGCTAATCTCAGAGCCGGACTTTGTCAATCTGGTGGTCAGGCTCAAGCCCGAGGTGGAGGCGGTGAACCAGAGAGCCACCTATGGCCGGCTGACCACCTTTGAACTGTTAACCGCGCTGGGCTTTGCC
The DNA here is from genome assembly GCA_035528295.1 of Dehalococcoidales bacterium. GTDB lineage: Bacteria > Chloroflexota > Dehalococcoidia > Dehalococcoidales > JAUYDJ01. The sequence goes on along the minus strand of DATKYY010000032.1, from coordinate 7,032 downwards.
TTTTTTAAATCAAAGAAGGCCGAGTTTCAGGTGCTGGAGGTGGGGATGGGGGGCAGGTTTGATGCCACCAATGTGATAAATCCCGAAGTGGCTGTTATCACCTCAATCAGCCTGGACCATACCGATGTGCTGGGCAAAACTCCGGCCCGGATAGCCGGCGAGAAGACGGGCATTATCAAAAGCGGTAGCACTGTGGTATCTGCCCCGCAAATTGATGAGGTGGCTCGGGTAATTAAGGAAGCCTGCCGCAGTCGTGGTGCCCGGCTAATCCGGGTGGGTCGTGATGTCACCGGACAGGGTTCCGGCTTTGATACCAGCCGGCAAAGGCTTGAGGTGAAGGGGAGGCTGGATAATTATAAGCTGTCCATCCCCCTGCTCGGTCAGTATCAGCTGGAGAATGCGGCGGTGGCGGTGGCTGCCCTGGAGGTCCTGGCGGAGAAGGGCTTTCATATTTCCCGGGAGGGTATTATTAACGGTCTGGGCGGGGTAAGCTGGCCGGGGCGTTTTCAGATACTGAACCGTCAGCCGCGGCTGGTGGTGGATGGTGCCCATAACCCTGACTCGGCACGCCGGCTGAGGCAGTCGCTGGAGCAGTACTTCGGCTTAGCGGCAGGGGGAGTTAAGGGTTCTCTGGAGCGGGCTATTCTGGTTATCGGGGTTTCCTGTGATAAAGATATCGCCGGCATCGCCGCTGAGCTGGCGCCCCTTTTCGACAAGGTTATTGCCACTCGCTCTCTTCATCCCCGGGCCATGGCGGTGGCGCCAATCGTTGCCGAGTTTGCTAAATACGGAGTCGAAGCGCAGTTTGCCGGGGATGTGCCCACCGCGCTTCGCCTGGCGCTGGGCATGGCTGGAGAGAAGGGCCTGGTCTGTGTGGCCGGCTCCCTGTTTGTGGTCGGTGAAGCCATGGCGCAGGCCGAGATTATCAAGCCCGAATTGCCTTTATAAGCCCCTGGCGGCTAAAATCAGGGGCGGGAGTTAAAGGGGGTGGTGTGGGCTTCCTTCGGTAGCATTTCGCCTAGAATTCGCTGCATTGCCATGCCATGGCTGCAGATTCCGTAGTTGGCGAAGAAGTGGCAGGAGCAGTGCCACTTGCCGTCTTTATAGCCGGTTTTATAGGTGTCATTATCTCCGCGGAACTCAACGGCAAGCTCAGCGAAGCTAACTCGGTCGGTTTCCTGGGCGTATCGTTTCGCCTTCTCAATTTTGCCAATCAGGCTCGACTGCATAACTGCACCTCCTAAACTTAAAAAGCACTGCCCGAAACCGGCTCAGTGCTTCTTTTTTCGGCTATGGTAAACTGTCCAATACATATCTCTTTATCGTCAGCCTTCAAGTCTATTTTACCGCCTTTTTAAAAGCAAGTCTAGGCAAAAGTTGTCTATAATCCATTAATTTGGTTTAATAGATTAATTGTAATAAAATTGACTAAAGTTGAGGTGAACCAGTGCCAACCTATGAATATGAGTGCAGTCTTTGTCACCATCGCTTTGAAAGAAGGCAGAACTTTGCTGATGAACCGGTAGACGCTTGCCCCAAGTGTGAGGGGAAGTCCCGCCGTGTCATTCATTCCGTTCCGGTCATTTTCCGGGGGAGCGGTTTCTATGTTACCGATAGTCGTAAGACCAGCCACCCCGGGAAGAAAGAGAAAAAGCCGGGCAAGGGCAAACCGAAGGAGCCGGCTGGGGAGTGAAGGCACTACTGCAGCGGGTCACCAGAGCCTCGGTCAGTATTGGCGGGGAGGTGGTGGGCAAAATAGGGCCGGGGCTGGTGGTCCTGGTGGGTGTCGCCAGCGGGGATACCGGGAGCGAGGCGCAATACCTGGCGCAGCGAACGGTAAACCTGCGCATTTTCCCCGATGAAGAGGGCAAGTTTAACTTCTCCGTGCTGGATATCAAGGGTGAGCTGCTGGTGGTCAGCCAGTTCACTCTCTTAGCTGATACCAGAAAGGGGCGCCGTCCCAGCTTTGTCGAGGCGGCACCACCGGCGCAGGCTGAAGAACTAATCGAGAAGTTTATTGCCGAGGCTCGCACCAGCGGGCTTAAAGTAGAAACCGGTCGCTTCCAGCAATACATGCAGGTGGAAATCCATAACGATGGCCCGGTAACCATAATGCTCGATAGCCAGGATAAAAGGCTATGATTTTGCTGGCTCGAGTTCAAGGCTGATATCCAGGGCGGGGGCGGAGTGGGTGAGGGCGCCGATAGAGATGAAATCAACCCCGGTTTTGGCTACGGCGCGGATATTATCCAGGTTAATGCCACCGGAGGCTTCGGTTTTAATCGGGTCGGGGACCTGGCTTACCACCGGGCGCATTTCCTCCGGGCTCATATTGTCCAGCATAATAATATCCGCCCCGCCGGCAATTGCTTCCCCGGCTTCCTGAGCATTGCCGACCTCAACCTCAACCTTTATCCCCCGTGGCGCCTTCTTTTTGGCTTGGGCGACAATATCTTTCAGGCTCATACCGGTAGCGCGCAGTACGCTCAGGTGGTTATCTTTAATCAGCATCAGCTCACCCAAATGAAGGCGGTGGTTTTGGCCTCCCCCCACCCGAACCGCATACTTTTCCAGTATTCTCAGCCCGGGCGTGGTCTTGCGGGTGTCCAGAATCTCGGTAGCCAGCCCCTTTACCTCAGCCACATATCGGGCGGTCAGGGTGGCAATGCCGCTCAGCCTCTGCAGGAAATTGAGGGCGGTTCGCTCCGCCTTGAGGATGCTGGCTACTTTGCCGGAAACGGTGGCGATGATGTCCCCCGGTTTAACCCCGGCTCCGTCCTGAATTAAAACTTTAATCTGGAGTGAGGGGTCAACCCGCTGAAAAACCCTCCCGGCGACCCCGGTGCCGGCCACTATCCCTTTAGCCCTGGCCCGCAGTGATGCCTTCCCCCTGAGCTCGGCTGGTATCAGTGTCTCACTGGTGACATCGCCTTGACTGATATCCTCCGCCAGGGCAAGGTCTATAATCTTATCTACTTGCTTATCAGATAGTGGTAATTTATTCACCTGTCTCACCCGAAGTGAATACGATATGGCGCTGCCATTCCGGGGAGCTCTGGGGGAAATCGGTGCGGAAATGGGCACCGCGGCTCTCTTCCCGGAGAAGGGCCGCCTCGGTCATTAACCGGCCGGCCAGCACCAGGATGTTTAATTCATAGCTGGGGCGGTCGGTGGGCTGGGGCAGGGACTTTTGCCAGGCAGTCAGGGTCTCGGCGGCTTGGGTCAGGCCCGCTTGGTTGCGGATAATACCCACTTTGTCCCAGTGTAGCTGTTGCAGGGCGGAAAGGCTGGGTACTGACATTGCCTTTTTTACCCGTTGTCTTTCACCTAACGTGCGGCGAATTTCATTCTGCCGGGGCGCCGTTATTATCCTGCCTTTTTTCGTTTTTTCCATAATTCTCTTGGCAAACACCACCACTTCCAGCATTGAGTTTGAGGCGAGCCGGTTGGCGCCATGGACTCCGGTGCAGGCGGTTTCACCGGCCGCGAACAGCCCGGTGATATTGGTTTCTCCCCAGGTGTTGACCTTGATGCCGCCCATCATGTAGTGGGCGGCGGGCGCCACGGGCACCGGGGCTTTGGTAATATTCAGGCCGTGGTCAAGGCAAAAGCGGTAGATATGGGGGAAGCGGGCGGTAATGATGCGCGGCGGTAAATGGGTAACGTCAATGAAGACGTGGTCTGAGCCTTCTTTTTTCATCTCGGCGACGATGCTCCGGGTGACGACATCTCGCGGTGCCAGGTCACCCTCCGGGGCATAATCGGGCATAAAGCGGTAGCCCTCGGCGTTGCGCAGCACTCCCCCCTCCCCGCGGACCGCTTCCGAGATAAGGAAGGGGGCTACCCCGGGCAGGTGCAGGGCGGTGGGGTGAAACTGAAAGAACTCCATGTCCATAATCTCGGCGCCCGCCTTGAAGGCGAGGGCGATGCCGTCGCCGGTGGCTACCTCGGAGTTGGTGGTGAACTTGAATAGTTGCCCGCCACCACCGGTCGCCAGAATCAGGTGGCGGCACTCGTATTCATCGGGGGAGCCGAGGCGGCAGTGAAAGGCGCTTACGCCTCTAACCCGGCCGTTTTCCACCAGAATCCCGGTCGCCAGGCAGTCTTCAAGTACCTTGATCTTGGCGGCACGGACCCGGTTGCTCAGGGTGATTTCAATATGTTCGCCGGTGGCATCGCCGCCGGCATGGAGAATGCGGGGTACGCTGTGGGCTGCCTCCAGGGTGAGGGCAACCTTGCCATTAAGGGTGTCAAAGGGTACCCCGAAGTTGACCAGGTCACTGATACGGTCGGTGGCTTCGTCTACCAGGATGCGCACCGCCTTTTCATCACACAAGCCGCCCCCGGCGGCGATGGTATCTTTGAAGTGAAGCTCGGCAGAGTCATGCTTGCTGATGGCGGCGGCAATCCCCCCCTGGGCATGCTTGGTATTGCAGTCATCAATGCTGCCCTTGGTGATGAGGAGCACACTGCCCTGCTCCTTGGCCAGCAGGGCAGTATAGAGTCCGGCAATACCACTGCCGACTATAATATAGTCGTAGCTGGTCTTCACCTCTTCCGCCTCTATTGCTCGCGTTTGACGTGAACCGCATTGCGGGCAAACCTGATTATTGCCCCTGACTCTACCCTCAAATCAGCGCTCTCTTCGTTGATCTTTTCAATCACTCCGTATATTCCGCCGGCGGTGATTACCCTGTCTCCCTTTTTCAGGTCGAGGACTAACTTCTGGTGCTGCTTCACTTTCTTGCGTTGCGGTCTGATGAAAATCATGTACAGCCCGATGAAGATAACCACCATGAAGGCGAGAAACATAAACTGGTTGTCGCCGCCTTCGGTAGGCATCTCGCTTGGAATACAGCCGCTGGTGGAGAGTAGAGCGATAAACGATACTGCCATCAATCCCCGGATTAACATTTCGTGCTTTCCCCCTTTACTTTAGTTTAACTTTACCCTGTAATGACCAGGGACTGGTTTTCTCAATCTTAATTTTAACCAGCCGCCCCCGGCAGTCAGCATTACTGCTGAAGAAGACCAGTTTACCACTTCGGGTGCGACCTTGCCACTTCCCCTTTTTCCGGTCTTCAACCAGGACCTCAACGGTCTGGCCCAATAATCTGGCGTTAATCTGGCGGGCAATCTTTTCCTGGAGCGCTTCAATCTGGTCCAGCCGCCGCTTCTTTTCGGTGGCCGGAATATCGTCCTCAAAATCCCGGGCGGCGGCTGTTCCCGGGCGGGGTGAGTAGACCGCCACATGAACGGTATCAAACCCTATCTCAGCGAGCAAACTCAGGGTTTGCCCGAACTGCGCTTCGCTTTCGCCGGGGAAGCCGACAATAATATCGGTGCTCAGGGCTATCTCCGGTATTTTACTCCGTATCTCGGCGACGAGCCGACGGTAGTGCTCCACGGTGTAGCCACGGTTCATCGCCTTCAGAATATCATTGCTGCCTGACTGAACGGGAAGGCTTATCTGCTCGCAGACCTTCTCCAGCCGGGCCACCGCCTCAATCAGCCTGAAGCTCATATCTTTGGGGTGGTTGGTCAGGAAACGAAGGCGGGCCAGTCCCGCTATCGCGTTCAGTTCCTGGAGCAGGTCAGCCAGGTCGGGTTTATCGGGCAGGTCGTGCCCGTAGGAGTCCACATTCTGCCCGAGCAGGGTTACCTCTCTGGTGCCGCGGCTTACCAGTTCTTTGACCTCGCCGGATATTTCGGCGATGGGCCGGCTCCTCTCCCTTCCGCGGCGGTAGGGGACAATGCAGTAGGCACAGAAGTTATCGCAGCCCTGAATGATGGGCACAAAAGTGGTCGGCGCGGGGTGGCGGGGCAGCATCAGCTGTGGCTGCGCCCTTTCCAGCCAGGGCGGGTAGCCTCCCGGCGGGAAAAAGTAGTCAACATAGGGAAAGAGCGCCTTGAGATGGCTGAGGTCGGAGTTTACCAGACAGCCGGTAACCGCCAGGGTCAGCTGTGGGTTTGTCCCTTTCAGGTGTCTTAAGGCATTGAGCTTGTTGACCACCTTGTTCTCGGCGCCCTGGCGCACCACACAGCTGTTGAGCACAATGAGGCTGGCTTCTTCGGCGGTCTCGGTGGGCTGGTAGCCCAGTTCGGCAAAGAGGCTGCTGAGTCTTTCTGATTCGGCCTTGTTCATCTGGCAACCGATGGTCCAGATATGATAGTGGGGCATAACTCTCCCGGTAAAAATTAAACCCCTTATTAAGGGGCATAGGTTTTCATGGCGGAGGGAGTGGGATTTGAACCCACGACCCCGCTTTCGCAGGGTAACCGCTTAGCAGGCGGCCGCACTAGGCCACTATGCGATCCCTCCTGTCAGCAAGGCTAGTATAGCACAACCCCTGCTTTCACTCAAATCTGACCGAATTGAGGGCGCTATCAAGCTGTGCTATGATTGACTGAGCCGCTATGGAGATTAATGTCTTAATTGACGAAGATTTTGAGGCTCACCTTGAGGCAGGCTGGCTGGCGGAAGTAGCCCGGCAGGTCCTCACTGCCGAGCAGGCCAGCCCCGATGCGGAGCTCAGCCTGGTTATTACCGGACAGGAAAGAGTGCGGCAGTTGAACCGGGACTACCTAAATAGGGACCGACCCACCGATGTCCTTGCCTTCAGCATGCTTGCCGCGCTGCCGGCGGAGGGTGAGACTTCCGCCCCGCCCTTTGTTGCCCCGCCCGACGGGGTTTTGCATCTGGGCGAGGTGATTATTTCCTATCCCCAGGCAGTAATCCAGGCGGAAGAGCATAAGCACCCGGTTAGAAAAGAGATTGCCCTGCTCATTATTCACGGCGTGCTTCACCTTCTGGGCTATGACCACGAAAAGCCTGAGGAAAAGCGCCGGATGCGGGCCAGGGAGAAAGAAATTTTGGGTAGTATCGAGTCAGTCTATCAGTAAGATATTCAGTAATATGTTACATGGAATATCTAACGGATAATCCTGATGATAAGTAGCATAAGCGGTGGGATAAGCAAGGATGAAAACAGAATTACAGGCAGACTTGCCCCGGCAAGCTGAGCTATCAGA
>DATKYY010000031.1:0-12951 GCA_035528295.1 Dehalococcoidales bacterium | reverse complement strand
AATACCAGTTTACCGCCGATTTGAGGCACCTGGGTATTTTCGGCCTTTGCCAGAAGTGCCGCCAGTAGCTAGCTAGCGGCGCCTTGCATTGCCCCAATCAGATAGTTGCGCTATAATAAAACAGTGAAGAGGTGAAAGCCCTTTATTTTTTAACCCAATGGTTGCAATAAGTTGCAGTTGCGTTAAATCGTAGTAAGGGGAGTGGCAATGCATATCCCAGACGGTTTCCTCAATATAACCACCGTAGCCACCACCTATGTCGTCTCCGCAGGCGGGGTGGGCAATGCGGTGCGGGTAGCCAACCGTAAATTGGGCGAAAAGCAGGTGCCGCTGATGGGAGTGCTGGCTGCCTTCATCTTTGCCGCTCAGATGCTCAACTTCCCCATTGCGGGGGGCACCTCGGGGCATGTTATTGGCGCCGCTCTGGCCGCCATACTGCTCGGGCCGTGGGCAGCGGTGCTGGTAATGAGCTGCGTGCTCATTGCCCAGTCGCTCATCTTTCAGGATGGCGGCTTGCTGGCACTGGGGGCCAATATATTTAACATGGGTATTATCGCCAGCTTTGCTGGCTATTATGGCTACCGCCTGGTTAACTCACTGCTGGGCGATAACCGAAAAGGCAAGCTGGTGGGCAGTGCCTTTGGCGCCTGGAGCTCGGTTTTTCTGGCCTCAATTGCCTGCGCCCTTGAATTAGCCCTCTCGGGAGCATCACCAATCGGGGTGGTCTTACCGGCAATGGCGGGTGTTCACGCCCTGATTGGCATCGGTGAGGGGCTGATTACCGCCGCCGTGCTCAGCCTGGTGCTGGCGACCAGGGCTGACCTGATGCAGCTTCAGCGTATTTAGGAGACAGAAGTTGAAGTCAAAGTGGTGGTTAATCGCCTTAGTTTCCTGTCTGGCACTGGTCTTCTTGGCCCCGCTGGCGTCATCGGCGCCGGATGGGCTGGAGCGGGTGGCTGAGGATGTGGGTTTTATTGAACTGGCGCAGGAGGCACCATTTTCGCTTATTGCCGACTATGTCTTTCCTGGGTTGGAAAATGAGGCGCTGGCGACCATACTGGCCGGCATAGCCGGCACCCTTGTTCTATTCGGTATTACCTATGGACTGGCCTGGCTGTTGGTATCAGGCCGGAGGGAAACGGTCTAGTGAAGCACGGTTTTCTGGACCAGTATAGCGACCGGGACAGCTTTATTCACCGGCTCGACCCGCGCACCAAGTTTATTATCAGTTTTCTCTTTATCCTGGTGGTGGCGCTGACGCCGCCGGATAGCTGGCTGGTCTATACGCTTTACGCGGCGCTGATGGCTGGCCTGCTTCTGGCGGGCAGGTTGCCCGCCGGCTATGTTTTAAAGCGCTCGCTGATAATCATGCCCTTTGTGTTGCTGATTGCTCTCTTTATTCCCTTTTTTAAAGAGGGTGAGGTAGCCGGCAGCTACAATATGTGGCTGTGGCAGGTAACGGTTACCTATAGCGGTCTGCAGGTTCTGGTTAATATTGTTATCAAGTCCTGGCTTTCTATCTTGAGCCTCATCTGGCTGACCTCAACTACCAAGTTACCCCACCTGCTCCGTGGTCTGGAGCAGATGCGTCTGCCCCGGGTGATGGTCATGATACTCTCTTTTATGTACCGCTACCTTTTTATCGTGGTGGATGAGGCGATGCGTATGAAACAGGCGAGAGATAGCCGCAATTTCGGCGGGGGCAGGCGGTGGCAGGTCAATACCATCGGTAACATGATTGGCACCCTGTTTATCCGTAGTTATGAGCGGGGGGAGCGGGTTTATGTGGCGATGGCAGCCCGTGGTTTTGACGGGCACATCCGGACGCTGAACCATTTGAGCTTCCGGGTAGCCGATGCCTACTTTGGCATCGGCGGTATCCTGGTGCTCAGCCTGATTAGTCTGTTTACCTTTTTGTTTTAGCGGAGGCAATTTGAACGAAGTAATCAAGATTAATAATTTATCTTTTATTTATCCCGATGGTCAGCCGGCGTTATCCGGTTTGAGCCTGGCGGTCGGTCAGGGTGAAAGCGTGGCCGTTATCGGCCCCAATGGTGCCGGTAAATCCACTCTGCTGCTTCACCTGAACGGTATCCTGCACAGTAACGGCACGGTGAGGGTATTCGACCGGCCGGTTAACGACAAAAACCTGAGGTGGGTGCGGAGTCGGGTGGGGCTGGTGTTTCAGGACCCGGATGACCAGTTATTCTCGCCGACCGTCTTTGACGATGTCGCCTTCGGCCCGATTAATATGGGCTATTCCGAGGTGGAGGTGCACCGGGCGGTGAGTAAGGCCCTGGAGTGGGTGGGCATGACTGGCTATGAGAAACGCTCATCCCATCACCTCAGTATCGGGGAAAGAAAGCGGATTGCCATTGCCACTGTCCTCTCCATGAGTCCGCAGATTCTGGCCCTTGATGAACCGACCGGTAACCTTGACCCGCGGAGCAAGTGGTCTTTAATAAGCCTGCTGCGCCGGTTGCCGATGACCAAAATAATAGCCACTCATGACCTGGAACTGGTGCGGGCTTTGTGCTCACGGACGGTCATCCTTGACCGCGGCCAGATAGTCATCGATGGCGCTACCAGCCTTATTCTAAATAATGAATCCCTGCTGGCGGCTCATGGGCTGGCTCCCGATGATACCTCGTAAAAAATGGGAAAACCGGTCAGGATTTGACTTTTTATCTATTTTGGCTAAAATAAGGATTAGCCCCTAAGGTTTTTACAGTAGCATTTTGGGTTCAAAACTGGTTAACGGAGGGAATCAATGAGCAGGTATCGCGTAATTCACTATCTTCTCGGTTTATTTTTATGCTTGGGTATGTTCGGTAGCTTGGGCGGAGACCAGGTGGCACTGGCGGCTCAGGAGGCCGGCGATGGTGCTCTGGTGGTGTCGTCAAATCAGGAGGAGCCTGCCGCCGAAGAGTGGCTTGAGATTATTGCCAAGTACCCCGTGTTGAGGGAAAAATCGGGGGAAAAGTTTGAGTTTCAGATTGAGCTGAGGTGGTACGGCAAGGAATTCAGGGAGTTTGACATTGCCGTTAGCGGACCACCCAAGTGGGAAGTCGTCACTGAAGCCGGACTGGGGTCAAAGGTGGCGGTGACTGGCCGCATCGGTCTGAAAGTGGCCGACCCGGAGAAGGGGTATCCGGTGGAAACACTCTTCGTCGAGCTTACGCCACCTAGAGGCCAAAAACCGGCGCCCGGTGAATACAAGGCAACCTTTGAGATAAGCTTGGGCGATATTTATGAATCGGTTGAACTGACCGCCGTGGTGACCGCTCTGTATCAGTTTGATTTTTATACCGCCACCGGGCGGCTGAACACCGAGGTAACCGCCGGTGAGGATAATTACCTGACGGTTCGGGTGGAAAATACCGGCTCAATAGTCCTGGACACGGTCCGCTTCTCCTCCGGCGCACTGGAGGGTTGGGTGGTAACCTTTGCCCCCGACCCGGTGGAGTCGTTAGAGCCGGGGCTGGCCCAGGAAGTAACGGTAACCATGAAGCCGCCAGACAAAACAATTGCCGGTGATTACGCCATTACCCTGTTTGCTGACGGTGAAGAATACTCGGCCGACCCGTTGAAGCTGAGGGTAACCGTAATGACGCCGACGATTTGGGGTTGGGTTGGCATTTTAATTGTGCTGGCGGTTATTGCTGGTTTAGCCATGATTTTCCGGCGTTTAGGCAGGCGATGAGCGAGTGAGTAAACAGCTGGTTGTCGAAACAGTAGACCTGACCAAGGCTTATGACGGCATCACGGTGGTGGATAAGCTGAACCTCCGTGTGGAGGAAGGGGAGATTTTCGGCTTTCTGGGCCCTAATGGTGCCGGCAAGACGACCACCATATTGATGTTGCTCGGGCTAACCGAGCCGACTTCGGGAGTGGTGCGGGTCTGCGGTTATAATTCCACCAGAGAGCCGCTCAAGGTGAAGCGGATTACCGGCTATATTCCGGAAAAGGTGGGTTTTTACGAGGACCTGACGGCGGTTCAAAACCTGGCCTACATTGCCAGACTGAATGACCTGGCGGAGTGGCTGATTCCGGATAGAGTTGGTGAGTCGCTGGACACGGTGGGCCTGTCCACCGCCGCTGATCAGAAGGTGGGCGAGTTCTCCAGGGGGATGAAGCAGCGGTTAGCCATCGCTGATATGCTGGTGAAGATGCCCAAGATTGCCATTTTGGATGAGCCGACCATTGCTATTGACCCGGAAGGGGTGAACCAGATTCTTGACCTGATTAGCAAAATAGCCCGCGAGCACAATATGACCATTATCATGTCCTCCCATCAGTTAAATCAGGTGCAGCGAATCTGCCGCCGCGTCGCCATTATCGGAAAAGGACGAATGCTGGCGGAAGGCATGGTGGAACAGCTGATGAAGGACGCTCTGGGTGGCGGACGCTTTAAAGTTGAGATCCAGCTGGCTGAAGTCACCTCAGAGATTGTTGACCGTATCAAACAGATTGACGGTGTGGTTGAGGTGGAAAGGTCGGGGGATTTGCTGCTGGTGGGCTGCACCCAGGACCTGAGGCCACAGATCGCCAAGACAATTATAGCCGCTGACGGTTCACTGATAGAGATGAAGATTAAGAGCTACGCTTTAGAAGACATATATATGAAGTACTTTCACGAGGTTTAATATGCGTGGATTGATGACTGTCTTTCGCAAGGAGTTGGCTGGCGACTTTACCAGTTGGCGCTTTCTGATATTGTTTGCTATGGTCGCGTTGGCCGGTGTGTTCACCCTGTATATAGATAGTCAGAACATACTGGCCCAGGCGGCGGAAAGCAACCAGTTTGTTTTCCTCAAGCTTTATACCACCGCTGACGAGACCTTACCCGGTATGCTGCAGTTTTTGAACATGATGGCGGTCTTTTTTGTGCCCATAGTTGGCATCGCTCTCGGCTTTGACGCCATCAATGAGGAGAGAAACAGCGGCACGATGAGCCGTCTCCTGTCCCAGCCAATCTACCGGGATGCGGTTATCAACGGCAAGTTTTTGGCCGGGGTGGTCACCATTGCCATCATGGTAACCAGCATCGTTTTACTGGTGGCTGGAGCTGGTCTCCGCATGATTGGAGTGCCACCGAATTCAGAAGAGGTTATCCGGCTCATGCTTTTCCTGGTGGTAACTATTTTCTACGGGGCCTTCTGGCTGGGGTTGTCGATACTGTTCTCGATATTCTTCCGCCGGGTGGCTACTTCCGCCCTGGCTTCAATAGCGGTGTGGATATTTCTATTCTTTTTCATGCCGATGCTGGCCGGGATTGTGGCCAACTTTATGGTGCCACTGGAGGGGGCCGGTACCGAAGTTTACCTCAGCAACTTGGGGGTACAGAGCGCCGTTCTGCAGGCCTCTCCGGTCAGGCTCTATCAGGAGGCAATATCAGTCGTCCTGGTACCGGGAGCCAGGACACTGGGACAGACGATTCAGATTCTGGGTGCCGGGGGCTACCGGCTAATACCCAGCCCCCTCTCTCTGGGCCAGAGTCTGCTATTAGTATGGCCGCATATGGTCAGCCTGATTGCCCTCACTGCGGTGTGCTTTGCCGTTTCCTATATTAAATTCATGAGGGAAGAGATAAGGGCTTAAAGCTAGATATTAAACAGGAAGGTGATGACATCACCATCCTGGACTATATAGTTCTTGCCTTCCAGCCGGACCAGCCCTTTCTTGCGGGCTTCCGCTAGGTTACCGCACTTCACCAGGTCGTCAAAACTGATTACCTCGGCTCGAATAAAGCCCCGTTCAATATCGGAGTGGATCTTGCCGGCGGCTCTCAGGGCATCGGTGCCCCGCCTGATTGACCAGGCTCTGACTTCATGGGAAACGATGCTGAAAAACGAGATTAGCCCCAGCAGTTCATAGGAGAGCTTGATAACACGTTCGATCCCCGATTCAGTTATCCCGAAGCCGGCGCGCAGTTCTTCCGCCTCGCTATTCTCTAGCTCGGTCAGCTCCATTTCCAGCTTGCCGCAGAAGGTAATCAGGCGGCACTTTGGTCGTTGGTATTCCGCCCCCAGTTCCGCTTCCAAAGAACCCGCTTCTGGTAGCTGGTTTTCGTCAATATTGACCACATTCAGCAGTGGCTTGGCGGTGAGAAACTGATAGTTAGCCAGTGTTTTAATTTCCTCGGCAGTTAGCTCCAGCTCCCGAATCGGCAGGTCTTTTTCCAGGTTGACCTTGAGCCTGGCTAACATTTCCTGTTCAGAAAGAAGGTGCTGGCGTTCCGGTGGTTTGGCCCCTTTGAGGGCTATCTCTATTCTCTCCAGTCTGTGCTCCATGATGGCCAGGTCGGAAAAGGCAAGCTCCAGATTCATGCTGGCGATATCCCGTTTTACATCCAGGCTGCCTTCAATGTGGGGTATGCTTTCATCGGTAAAGGCTCTGGCGACGTTGATCAGGGCATCGACATCGCTGAGCTGGGTGAGCCACTGGCTGCTTCCGGTCTTACCTTTGGCTAAATCCTTGATGGAAGCACCGATATCGACATAGGTTACTTCGGCGGGGACTATCTTCTGGGGTTGAAGCATATCGACCAGCTGTTTCAGGCGGGGTTCCGGGACTCTGGTTACACCGATGTGGGGGGCGCCTTCCTGGGTGTAAACTCCGGTCTCCGCCTTACCTTTGGTCAACGCATTGAAAACGGTGGTGCGACCGCTTTTAGCCAGCCCGATGATGCCAGTACTGACACTCATTAGTCATCTTTTAATAACCAGACTTTACTATTTTTCGGGAGTACTTGAGGGCAAGGTCTCTCTCACCTTTGGATAACGACTCTTTGGCGGCCAGGCCGAGCAGGGCGAGGAGGGCATCGTGGGTGCCAACATTACCCAACCGCTGGGTAGCTTTGGTTCTTACATCCGAGGGGAGTTCTAGGTCACCGGCAATGCCAACCAGCTTGTTTACTTCATTTTTGGCTTCGTCAGTTTTTTCGGTCATCTTGACTCTCCTTTTGGTAGCGCTGGATAGAGTTTAGACTTATTCTACTCTTTGTCTGATTATTCCTCAATAGGTGGTGGATTATCAAGCCCCGGTTATTGGCGGGAGTAATGGTATGGTAAAATGGGGCAAGGATAAAGAGGATAGAGAGAGCAACCAGCCTTGTTGTATCTGCTATTGGGTGAGGACGATTTTTCCCTCTGCCAGTCTCTGGAGGAGATAAAACGGGGTATTGGCGACCAGAGCCTCCTGGCAACCAATACTACCATTCTTGATGGCCAGCAGTTAGCCCTGAACGAGCTAGCCACGGTCTGTGGAACTTTGCCTTTTCTGGCAGAGAAACGTCTGGTTATCGTCCGCGGACTGCTGGGGCGCTTTGAGCCGAAAAGCAAGACGGGAAAAAAGAAGAAGTCATCGCCGGCGTCGGAACAGCCCAATCAATATAAGTCAATCGCTGACTGTATTCATAAGCTACCGGAAAGCACGATACTGGTCTTAATTGATAGTAGCGTAAGTAGCCGCAATCCTCTTCTGGGGGAAATTTCCGCTGGGGCAAAAGTAAGGTCTTTTCCGCTACGTAAAGAGCCCGAGCTACGCCAGTGGATTGAGCAGCGGGTGACCAAAGAAGGGGGCACTATATCTGCCCCGGCCAGAGACCTGTTAGCCAGACTAGTGGGCAGCAACCTGTGGCATATGGCCAGTGAAATCAGCAAGCTGGTTTCATTTACTTCGGGGCGCCGCATTGAGGCCGAGGATGTGGAAAAAGTGGTCAGTTATGCTCAGCAGACCAGTGTTTTCACCATGGTTGATGCTATCCTTGAGTTTAAAGTCAGTGTTGCCGAGCAGGCGCTGCAGCAGTTACTGCAGGCGGGCGCCATGCCCGCCTATCTTCTGGTCATGCTCACCAGGCAGGTGCGGCTGATGGTGCGGGCAAGGGAACTGGTCAGGCAGAAGAAGACCAGAGACGAAATTCAGAGCCGGCTGGGCTTGACTTCAGATTTTGCCCTGCGCAAAACGCTGGCGCAGGCGGAGCGCTATCCCGTAGAACGGCTCAGGGAAGCCTACCATAAATTACTGGAAGCTGACCTGTCGATTAAGACCGGAAAGTATGGTGCGGAACTTGCTCTCAATATTCTGATTGCCGAGCTGTGCCAGCCGAGGAAAGTATCCGCCTAGACCGAGGCTGTCAAACTTGACAGGCTCGCTGGTGCGTGTTAGACTTCTAAACTAACCCCAGTACAATTACAAATAAAGCCGCTTAAAATCGCTAAGTTCCCCTCTTAAGAGCCGAAACGGGCAGGGAGGCTGGATGGTAAAGAATAGCACCGCCCGATTAGAAGAATTATGCAGTGAAGGCTTGTCACGCCGGCGATTGATTCTAGCCAGCAATCGGGGACCGATTGAGTATCAGTTTTCTCCGGAGGGACAGCTTCAGGCCCAGCGCGGTAGCGGTGGCGTCGTCACCGCCCTGACCGGTCTAAGCAAGTATATTGATGTTTGCTGGATTGCCAGCGCTATGGGTGAGGGGGACCGGGAGGCGGCGCGAAGGGTGAGGGAGGAGGGGGCTAGACTGGCCCCGCTGGGCGAGGGATTGCATCTCCATTTTGTGGTAAATCCCCGAAATACATATCATAAGTTTTACGGTGTCTTCTGTAACCCCCTGCTCTGGTTTTTGCAGCACTATATGTGGAACTCACCACGTACTCCCAATATCGACCATGCCGTTCACGATGCCTGGGAGAATGGCTATATCCCGGTAAATCAAGCCTTTGCCCGGGCAGTGGTGGACGAGGCAAAACGGAGTGAATCACCGCCCATAGTGATGCTGAACGACTATCATCTCTATTTAGCCAGTGCCAATATTCGTCAGCAGCTGCCGGATGTGTTAATTCAACACTTCATTCATATACCGTGGCCATCATCACACTACTGGCAGCTACTCCCCGCTTCTATGCGGCAGGCAATCCACGAAAGCCTGTGCACCACCGATATCGTTGGCTTGCAGACGCAGCGTGATGTGCTCAGTTTTATGCAGTGTTGCCATACCTTCATTGAGGGGGCGGAGATAAATTATAAGCAGCAGACGGTGACCATAAATGACCATGTTGTCATGGTGAAGGCTTACCCGACATCGGTTGATGTTTTGGGCCTCAGGAAAATAGTGGCTTCAGTCAGGTGTCAGGAGTATGAAGAAAAGCTGTCTCGCCTCTGCGGGGAACAGACTATCATTCGTGTGGATAGGTGTGATCCGAGCAAGAATATCATCCGGGGCTTTAGAGCCTTTGATGCCCTGCTGGAGCGGTATCCTCAGTTTCGGGGCAAGGTGAAATTTATCACCTTCCTCGTGCCTACCCGAACCCATATCAAGACTTACCAGCGGTATGCCGAGGAGTCACTGGAAATCATCGGGGCGATAAACAATAAATACCGGACTGAAAACTGGCATCCCATTGATTTATTCTATGAAAACAACTATGTGCAGGCGATTGCCGGCATGCGCCTGTATGATGTGATGCTGGTAAATGCGGTCATTGACGGTATGAATCTGGTCGCCAAAGAGGGCCCCACCGTCAATAGCCGCGACGGTGTGCTGATACTATCTGAGGGGGCGGGAGCCTGCGAGCAACTGGGGCAAAGTGCACTGGTGGTGACACCGACTGACCTGGAGGGCACGACTCAGGCTTTATATACCGCACTGACCATGCCCCTTGCCGAGAGGAGAAGGCGGGCTGTTGAACTCAAGCGGATGATTGAAGAAGAGGATATGACCAACTGGCTCCAGCACCTGCTGGGGGATATGGTTACCCTGATTCAGGAACGTTCCGGGATAACCACTGGAGGAAGCGTTCCACATCAGCTACGCCGTTCAGACTAAAGTCAGCTTCGCTGACCAGCCCCTCCGGCATTTCCGGGCTGGTGACGCCAATGGCAAAACCCTGAAAAGCCAGATCACCGGCAGCATTGTGTATCGCCCGGAAGGCATCAATATCAGTGTATTCATCCCCAAGATAAATACCGCCACGCAGGCGGTAATCACGGATTAAGTCCAGCACCGTAGTCCCCTTATTTAGGCTTACCGGGGGAAGCAGGTTAATGGCCATTTTGCCTTCCATAATGCGCAGGTGCCTGGCCTGGGCTAAACTCTTTAGTGCCGCGTGGATTTTCTCTTTAGCCAGTTCCGGCTCAGGGCAAAGGCGATAGTGTATGGTAGCGGTGGCTCCCTTGTCCTCTATGCTGATGCCGTCAACGGTGAGTAAGTGGCTTAATTCCTTGACCGCAGACTTAATTACTCCGGGGTATTCTTTTACCTCATCGACCAGTTCGGTATGCCCCTCGGTCCATCGCTCCAGACCGTGATTACCGATGTAGACCATCTTATCAATCCGGAGCATATTTTTAGCTTCAACGGCGGGCCTCCCTGAGATTGCTGCCACCAAGGCTAGCTTCTCACTGAGTATAGAGAGATACTGACGGCAGAGCGGGGAGACCTCAGCCTGCGGTGGGGTGGGGGCGGTCGGGCTTATGGTGCCGTCCACATCGGTAATAAGCCCAAAGGGGCTTTGCCGGAGCGCCTTTTTAATCAGGTCCAGGTGGTCAAAAAGGTAAGCCATAGGCTAAATTTAACAGGGTACTGGGCTAGCGTCAACCAAAGGCTCGACAAATTGCCGGCGATAAAGTAATATTTAGGTGCCTAATTTAACGCAAAACTGGAGACAGGGATGAAGATTCGCAAAGCCGTGATTACGGCGGGGGGCTGGGGAACCAGGTTTTTGCCGATTACCAAGTCCCAGCCCAAGGAGATGCTGCCGCTGCTGAATAAGCCAATAATCCAGTATGTGGTAGAAGAGGCGGTCAGCTCTGGTATTGAGCAGATTATTCTGGTCACTTCTCTCGGCAAGAACGCTATTGAGGATTACTTTGACCGTTCCTTTGAGCTGGAGTACTTTCTGGAGCAAAAGGGGGAGACCAGGCTGCTCAAAAAATTACAGGATTTATCCAGCCTGATTAATGTTTGCTATGTCAGACAGAAGGAGCAGCTCGGTCTTGGCCACGCCGTCCTGTCCGCCCGGGATGTTATTGGCGGAGAACCGTTCGCAGTCCTCCTGCCTGATGACATTATCGAAGGCAAGGTGCCGGCGCTGAAGCAAATGATAGCCGTTTACGAGCAATATAAGACCAGCGTTATCGCCGTCCAGCGTATTAGCAGCGAAGATGCCCCCAGGTATGGCGTCATTGCCCCCAAAGAGGTCTCGGGCCGCACATATCAGATATTGAGTTTGGTGGAAAAGCCGGCACCGGAAAAAGCCCCCTCTAATCTGGGGGTGGTGGGGCGGTATATTCTTACCCCGCAGATATTTGATGCCCTCGCCGTTACCAGTCCCGGCAAAAACCGGGAGATTCAGCTAACCGATGCCCTGCAGCTGCTGCTTCAGCAGCAGCTGGTTTATGCCTATGAGTTTGAGGGGGAGAGGTATGATACCGGCACGCCCCTCGGCTGGCTGGAGGCAACGGTTGCTTTTGGGCTGAAGCATCCCGATATTGGCCCGGCGCTCCGCAAACACCTGCGCCAGCTCCTCTAAATTTATTCTAGCGGCTATTCATTGACAGCCAGCCTGCCTTAAACTAAAATCGTAGGTGACTTTCTATTTATTCGGGACAGGCAACTTATGACGAGTGACGAAATCAGGTCGGCATTTCTCGACTTTTTTGTAGAAAAGGGGCACAGGGTAATTCCCAGCTCCTCGCTGGTACCCAAGGGCGACCCGACACTGCTCCTGACCACCGCCGGCATGGTGCAGTTCAAGCCTTACTTTCTGGGTCAGGCGGTGCCGCCCAACCCCCGCCTTGCTTCCTGCCAGAAGTGCTTTCGCACCACCGATATTGAAGCGGTGGGTGACTCCAGCCACCTTACTTTTTTTGAGATGCTGGGCAACTTCAGTGTCGGTGATTACTTCAAGAAAGAGGCGATTGACTGGGGGTGGGAGTTTGTTACCCGGCGCCTGGGTCTACCCGCGGAACGGCTGTGGATAACTATCTTTCTGGATGATGACGAGGCTTTCCACCTCTGGCGAAAACAGGGAATCCCGGAGTCAAGAATACTGCGCTTCGGCGAAGAAGATAACTTCTGGGGACCGGCCGGTGATTCCGGTCCCTGCGGGCCGTGCAGTGAAATCCACTACGACTTCGGGGAGGCAGTCGGCTGTGGCAAGCCATCCTGCGCTCCTAACTGTGCGTGCGGCCGCTTTTCTGAGATATGGAACCTGGTCTTTATGCAGTATAACCAGGACAAAGCCGGCAAGCGCACCCCCCTCCCCAAGCCCAATATTGATACCGGTATGGGGCTGGAGAGGACCGCGGCCGTAATGCAGGGCAAGACCTCGGTCTATGAGACTGACCTCTTTGTTCCCTTGTTGGATTATATCGCTGAACTGGCCGGCAAGAAATATCAGGCGGACAGTGATGCCGGCAACGCCATGCGGGTGATTGTGGAGCATGGTCGGGGGATAGCCTTTCTCATCGGGGATGGGGTCACCCCCAGCAACGAGGGGCGGGGCTACGTGTTGCGCCGGCTGCTGCGCCGGGCGGTGCTCTTCGGACGCAGATTAGACCTGGATAAGCCGTTTCTGGCCGAAGTAGCCAGGGGTACCATTGGGCAGATGAAGCATATTTACCCCGAACTGAAACAGAGAAAAGACTTTATTATTAAGACCATTGAATTTGAGGAAACCAGATTTAACGAGACCCTCACTACCGGTCTGGAATTATTAGATGATATCATGTCCCGGGCTACCAGCAAGGGGGAAAATAAAATCTCGGGTAAAAAGGCGTTTAAGCTCTATGATACCTATGGTTTCCCGGTAGCTTCAACCGCCGAGATTGCCACCGAGCGTGGCTTTTCGGTGGACATGGCTGGCTTTGAGAAAGAGATGGGGAAGCAGCGGGAGAGAGCCAAAGCCGCCCAGCTGTTTAAAGCCGAGGTGGGTGGGGGAGCCGTCAAAA
>DATKYY010000030.1:0-9789 GCA_035528295.1 Dehalococcoidales bacterium | reverse complement strand
ATGTTCTGTAGCCTGGTTGAGCAGGTCCTCAGCAATAAGGGGTACGAGGTGCTCACCGCCAGTAGCGGGCAGGAAGGGCTGCGGCTCCTGTTCGCCCACAAGCCCAATCTGGTGCTTCTCGATGTGGCTATGCCCGGAATGGATGGCTGGCAGACCTGCGAGCGCATCCGTGATATCTCCGATATACCGGTTATCATGCTCACCGGCAAGCGCAAGGGCGAGGATGACATCGTGCGCGGTCTTGACTTTGGCGCCGATGAATATCTGGTCAAACCGGTGGGCAGTAAAGAGCTGGCCGCCAGGGTGCGAGCCGTCCTGCGCCGTGCTGAAATGCCCTACTCCCCCGAGGCAAAGAAGGAGATTGCCTATAGTGACGGCTTCCTCACCGTGGATGCTGCCGAACGAAAGATTATCGTAGATGGGAAACGGGTGAAACTTACCCCCCGGGAGTTCCGCCTGTTCATCCTACTGATAGAGAATGCCGGGCGTATTCTTACCCATAAGCAGATACTGGAAAAGGTCTGGGGATGGGAATATGTTGATGACCTCGATTATGTGCGTATCTACATTTCCCACCTGCGCCAGAAGATAGAGCCGGAGCCTGCCCTGCCCAAATATGTTATCACCGAACCGGGGGTAGGCTACCTCTTTCAGAAGGCTAACGGAGCCTAGCCTTCAAATTCAACCTATCTTGAGAACGGCGGCTCCCTGGATTTTGCCCTGCTTGAGCCGGAGCAGGACTTCATTGGCCTCTTCTAAGTTGAACTCCTGAATTTCAGGGACAATCGGAATCTCCGCCGCCAGGGGCAGAAACTCCTGAGCGTCCTGTCGGGTAATGTTGGCGACACTCTTTATTTCTTTTTCCTGCCAGAGATGAGTACAGTAGTCCAGCTCCAGGAGAGACTGCTTGTCAATTTCCTCTTTGCGAATGGCGTTTATGACCACCCTCCCCCCTTTATCGATAACCCTTAACGCCTCAACAATCGGTCGCCAGACGGGGGTGGTATCAATGGCACAGCTAAGCCTGTCGGGCGGAGTCTCTCCGGTGGCCCCCACCCAATCGGCACCCAGTTTCCGGGCCAGGTCCTGGTGCTCTTTCTGCCCGGCTCGGGTAAAGACAAATACCCGGCAATTGGGATATTTATGCTTGGCGAGCTGGATAACGATATGAGCCGAAGCGCCAAAACCGAACAGGCCCAGAACCTGATTATCTTTAAGGTTGCTCAGCCTTAAGGCCCGGTAGCCGATGGCGCCGGCACAGAGCAGAGGCGCTGCCTGGGAATCGGTAAAGCGTTCCGGAATCGGGTAGGCAAAATCGGCCGGGACCACGGTGTATTCGGCATAGCCGCCGTCAGCCTGACAACCGGTGCCCACAAACTCAGGGCACAGGTTTTCTTTACCCTCTTTACAGAAATGGCACCGGCCACAGGCAGAGTGTATCCAGGCAATACCAACCCGGTCGCCCATCTTAAGCCGGGTAACCCCCGCACCCAGGCCGGCCACCACGCCCACGACCTCATGGCCTAAAACTATGGGCAGCTTGGGAGGCAGTCTGCCTTCAATCTCATCCAGTTCGGTGTGGCAGACCCCGCAGGCGGAGACTTTCACCAGAACCTCCCCCCACCCCGGCTGGGGGAGGGGCAGGTCCATCATCTTGAGTGGCTTACTTTCAACCGGAGCAATCTGGGTCAAAACCTGGGCTTTCATGCTCACCACCACATAGAAAAAGCCAGCGGTCAGATTCGAACTGACGACCGGCGGTTTACGAAACCGCTGCTCCACCATCTGAGCTACGCTGGCAACGGCTGCTGGCTTAGTATAGCACAAAACCATTTGACGCTAAAAACAGGCTTATGCTAGTATAAGCTAACTTCCCTCTCTAATACGATAAGCCCTTGAACCAATAGCTTGCTTGGTAAAAACGATGAAGGTAGAGGAAGAGCTGGCCGGATTCTCCGCCGAGAAGGACACGATGCTGACCGTTGGCGTCTTTGACGGGGTCCATCTCGGTCATAAATACCTGCTTTCCCAGCTAAAAGAACACGCCCGACAGCACAACCTGCTCAGCGGAGTGGTAACCTTCCGCCAGCACCCCTTAGAAGTGCTGTCATCCCAAACCGGACTGGCTTTCCTGACCGACCTCCCCACCCGGACCAGCCTCCTCAAAGCGGAAGGCATTGACGCCATCATTACTTTATCTTTCACCCCCGAATTAGCTCAGCTTGGCGCCGGGGAGTTCATCAGCCTGCTCAAGAAATACCTCAAAATGCGCGCCCTGCTGGTCGGGCCTGACTTTACCCTGGGCCGGGACCGGGAAACCGACTGCAATGCCCTGCACCAACTGGGTAAGGATATGAACTTTGATGTTATCGTCGTCCCCCATATTGTGCTGGACGGTACCGTGGTAAGCAGCACCGCTATCCGCCGGGCCCTGGCCAAGGGGGATATGGAGCGGGTGCTCAACCTGACCGGGCGCCCCTTCAGCCTTCACGGGCGTGTGGCCACTGGCGCCGGGCGAGAGATTGGCTTTCCCACCGCCAATATAGAGATAGACCTCCAGCAAGCCCTGCCCACCGATGGTGTTTATGCCACCCTTGCCTATTTAAACGGCCAGGTGTATAAATCAGTGACCAACATTGGCCAGCGTCCTACTTTTGGCCGAAATAAACGTGCCATAGAGGTCCATATTCTTGACTACGGTAGCCAGCTTTACGGGCGTGAGCTAAAAATTGACGTTATCAAGCGGCTCCGCCCGGAAAAGCAATTTGATAGCCCCGACCAGCTGAAAAAGCAGATCGCCGAGGATATAAAACTAAGCCGGGCGATATTGGATTGTTGAGGTAATTATGAACAACCAACAATTTAGTTACTTGCTAAAGCGGGGAGTAGCTGAAATCATCGTGGAAGAAGAGATGGTGAAGCTGCTACGCTCAAAGCGTAAATTGCGCTTAAAAGAAGGCTTTGACCCCAGTTTCCCCGATATTCACCTGGGGCATATGGTCGCCCTGAGAAAACTGCGCCAGTTTCAAGAACTGGGGCACCAGGTTGTCCTCATCGTCGGTGACTGGACCGCTCAGATTGGCGACCCGAGCGGTGTCTCCATCACCCGCCCCATGCTTTCCGCAGCCGAAGTCAAAGTTAATGCCGAAACCTATATGAAGCAGTTCTTCAAAGTGGTTGACCGGCAAAAAACAGAGGTAAGGTGGCAAAGCGAGTGGTTTGGCAAGTTCACCCTCGCCGATGTCATAAAGCTCACCAGCCGCTTTACCATCGCCCAGCTTATGGCCCGTGAGGACTTCAGCAGCCGCTATGATGCCGGACGACCGATTGCGCTCACTGAATTCCTCTACCCGCTGCTCCAGGCCTACGATTCGGTAGAGATAAAAGCGGATGTGGAGTTCGGCGGTATTGACCAGAAATTTAATCTACTGACCGGCCGAGAGCTCCAGACCATGCTGGGGCAACCCCCCCAGCAGTGCTTTATGACCCCCCTGCTCATC
Organism: Dehalococcoidales bacterium; assembly: GCA_035528295.1. GTDB lineage: Bacteria > Chloroflexota > Dehalococcoidia > Dehalococcoidales > JAUYDJ01. Next base: position 6,289 of record DATKYY010000030.1, on the reverse strand, counting down.
GGGACCGACGGCAGACGGAAGATGAGCAAGAGCCTGGGCAACTACATCGGCGTGGCTGAGCCAGCCGATGAAATATACGGCAAGGTGATGTCTATCCCTGATATTATCCCTGATATCCGTCCTGCAGCAGCAACAAAAGTCGGTGTTGGTGAGTCACCTGTACCTGCGGCAGCAACAATGGTTGGCACGCCTCCCGATAGCCTTATCCTGCAATACTTTGAACTGGTGACCGATGTCCCTGATAAGGACCTGGAGGAATTCAGGCAAGGGCTTAAAGATGGAACTATTGAACCGATGATACTCAAGAAGCAACTGGCACGTGAGATTGTCAGCCAGCTCTATGACCCGAAAGCAGCCACTGAAGCCGAAAATAGTTTCACCAGGGTTTCCCAGAATAGAGAGCTACCCGAAGAAATACCCGAGTTTGTTCAGTCGGGGGACATGCCCATCACCCAGTTGCTGGTAGAATCGGGCACAACCGAAAGCCGCAGTGAAGCCCACCGCTTAATTCAACAGGGTGCGGTCAGCGTCAATGGCCAGAAAGTAACTAATGCCTTTGAAATCGTCCCTAAAGGTAGTATAATAAAAGTGGGTAAGCGACGTTATCTTAAGTCCACTTAACGTCGCCTACTTGTTTTCTACTTCCACTTTGCCGATTAACTAACTATTAATATAAACAGCCAAAATAGAAGGGGGGAAAGCAAATGGCAAACCTACGTATTCCGGGACCGACTCCAGTGCCTGATGAAGTTCGCCAGGCAATGGCCATGCAGATGATAAATCATCGTGGCCCCGAATTTATACAGGTACTAAATGAAGTAACCGAAAAACTGAAAACCGCGTTTCAGACCAAGAATGATGTTCTTACCTTCACCGCCGCCGGAACCGGTGGCCTGGAAACGGCTATCGTTAACACGCTATCGCCGGGAGATAAGGTATTAGCCACCTCGATTGGCGTCTTCGGCGACCGCTTTACCAAAATCGCCCAGGCTTATGGCGCCGATGTTATCCCCCTCAAATTTGAGTGGGGCAAGGCAGCCGATGCCGATGCCATCCGTAAGGCGCTCCAGGCTGACCCCAAAATCAAGGCGGTACTGGTCACCCAGAACGAGACCTCCACCGGGGTTACCAATGACCTGGCGGCAATCTGCCCCGTGGTCAAAGAGTTTGACAAGCTGCTGCTGGTTGATGCCATCAGCGGCCTTGGCGCCATTGACCTACCGGTAGACAAGTGGCACTGCGACGTTACCGTCACCGGCTCCCAGAAGGCCTGGATGGTTCCCCCGGGCTTAACTATGGTCAGCGTTAGTAAAGAAGCCTGGCAAGCCCACGCTGAGGCTAAGATGCCCCGCTTCTACTTTGATTTCAGCAAAGCCAAGAGCTACCTGGAAAAGGGGCAGACACCGTGGACACCGGCGGTTTCCATTGTCTTCGCCCTCAACGTAGCCCTGGACATGATACTGAAAGAGGGTCTGGCCAACGTCTTTGCCCGCCACATCCGGGTGGCTAAAGCGGCTCGAGATGGCATCAAATCACTGGGATTATCCCTGTTTGCTGACGAAAGATATGCCTCCGAGACCGTCACCTCGGTAACATCTCCCCCAGGACTGGATACCAAAGCACTGCTTAAGATTCTAAGGGAGGAGCACGAGGTAGTACTGTCCGGTGGCCAGCAGGACCTGAGCGGCAAGATATTCCGCATCGGCCACCTTGGCTGGGTTAACGAAAAGGATATTGCCGGAGTAATATCAGCGCTAAAAGCGGCACTACCCCAGGCCGGCTTTGCAGGAGGTTAAAGATGAAGGTATTAGTTAGTGACCCCCTTTCTGAAGAAGCGGTAAAACGGCTGCGCGAGCATGCCGAGGTGGATGTTAAGACCGGGCTCAAACCGGAGGAACTCATCCCCATAATCGGTGATTATGATGCCCTGGCGGTGCGCAGTCAGACGCAGGTTACCGCCGAGGTCATCAAAGCCGGCAAGAAGCTGCAAATTATCGGCCGGGCCGGGGTCGGTATTGATAACATTGATGTTGAAGCGGCTACCCAGCAGGGTATCATTGTCGTCAATGCCCCTACCGGTAACACCGTCTCGGCGGCAGAACACGCCATTGCCCTGATGTTTGCCCTCGCCCGGAACATTCCCCGGGCCAACGCCTCGCTCAAAGGCGGGGAATGGCGGCGAAACGAATTTATGGGCACCGAGATAAGGGGTAAGACGCTGGGGCTGATTGGCCTGGGCAATGTCGGCTCAGAAGTGGCCCGACGTGTCCGGGGTCTGGAAATGAGGCTCATCGGTAATGACCCGTTTGTCTCCGCTGAGTATGCCCGCAAGCTTCAGGTAGAGCTGGTCCCGATGGAGAAACTGCTCAAAGAGTCTGACTTTATCTCGCTTCACCTTCCCCTAACACCGCAAACCAAGGGGCTAATCGGCGCCAAAGAACTGGAGCTGATCAAACCGACGGCACGCATCATCAATACCGCCCGGGGGGCACTGATTGATGAAGAGGTGCTGGCTAACGCCGTCAGAGAGAAAAAGATAGCCGGTGCCGCCGTGGATGTCTTCCCCAAGGAACCGGCTACCGAAAGCCCTCTCTTCGGTGTGGATAATATCATCGTCACCCCCCATCTGGGTGCTTCCACCGCCGAGGCTCAGGTTCTGGCGTCTACTGATATTGCCGAACAGATTATTGATGTTGCCCAGGGCAAGCTACCCCGCTATGCGGTTAATGCTCCCTTTATCCCGCCCGAAATGCTCTCGGTACTGGCCCCCCTCATGAATGTAGCCTCGCTGGTAGGCAGGCTGGTCAGCCAGCTGGCTGAGGGGCAGATGAAAACCATCAAGATAAGCTATGATGGCGAGGTTTCGGAGTGTGATACCAAAATTTTGAAGGCAGCCGTGCTGGGCGGCTTACTGGAGAATGTAAGTGAGGAAAGGGTTACCCTGGTCAACGCCGACCTGGTAGCCTCCCGCCGCGGTCTGAATGTGGTGGAACAGAGTGAGGCAATCTGCGAAAACTACGCTAGCCTGGTGACCGTAGAGGCTACTACCAGCGCCGGGGTTACCACCGTAGCGGGAACGGTAATCCGCAGTGAGCCGCACATCGTCCAGGTCAATAACTACTGGATGGACATTATGCCTACCGGAGGTTACTTCCTGTTCGCTGACCATCTAGACCGTCCCGGTCTTATTGGTGCCGTGGGCAAGGTAACCGGCGATGCCGACATTAATATCAGCGCCATGCATGTCAGCCGCCTCAAGCCGAGGGGACAAGCCCTGATGGTATTAGCCCTGGATGAACCCCTGACCGAGGCACAAAAAAAGAAAATGCTGGCTATCCCGAATGTCGATAGCGTCAAAGTGGTAAAACTTTAGCTGAAAACCTACCCCAGCTGATAGAAAACCAGTCCCGCCGGGGCTTTGGGGTAAAAGTAGGTTGATTTGCGGGGCATCCTATCACTAATATCAGCGATGGCTTTGATGGTCTCCGCCCTGACCGGGCTTAACAGAAATGCCAGCTGGTATTCGCCACTTAAAACTTTGTCCACCGCAGCCTGCCGGGTATGGCTATAGCTGAGGGTAACCTCTTCCCGCTCGCTGCTGAGTTCCAGCACCTTCTCCAGTATAATATGGTCAACCACACTCACATCCAGCCGCTTGTATAGCTCGGAATGAAAATAGGGCATCATCTGGCTGGCTGAGGCAAAGTCACGCAGCTTCAATACCATAAGTTTCTCGGTAGACAGACCAAAAAGGACCACCTTGGGCTGGTCTGCCTCGGTAGCCAGTAACCGGTCGACCTGCTGCCAGACACCGGGGCTCAAGGGCAGTTCTTCCACCGTAAAGAACAACCTCAACCTGGCCACCATCTCATCCAGAGTTAATTTGGAAATACCCCGAATCAGGCGGTGCGGTGGCAGGATAACCAGGCCGGGGTCAGCAAAATCAACCAGCATCATCAGGACAAAATTAAAGGCTTCATCTCCAGATGAAGCCTTTGTCAGAGTGAGCCTCTCCCGGCGATAGGTAAGGGCACTTTCATAACGATGGTGACCATCGGCAATATAAACGGGTTGCGGGGCCAGACTCTGGCATATCTGGTTAATGGCGGTAGTGTCGGTGACCGCCCAGACAACATGCTTTTCCCCGCTATGACCGGCACAATTAATAACGGGCTCGTTTTTCTCCTGTTCCGTTAGCACCTGAGCCACCCGTTGCTGCTCATCCTGAAACAGGGCCCAAATCGGGCTGGTATTGGCTTGAAGCGCCCACAGCAGACTTATGCGGTCAGCCTTGGGTTTGCTCAGTGTGCCCTCATGAGGGCGGACCACCATGCTGTCCCATTCCTCCAGCCTGACCCTGAGCAGCATGCCCCGACGCCGGTACTCTTTTCCCAGGTGGGTAAAATGGTGATGGTGAAGGTAGATTGCGGGCACTTCATCAACCTGAAGCACCCCCTGTTCCAGCCACTGTTTCAGGGTAGCCGCGGCACGGGTATATTTATTGTCTTCACCCATATCCTGGGGTAACTCCCGAGTCGCTTCCAAGCGGATAAAGTTATAGTCACTGCTGAGATAGAGCTCCTGCTCCATCTGGGGGGGTATTATGTCGTAGGGGGGACAGATAACCGAGGCTAAGTCTGGCACCAGTTGCTGGTTATAACGAACGCCACGAAATGGTTGAACCTCAGCCACTCTTTTTGTTCCCTTTCCTGAAAAATAAAGAGAAATCCGTTAATTACTCAGTTTACCGTATTGCCCCCAAAAGAGACAAGTTTTTTACCAGATAACCAGAATATCCTTTATGGTGTCGTCAAAATCAGGCTCGGTATAGTAGTAACCCGGCTCAGGCTCAATACACTCGTAATAACGCTTGCCCACCACCGGCCTTACCCTCTCATCGGTGCGCGGCTCAAAGTAGACCAGCCCCTCATCAACGGTATCAAAGGCGACGATGGCGTGTCCCTTGTCCAGATAACGCAACTCGATAAAGGCGGAGCGCAAGCCAGCCTCCTCAGCATTATTGCCCACGTCGCGGGCAAAGTGGCTGCAGACATAGACCCCGTAGGTGTCCTCAATATACTCGTTTCGGTCTGTCTTATCCTGCCTGAGAAAGCTAATCACCTCTTTATAGGTGGGGTCTCTTAAGTCATAGCCGTGACCCAGACTATCGGCCACGCCTATCTCATAGCCCTGGTCATAGCCATCGGTCTGCCCCGATGAATAGCCTTCATCATAGCCTTCGGCATTGCCCACATCTTTGCCTTTGTCATAGCCAGTATCATAACCAGCCTTCTCGCCCACCGTATAGCCCTGCTGATAGCCGTCCTGCTTACCGACACTGTAGCCCGCCCCCTCCCCCACCACATAGCCACTCTCATAGCCCACCGCCTCCCCGGTGGCATGGGCTATCTGGTAAACAATATAGCCGCAGAGGCATACTATCCCCACTATCCCCACTACCAGAAAAATTTCTTTGAGTCTCTTCATCGGCCTGACCCCCGTTTATCTTTATTTATCAAAGATAGTCTGCTTAAGATTGAATTTATCATAAACGCCCTGCTTTTGCCTAGCCTGAGGCTGTGCTATACTTTAAGCAACCCGCTTAACACTGTTGCCATATGGAAGACTTAAACCGGGTAAAGCCAAGAGTTGAGAATCTAAGGGCTGAGATTAACCGCCACAACTATCTCTACTATGTGCTGGACAGCCCTGAGATCAGCGATTTCGAATATGACGACCTAATGAGGGAGCTCAAGGAGCTGGAAGCGAAGCACCCCCAGCTCCTGACTCCAGACTCACCGACGCAGCGGGTGGGCGCCGCCCCGGTGGAAGCCTTTGGCATTGTTGAGCATCCCCAGCCGCTGCTCTCTCTAGGCAATGCTTTTGATAAAGATGAGCTAATTAGCTGGTATAACCGCACCGCCAGGCTACTGGGCAGAGCCCAGTTTGACCTGGTCTGTGAGCATAAGATAGACGGGCTGGCGGTAGCCCTGACCTATGTTGACCGCCGGCTGACCACCGTCGCCACCCGCGGTGACGGCTTTCGCGGTGAGGATGTCACCCAGAACCTGAGGACCATCCGCAGCATACCACTATCCGTATCCAGAGAAGCCCCGCCCCGATTTGAGGTGCGGGGGGAGGTCTTTCTGCCCAGAGCCGGCTTTCACAAGCTAAATCAGGAAAGGGCCGCCGAAGGTCAGCCCCTCTTTGCCAATCCCAGAAATGCGGCGGCGGGCTCGGTGCGCCAGCTTGACCCCCGCATTACCGCCAGACGCCCGCTGGACATCTA
>DATKYY010000029.1:0-23931 GCA_035528295.1 Dehalococcoidales bacterium | reverse complement strand
AAAAGGTATTGACCAATATGGTCTATTACTAGATTGCTGGCGCAGGTACGGCATTAAAGCGGTAAGTGATAGAGGGCACAAGCCACAGGATATAGCTGTAGATATCATCTTAGCCTTTTTACTTTTTCTTGTTCTTCTTCTAATAATCGGTGCATGGGCATGGATGCCCTCAGTAATATTGTTCTTATCTTTATTGTATTGGAGGATTAAACGTTACTGGGGGAGACTTATATAGTCCGGACTTAGTCCTTGTGGGTTCGAGTCCCACCCCTGGCACCACAGTCGTTTACGTATTTATTGTAGTAAACCGTCTATTTTTATGGAGGGTTCCAATGAAAGCATGTGAAGGGCAACTTGGTCGGATATTTGTGATTCGGCTTGAAGACAATGACGTTATCCCAACCTGTATAGAGAGTTTTGCTGAGGAGAAGAAGATTTCGGTAGGATACGTTCTTATGGTTGGGGGCGTTAGGAAAGGTCAGGTGGTAGTTGGCCCACGGTATTCAGATGAAATGCCACCTGAGCCTATGCTAGTAACTCTGGATGGAGCACATGAGGTAGTTGGTGTCGGCATAATCGCACCTAATGAGAAAGGTAAGCCTGTACTACATATACATGCTGCACTTGGACGGTCTGGGAAAACGACAACAGGTTGCCTTCAACCTGGTGTGAATACCTGGATAGTTGGAGAAGTAATTATTTGTGAAATAGTGGGGACAAACGCGGCTCGTGTTTTAGATAAAAATACTGGTTTCGAGCTTCTGCAAACTAACCTTATTTAAAACGGCACTTGCCTATTTAAAAAGTATGCTATAATAGCCGAAATAAAAATGCCTTGGATAGTAATACTACTGGGTTACTTTCTGGGCGCTATCCCCACCGCCTATATTGCCGGGCGTCTGCAGGGGAAGAACATCCTTCAGCTCGGTGACCGGAACGTCGGTGCGGCTAATGCCTTTCGCCATCTGGGGGCAAAGACGGGAACCGCCGTATTCATTATTGATGCCGGTAAGGGATTCCTGGCCATCCTCCTCGCCCAGACAGCCAGCCTGCCTCTGATGACCGCCCTGTTTGCCGGTGTGGCCGCCGTTATCGGCCACAACTGGTCAATCTTCATTGGCTTCCGAGGGGGTCGGGGGGAGAGCACCACCATTGGCGTCCTGCTCAACCTAATAACCCAGCCGATGCTGATTGTCGCCGGACCGGTGTTAGCCACTCTTCTTATCAAGCGAAATGTAATTCTGACCAGTTGTGTGCTGTTTATGCCACTGCCACTGATAGGCTGGTGGCTGGGGGTACCCGGGGTGCTTATTGGCTACGGCATCGCCCTGCCCTGTTTGGTCGGTATCACTGATTACGTCAAGGGAAGGCTACCAGTCCGCGTCTCCGGGGCAGGCAGCGCCTAGCCAGCCTTCTTTTTCAGCACGGTGCGGACCGCCTGCTCGATGTCTTTAGCGGTAAGCCCGTATCTCTCCAGAAGCTGGCCAGCTTTGCCTGATTTGGCATAGGTATCTTTGATGGCCACAAACTCCATGGGCACCGGACGGTGCCTGGCGACTACCCGCGCCACGGCACTGCCCAACCCGCCATGCTCCAGGTGCTCTTCAGCGGTAACAATCGCCCCGGTCTCGGCCGCCGCTATAATAGCCGCCTCATCAATCGGCTTGAGGGTGGGCATATTGAGCACACGGCATTCAATACCCTCCCGCTTGAGATTAGTCGCCGCCTCCAGGGCAGCGGTGACCATCACCCCAATGGCGATGATAGTTGCCTGACCACCCGGCCTCAGGGTTACCGCCCTGCCCAGTTCAAAGCGATAGCTCCGGTCATAGACCAGGGGCAGTTTGAGGCGGGGCAACCGGATGTAGAAAGGTCCGTAATTGGCCGCGGCGGCTCTCACCGCCTGGACGGTTTCGATGGCATCGGCGGGGACAATTACGGTAAAACCGGGGAAGGAAGTAATCAGCGCCAGGTCCTCCACTGACTGGTGCGAGGTGCCATCCTCGCCCACGGTGATACCACCATGGGTGGTGACCAGCTTGACATTGAGTTTGGGCTGGGCGATTGACATGCGAATCTGGTCATAACAGCGCCCGGGGACAAAAACGGCGAAGGTGCTGGCAAAGGGGATTTTGCCTGAAGCCGCCAGACCGGCGGCAATACCGATCATGTTCTGCTCGGCAATGCCGCAGTCAAAGGAGCGCTCCGGGAACTCACCGGCAAAAAACTGGGTCATGGTTGAGCGACATAAATCGGCATCCAGCATAACGATATCTGGATTCTCCCTGCCCAGCTCAACCAGGGTCTTACCATAGGCATCCCGGAGGGAAACTGCTCCTGCCATGGCTACGCCAGCTCCTTTAAGGCTATCTCTACCTCTTCAGCGCTGGGGGCTTTGCCGTGAAAATCGGGGTTGTTCTCCATAAAGCTGACCCCCTTGCCCTTGACGGTATGGGCAATGATAACCGTGGGCTTTCCCTTCACCTTCTTTGCCCGGGTAAAGGCGCGGCCAAGCTGGGTGAAATCGTGGCCATCGACCTCGATGACCTGCCAGCCAAAAGCCCGCCACTTCTGGGCAAAGGGCTCTGAGTTCATCACATCACAGCACCAGCCGTCCAGCTGCAGCCGGTTCCGGTCAACGATAGCGGTCAGGTTATCCACCTTGAAGTGAGCCGCCGCCATCGCCGCCTCCCATATCTGCCCCTCGTTACACTCCCCGTCACCGAGCAGGACATAAACCCGGTATGACTGCGCGTTAAGGCGCCCGGCCAGGGCGACGCCGACAGCAAAAGAAAGCCCCTGCCCCAGGGCGCCGGCGGACATCTCCACTCCGGGGGTAAGGTTCCGGTCGGTGTGCCCCTGAAGACGGCTGTCCAGCTGCCTCAGTGTGGCTAGCTCGGCTACCGGGAAATAGCCGCACTCAGCCAGCACCGTATAGAGAAGCGGTGCGGCATGCCCCTTGCTCAGGATAAATCTATCCCGGTCAGCCCACTGCGGGTCCTGGGGCTTATGCTTTAACACCCTGAAGTAAAGGCTGCTGACAATCTCCACCGCCGACAGCGAGCCGCCGGGGTGACCGCTGCCCGCCTTCCCGATCATGGTAACAATATGGCGCCTTATTCTTCTGGCTAAAGCTTCCATCTCTTTTAGCGACGCTGATGACAAAAAAACCTCGGCTTTACGCTTAGCGGCCGAGGTCACTGGGGATGGATTCACCCTTTTGGGTAACGACATTAATACCCCTCTTATAATCTCCCTGAGTAATTATATAATAACTCAACACCCCGAGTCTACACTGGTTCTACCCATAAGTCCTTGACAAGCCGGACAAATAATGTTAAATTGACCAGTAATTAAATATTGCAAAGGCTGCGAACAAGACTAGTAGGCTTCCAGCGAGGCGCAGAGAGTCGGGTAAGGTGTGAGCCGATGCTAACGCGGAAGCGGAATGGACTTGGGAGCCGCAAACCGAAAGTCGCAAGACAAGTAGGCTTTGTCGCCAGGGAAGCGTTACCACATCCCGGGGTATCGAGGTAGCTAATCTCCGTACCTTAAAGAGATAGTCGCCCGGCCGGAACGGCTGGGGCTGACTAAAAAGGGTGGCACCGCGGAAGTAAACCTTCTGCCCCTTTGGGCAGAAGGTTTTTTGATTAAGGGGGCAAAAATGTTCACCATCTCACGGAGATGGCCCCGATGGGGGCCATAATGGAAAACCAGCTTTTGAGTTGAAAAATAATAAAAAGGAGGAAATATGGAAAGAGCAATGTTTTTTCTGGAACAAAAGGATATGCCAACTCATTGGTATAATGTCCTGCCCGACCTGCCTGAGCCACTACCACCAATGCGCCATCCGGGCACCAAAGAGGTCTTGCCGCTGGATATGCCTCTGCCCCCTCCCCTCTTCCCCGATGCCATAAACCGGCAGGAGTTCAGCACGGAGCGCTACATTGAGATTCCGGATGAGGTGCAAGAGGCTTACCGCACCTACCGGCCGACCGTTTTGCACCGGGCGTACCGCCTGGAGAAGTATCTGGATACGCCGGCCAAGATTTTCTACAAATACGAGGGCACCAGCCAGGCCGGCAGCCACAAACCCAATACCGCCCTTGCCCAGGCCTACTACAATAAGAAAGAAGGGGTCAAGCGCCTGGCTACCGAGACCGGTGCCGGGCAATGGGGCAGTGCCCTGGCGATGGGCTCCCAGTTCTTTGGCCTGGAATGCAAGGTCTATATGGTCAGGGTAAGCTACAATCAGAAGCCCTACCGGCGCATCCTGATGGAGGCCTGGGGAGCCAAGGTGGTCCCCAGCCCCAGCCAGGACACCGAGGTCGGGCGCCACTATCTGGCCGAAAATCCGGAGCACCCGGGCAGCCTCGCCATCGCCATCAGCGAAGCCTGTGAGGATGCCTTCGCTCATGATGACACCAAGTATTCCATCGGCAGTGTCGTCAACCATGTCCTGCTCCATCAGACCATCATCGGTGAGGAAACCCGGAAGCAGATGGAGATGGCCGGTGCCTATCCCGATATTATCATCGGCTGTGTCGGCGGCGGCTCAAATTTTGCCGGTCAGTTCCTGCCCTGGATCAGGGACAAGTTCAGCGGGAAGAAGCCGGACATGCGCATTATCTGCGTTGAACCCCAAGCCTGCCCCACTCTGACCAAGGGGCCCTATGCCTGGGACTTCGGCGATATCGCCGGGCTTGCCCCGATAGTCAAGATGTACACGCTGGGCCATGGTTTTATCCCACCACCCGTCCACGCCGGCGGACTGCGCTATCACGGCATGGCACCCATCATCTGCCACCTGTACAAGCTGGGGCTGATTGAAGCCCAGGCAGTCCCGCAGTTAGCTACCTTTGAGGCAGGGGTTACTTTTGCCCGCACCGAGGGCATCATTACCGCCCCTGAACCCTGTCATAACCTCAGGGTAGCCATTGATGAAGCCCTGCGCTGTAAAGAAAGCGGTGAGAGCAAGACCATTCTGATTGCTCACAGCGGGCATGGCCATTTCGACCTGTCTGCCTATGAAGCCTACCTGTCAGGTAAGCTTCAGGACTACGATTATCCCGAAGCAAAAGTAAAAGAAGCATTGGCCCAACTGCCCGAGGTAAAGGAATAGCTAAATACCCCAACCACCCCCTCCCCATAACTTAAGGGGAGGGGGTGGTTATTCCAGCCCGCTTCGCCCTGTTTATGGGCGCTAATAAGTTTTAGCCCGCGGTAGTCGTGTGCTATAATATTATCGATGCCAAAGAAGCCAAAGCTAATCTATTTATTACTCAGCTTTATTTTAGTCCTGTCCCTCAGCCTGGGCGGCGGCTGTGTCTATGTGCAGGAGCCAGCGCCATCGCCAGCACCCAGCCCGCCACCCCCCGACATATCGGCGCCGACCACCCCCGAGTGGACGCTACCGCCCCAACCCAGCGAGCACCTACCGCTACCCGATTTCACCTTGGTAGTGGCTAAAGTGAAGCCTTCGGTAGTGGCCATCAATACCGAGGTGGTGACCTATGATATCTTCAACCGGCCCTCTACCGAGCAGGGCTCAGGTTCGGGTTGGATTATTGATGAAAACGGACATATTGTGACCAACAACCACGTAATCGCCGGGGCAAGAAGTATCACGGTAACCCTGTCTGACGGGAGCGCCCTCTCCGCCGGTGTCGTCGGTGCTGATGCCTTCTCTGACATAGCGGTACTTAAGGTGGAGAACACCGACCTGCCCCCACTCACTATCGGTGATTCCTCCCAATTAAATATTGGTGAATGGGCGCTGACTATCGGCAACGCCCTGGGGATGGGAATAAGCGCCAAAGAGGGCATCATCAGCCGTCTGGGAGTATCCGTCCCGGTAGCCGTCGGACAGACAATGCACGACCTCATTGAAACCAGCGCCGCCATCAATCCGGGCAACAGCGGCGGTCCGCTGGTCAATATGGCCGGGGAGGTCATCGGCATCACCAGCGCCAAATGGGCCGCCGTCGGCGTGGAAGGTCTGGGCTATGCCATCAGCAGCAACACCGCCCGACCGATTATTGAGGAACTGATCCAGAAGGGCTATGTGGTTCGCCCCTGGCTCGGGGTGGTAGTGGGCACCGTGAACGAATGGCTGGTAGCCCGATATGAACTGGCCGTGGCGCAAGGGGTATTTGTCACCCAGGTTGCCCTTGACAGCCCCGCCGATAAGGCCGGAATCAAGGCGGGTGATATTATTGTCAGCTGGGGTGAGACCGAAATCGCAACTGCTGACGACCTGATAAATGCGATTCACGACAGTCAAATTGGACAGACAGTGGACCTAGCCTTCTGGCGGGGAAATGAGAAGTATACCACCACCGCCACCCTGGCCGAGACCCCACCCCCCTAAGCCAGCTTTTTTACTCCCAGCAGTACCTCATGACCGCTTAGCTCATACTTCTCGGTAAAGGCGCCCTCTTCCGGGGTATCTTCAGTAAGCTCTCTGGACAGCGTTTCCTGCTTGATGTAGTCAGCAAAATCGGCCATTACGCCTCTGATATAATCATCACCCTGATAACAGGTGATGATATGGTCAGCGATATCAAACCCCGCCGAGCGGCGCATTGTCTGCAAGCGGTGCACAATCTCCCGCGCCATACCCTCGGCCTCAAGCTGGGGAGAAAGCTTTACCTCTATGGCTACGGTATAGGCTCCCTCGGTAGCAACTACGAAATCAGGCATATGCGACCTGACCTCGTTGGTAACCACCTCCGCAGCCACGTTTAAACCCTTTACATTAAGCTCCTCAAGTAATTGAGGCTCCAAACGCTTCAAGCTTTCCCTTTCCCGGCTGGAGCTGACTTTGACCGTAACCCCGGCCAGAGGCTGGCGTATCTTGATACCGGCCTGGCTCCGGGCGGCCCTGCCCAGGCTGGCTATTCTCATCACCAGGCGGGTGTCAGCCATCAGGTGCTTGTCAATTTTGCTCTCATCAGCTACCGGAAAGTCGGTCAGGTGCACGCTCTCGGGAGCATCAGGGAAAGCCGAGCCGACCAGATTTCGATATATCTCATCGGCAACGAAGGGGGTAAACGGGGCCAGCAGCTTGGCTACGGTTACCAGGCACTGGTAGAGAGTATTATAGGCCGCCAGTTTATCGGCATCGCTCTCGCTCTTCCAGAACCGCCGCCGGCTGCGGCGCACATACCAGTTGGACAGGTCGTCAACAAAATCCTCTATCTTCCGCCCCGCCTCCGTCGGCTGGTAGCCGTCCATCGCTTTATCAACATCAGCGATAAGCTGATTGAGCTCAGCGATAATCCAGCGGTCCAGCTCCGAATATTCCGGCTCTCCGCCCTGGGCCGGAGTGAACTTATCAATATTGGCGTAGGTGACAAAGAAGGAATAGACATTCCACAGGGTGAGCAGGAAGTGACGGGTCACCTCAGCCACCATCTTCTCGTCAAAACGGCGCACATTGCCCGGCGGTGAGGCGGTAAAGAAATACCAGCGCAGGGCATCGGCGCCGTATTTATTGATTACCGCCCACGGCTCAACCACATTCCCCTTGGCCTTGCTCATCTTCTCTCCCTTGGCATCAAGAATGTGCCCCAGACAGATGACATTCTCAAAACAGGGGCGGTTAAAGAGCAGAGTAGAGATGGCATGCAGGCTGTAAAACCAGCCGCGGGTCTGGTCCACCGCCTCGCTGATATAATCAGCCGGGAAGCGCCCGTCCTCAAGCAGGGTATCGTTTTCAAAGGGGTAGTGCCACTGGGCTACCGGCATCGCCCCGGAATCAAACCAGCAGTCAATCACCTCGGGCACCCGCTTCATCTGGGCCCCGCACTGAGCACAATCATAGGTCAGCCCGTCAACATAGGGACGATGCAAGTCCAGAGGCTCTTTCAAGCCGGCAAACCCCGGCTTGCTTTTCAGCTCGGCCACACTGCCGACACAATCAAAATTAGAGCAGGATTCACAGCACCATATCGGTAGCGGTGTTCCCCAGTAGCGCTCACGGGAGAATGCCCAGTCAACATTGTTCTCCAGCCAGTCACCGAAACGGCCGTGTTTAATATGGTCCGGATACCAGTTTACTTCGTCATTGCCGCCGATTAAGCCATCTTTTACCGCCGTGGTGCGGATATACCAGGTCTTCTTAACGTAATAGAGCAACGGCGTCTCGCAGCGCCAGCAGAAGGGATAGGTATGACGAATCTTCTCGCTACGGAAGAGCAGCCCTCTTGAGTTCAGGTCATCTATAACCAGCGGGTCAGCCTCTTTCACAAACCGCCCGGCAAAAGAATAGCTCCCGGTCATGTTTCCCTGCAAGTCCACCGGCTGCACGAAGTCAATGCCATGCTCCATGCCGGCTTCAAAATCGACCTCACCAAAGGCAGGCGCCATATGAACGATACCGGTGCCATCCTCCAGCGAGACAAAGTCAGTAACAATGACCCGATAGGTCAGGTCCGGCTTCGGTGGCTGCAACTCCAGCTCGGAGCTGCCCGTCGTCTTGAAACGCATTCTTTCGGTATCAAATTGATGGGGATTATACAGTGGTTCATACTCAATACCCACCAGATCTCTGCCCTCCGCCCTCTCCACCACCGGATAGTCAGCCAGTCCAAGCGCAGTCAGCAGGACATCAGCCATAATTAAGTATTCATCGGCTAATTCTACAACCGAGTACTCGGCGTCATCGGCCACCGCCAGGGCGGTATTGCCCGGCAGTGTCCACGGCGTTGTCGTCCAGGCCACGAAATAGGCCGGCTTCTTTGAGACGAGCTTTGCTAATCGTTTCTTCAGCTCAGAGCCGACCAGAGATGAGGGGGCAAGCTTGAACTTTATGTAAACCGATGGGTCTTCGGTATTCTCCTCGTAGCCGAGGGCAACTTCATGGGAGCTGAGCGAAGTGCCACAGCGGGGGCAATGGGCCGCCGTTTTATAGCCCTGATAAATGAGGCCTTTAGCCCACATCTGCTTTATCGCCCACCAGCAGGTCTCAATGTAGTCATTCTGCATGGTGATGTAGGGGTGCTCCAGGTCACACCAGTAGGCGATGCGCTCGGTCAGCGCCTCCCATTCTTTGAGATAGCGAAAGACGCTCTCCCGGCAGCGGGTATTAAACTCGGCAATCCCGTACTCTTCAATCTGAGTCTTAGAAGAAAAGCCGAGTTCTTTTTCTACCTCCAGCTCTACCGGCAGGCCGTGGGTATCCCAGCCGGCAATACGCGGGGTATAATAGCCCTTCATCGCCTTATAGCGGGGGATAATATCCTTGAAGATGCGTGATAGAACATGATGGATGCCGGGGCTGCCATTGGCGGTGGGGGGACCTTCAAAGAGCACAAAGCGTTTGCCGCCCTGGCGGGCCGCCACACTGCGCTCAAAGATATTTCTGTCCCGCCACAGCTTGAGTATTTTCTCTTCCATTTGGGGGAGGTTAACCCTGCTTCCCACCGGAGAAAACATGACGCAAACCTCTTCTATAATAAACTTTTAACCCCGGGACCACCGCTAAAGGCCTAATGTTCTCTGGACGAGATAACCACCCGCCGCGCCTCACCGCTACCGATACTCTCCGTGGTAACCTCAGGGTAGTCCGCCAAAGTGAGGTGAATAATACGCCTCTCATAAGCCGGCATCGGTCTCAGGGTAAAGGGCGCCTTTCTGGTCTTTACCTGCTCGGCAATACGCTCCGCCATAGCCTGCAGGGATTTATCCCGGCGCTGGCGATACTCTTCAACATCAATCGTTATGGGTAGCCAACTCTTGGTCTGATTTGCCACAATAAGCCGGACAATATACTGCAGACAGGCCAGCGTCTGCCCTTGACGCCCGATTAAAATACCCAGGTCGTCACCCTTTATATCAAAGACAATGGGTGCCATCGCTTCATCGCCACCCTCAGCCAGAGGTGACGGCTGGGGTACTACCGAAGCCTCCACCTCTAAGCAGGCCAGAATTGTCTCCACCACGCTCCGGGCGGTGTCCAGAATGCCCTTATCTTCCGCTTTCAACAGGCTCACCCTGACGGTGGCTTCCTCAGCACCCAGTCCTAAGAGCCCCGATTTACCTTCCTTTACGATGTTGATCTTTACCTCTTCCCGACTGACGCCTAATTGCTCTAAGGCGAGCTGAATAGCCTCCTCCACGTTCTTGGCGCTTACCTCCAGACTCTCCTCCATATTCCGATCCTTTCTCAGCTTCGGAGCGTGGCTCCACAATATCAGCTTCCGTGGCTACCTCCGGCAAAGCCGCCTTCTTCTTGCTGGGTCTCCTAATCTTAATATCTGGCTTGGATATTACCAACCCTCCCCAGCCGGAGACAAAGTACTGCATCATAATTCTGATTACGCTTGAAGTCACCCAGAAGAGTGCCAGCCCGCTGGGGAAGGATAAACAGAGCACAAAGAACATCAGGGGCATCGTCCACAGCATCATCTGCCCCTGTGTCTTCTGCTTCGGGTCAGACGCCACCGGCATGGACATCTTCTGCTGTAACCACATCGTGGCCCCCACCATAACCGCCAGGTAGGTGTCAGGCACAGCCAGATTAAACCAGAGGAACTTCTCGGCCAGGGGCAGTGCTGAATAGACAACCGGCCAGGAATAGAGAAACTGAGACAGCCCCAGGAAGTCCTCAGGAGTCCAGGCTAAAACCCGGATGATTGACTGGTAAAGGGCGATCCAGATGGGCATCTGGACTAGCATGGGCACCAGACAACCGGCCGGATTGACCCCTGACTCCCGGTACACCCTCATCTGCTCCTGACCCAGCTTTTGCTTGTCCTTGGCGTATTTTTTCTGAATCTCAAGCAGCTTGGGTTGCAGGGACTGTAACGCCTGGGTGGAATGAATCTGCTTCATGGTCAGGGGATACATCGCCAGGTTAACCACAATGGTCAGCGCCACAATAGCCAGCCCAAAGCTGCTCATCATATAGTCGGTCAGCACAATGAGCACATTCATTACTGGCTGAAGCGCGATAAGATCCCAAAGTTGTCCGATCAACTAAAACTACCTCACTTACTGCTTACTGGATATCGCCACAGGTCGATACCGGTTACGGCGTCCAAGGCATAGAGTAAACTGCCATGCTTCTCAGTCTGGGCATGAACAAAGACAATCCCCTCACTGGCAAAAAGGGGCGAGCGAATGAGCAGCGCCTCATCAGCCAGTTCCGCAACATTAGCCAGCAGTCTCTGCTTTTGATTGGTGGTATCAAGGCTGTATACCCTGCCCTCTTCAGTGGCCACGATAACCAGGTTTTCCACCAGAACCGGTGATGAGGAAACCGGGCTGCCCAGGTCAAATTCGGTTACTTTGGCCCCGGTCTCCGCATTCAGCACATAGACCTTGCCATCAAGGCAGGGGGCATAGATTAGATTATTGAAAGCCACTATTTTAGTCCAGAACCACTTCTCCGCCGGGAACCGCCACTTCAGAGCGCCGGTAGCGGCATCCAGCGCATAGACATGCCGGTCCAGAGAGCCAAAATAAATACTGTTATTATAGACCGCCGGCGCCGCCACGATTGCCCCCTCAGTGGCAAACGGCTCCCAGCGTTTGCTGCCATCGTCAGCATTCAGGGCATAAAGCTTCTTATCAAAGGAACCGACATACAGGGTGTCGCCATCAATAACCGGGGTTGACCAGATTTTACCTCCGGTGGGAAATCGCCATACCGTGTCGCGAGTAGTAACATCCAGAGCATAAACTGCCCCGTCAACCGAACCGAAATAGAGCTTACCCGAACCTGCCAACAGCCCCCCAATTACCGCCTCAAGTTCACCCTCTTCGGGATAGAACTTCCTGGCTTCCCCGGTGCTGGCATTAACGGCGTAAACGATGCCATTATAAGCACCCACATAGACCGAATCTCCGGCTACGACCGGGGTGCCGTAGATAACCACCGTTGCCGAAACCGGGGTACAGCCGAAGCCACCTTCTGATTTTTCGGATTCCAGGGCTGCCTCCCAGACACGGCTGCCATCGCTGGCATCCAGGGCGATAACCTCCCCCTTCCCCGAACCGAAAAATAGCCTGCCGTCAGTGACCTCTCCCCCCGCCCAGCCCTTGGGCTGAGTACCGAGGGTGGTACACCCCGAAGCAGCTAGGCCAATCAAAATGAGCCCAACCAGCAGCAGCCATATCCTGGTCTTTACCAGTCTCTCAACTTTCATCCACTTATCTCCACTAATTTCAATCTCAGGGTACCGGGTCGTAACCACCACTGTGCAGGGGATGACAACGAGCCAGCCGCCTGGCTCCCAAATATACCCCCTTAAAAAGACCATGTTTGGCAATGGCTTCATAGGTATACTGAGAGCAGGTCGGGGTAAAACGACAGGACGGTGGCGTAACCTGAGATATAGTCAATTGATAGAGTCTAATAAGCTTTAAGGCAAACCTCTTCATGTTCCCTATTTAATAGTCGCGCTTTAGACAATAAGTCCGCAACTGCTCCTTTAAGCTCAGCGTAGCCGGCAACGGCCGCCGGGGGGCGAACGATAAACATGATATCCCAGCCGGGTAACAGGGGCATCAGCCGCAGAATTTCACGAAGACGCCGCTTCACCCGATTCCTGATTACCGCCTTGCCAACCCGCTTACTGACCGAAAAGCCATATCGTGATAAGGCAAGCCCATTAGGCAAAGCCTTCATTACCAGCAAACTGTTCGCCCATGAGCTACCTCTGTCATAGACCAGTTCATATTGTTTCGGCTTGGTAAGATATCTTTCCCCCCTCATTGAACCTACCCCAGCCAATTTATCATAAAAGGCGCGATACTATATCGTTAATTTCTCACGCCCCTTGAGTCGCCTCGCCTTTAAAACAGCTCGGCCACCCCGGGTCTTCATTCTGGCCCGAAAGCCATGCTCCCGCTTTCGGGGAATTCTCTTTGGTTGATAAGTCCTCTTCGGCACGATAACTCCCTAAATTATTTTTCAACGTTTTCAACGAAGGAAACAAACGATGAAGCCACAACCAGAATTAATTGCTTACACCAACGGCGGCGGTCCTCTGGACATGAGATGGCACGTAGGGCAGCAGCGCCAGGTAGCGCGCCCTCTTTATGGCCAGTGCCAGGGCATGCTGATGTTTGGCACAGGTACCGATTTTACGGCGTGGCTCAATCTTGGCTCTATTTGATGTATAGCGAAGCAATTTAGACGGGGATTTGTAGTCTATCGTTTCCCTCTTATCAGCACAGAAAGGGCAAACCTTACGCCTGGGTACATATCTCGGCTTAAATCTGGTCGGTCTTTTACGTTCCATTAACAATACATCTCCTACTTCTAGCTCTGCTCAAACGGAATATCCTCCGGTTCCAACTCTTCAGTTCCCGTTTCCTCTGTCTTCTCCTCTATCTTCTCCTCTATCTTCTCCTCAGGAAAAGGGGCTAATGCCTGCCTATCTAAAAATACCACCCGGTTGGCGACTACCTCCGGGCGGGAATGTTTCTGCCCATCTTGATCTTCCCATACGCGGGTATGCAATCTACCCTCAGCATAGACCAGTCTGCCTTTGGTCAGAAATTGATTGCACTGTTCCGCCAGTTTATTCCAGGCAACCACGCCGAACCACTCCGTCTCCTGCCGTCGCTCGCCTTCGGGAGTAGTATAGACCCGGTTAGTAGCCACCCGAAATGAGGTTACCGGATTCCCGTTGGGGGTAAAACGCATTTCAGGCTCACTGCCCAGATTACCAATAATCATTACCTTATTTAAGCTTGCCATTTCCCCAAAACTCCTTCTCCCCCCGGTAGGTGGGGAATAAGCTTTCTGTTAATCCTCCAATTTTACCAATAGATGCCGCAGCACTGCCTCCGAAATCTGCAGATTGGCTTCAAGCTCCTTGGTCAGTGCAGGCTTCATTTTGAACCGAGCTAATACATAATTACCCTCCATAAAACGCTTTATAGAAAAGGCTAGCTTTCTTTTGCCCCACTGCTCCACTTCAGAGATAGTACCGCCTTTGCCGGTAATAAACTGGGTTACATTATCAATGGCCGCCTCCATTTTGTCTTCCTCAACCTCGGGGCTGATAATAAATATCAGCTCATAGTCACGAAATGGCTCGTCTTTTGTCTTGGCTACCGGCTTAGATTTACCTTTAGTTACCATCTGCTCCCCTAAAAATTACATCATCGTAGTATATCATACCACAAGCGTGCACACAACACACCATTTGCCCATTATCACCCAGCTTGACACATAATATCAGCTCTTGATAGACTTGAACTAGCTAAGGGTTTAATGTCTGAAACCCTGGCTTAATCAGGCTGGCCCCGTGGTGTAGTGGACTAACATGCCACCCTGTCACGGTGGAGATCGTGGGTTCAAATCCCACCGGGGTCGCCATTTTTATTTAAGCTGATGGCCAGTATAATCGCAGTCTGCACCAGCAAGAAGAAGGGGACCAAGAAGAAAGCCGTCGCCAGCGGTACCCTCAGGGAGAACTACGGGCTTATCGGTGATGCCCATGCCGACAACAAAACTCACCGCCAGGTGAGCTTGCTGGCCAGGGAAAGCATCGCTAAGATGCGGGGGCTCGGTCTGGACGTGGGCCCGGGAGACTTTGCCGAAAACCTGACCACCGAGGGCATAGATATAGTCTCGCTACCGGTAGGTACCCGCCTCTCGGTAGGCAAAGAAATTATCTTGGAGACCAGCCAGCTGGGTAAAGAGTGCCACCACCGATGTGCCATCTATAACCTGACCGGAAGTTGCATTATGCCCGAAGAAGGGGTGTTTGCCCGGGTGATTCACGGTGGCCTGGTTACGGCGGGAGACAGCATCAAGGTAAAGAAGGGTTAAGCCAGTGGAGAAGGAAATAGAATCCTTTCCCATAGTGCGGATTACGGAAGAAGGCAAAAGCCAGAGTGAAGACACCGTGGTCCGGGAATTCCCGCTTACTATCGTCCTCAACAACCAGGAATTAGTCACCCTGCTCTGCTCACCCCAAGACCTGGACTATTTGGCCATTGGCTTTCTGGCATCGGAAGGGCTGATTAAGAGCCAGGATGAAATCAAGCAGATAACCGTTAACGACCAGGTTGGTGCGGTACACGTGGCCACCAAGAAGGGCTTTTCCGGTGAGCTTATGCTCAAACGCCTGATAACCTCGGGCTGTGGCCGGGGGACTTCTTTTTACAGCCCGACCGCCCAGCAAGAGCTGAAGATAGAATCCAATATCAGCCTGCCGGCGGCTAAAGTTTTCACGATGGTAAAAGAATTCCAGCAGCGCTCCCAGGTTTTTCAGGCTACCGGCGGTGTCCATAGCGCCGCCCTGGCCGATAGCCAAAACATCATCCTCTTCAAAGAGGATATCGGCCGGCATAATGCCATCGATAAAATCTTCGGCGAGTGCATACTGAAAGATATACCCACCCGTGACCGCATCATAATCACCAGCGGTAGAATCTCCTCCGAGATACTGCTCAAGATAGCCAAGCGGGGGGTGCCCATACTTATCTCTAAATCGGCCCCGACCAACCTGGGGGTGAAACTGGCTCATGATTTGGGGGTAACTCTAATCGGCTTTGTCCGCGGACAGAGGATGAATATTTACGCCAACGAGCAGAGAGTAGCCACCGATGGCTAATAGAACCGCCGAATTAGGCGACCGGATTCTGAGGCTAAAGAAAGAAAAGAACGCGGTTATCCTCGTCCATAACTATCAGCTGGGTGAGCTTCAGGACATCGCCGACTTCATCGGCGATTCGCTGGGCTTAAGTCAGAATGCCGCCCAGACCGATGCCAGGGTGATTGTATTCTGCGGGGTTCACTTCATGGCGGAGACGGCTTCTATCCTCTGCCCGGATAAGACCGTCCTGCTCCCCGATATCAATGCTGGCTGCCCGATGGCAGACATGATTACCGCCGAACAGCTGAGGGAGAAAAAGAGAGAGCTCCCCGGTGTGCCGGTAGTCTGCTATATTAACTCGTCAGCCGAGGTAAAAGCCGAATCAGATGTCTGCTGCACCTCAGCTAACGCGATAAAAGTAGTGGAAAGTCTGCCGGCTAAAGAGATTCTCTTCGTGCCCGACCAGTATTTAGGGCACTATATCTCCACCAAGACCAGCCAGAAGATAATCCTCTGGCCCGGCTTCTGCCCCCCCCACGCCCGGATACAGCCGGAAGATATCATCCGGCTAAAACAGGCATACCCCTGCGCCAAGGTGATGGTTCACCCCGAATGCACGCCAGCGGTGATTGCCCTCGCCGATGAGGTCTTGAGCACCAGCGGGATGTGCCGGTTTGCCGGTGAGACCGAGGCTAAAGAGATAATCGTGGGCACCGAGGTGGGTATAATCTACCGGCTCAAAAAGGAAACCCCGACCAAGCTATTCATCCCCATCTCGGAGCAGGTAATCTGCCCGCATATGAAGCTGATTAACCTGGAAAAGGTGCTCTGGTCCCTGGAAGAGTTGTCCCCCGAAATCAAGGTCCCCGAGGCGACTCGCCTCAGGGCGAAGGCAGCCGTGGACAGGATGCTGGCCATCGGCAGGCAGGACTGAGCCGGCGGCAGGTTTGACAGCCCCTGAATCAGAATGTTAAAATTTAATAGTAGCCACATTGAATAATGCCACCGCATTGGTTCAGAAAACATAATGCTCAAAGGAGTTGATTCATGCGCGAAAAGGTAGAAGCAATTCTTGATAAAATAAGGCCCCATCTGCAGGCAGACGGGGGAGATGTTGAGCTGGTAGATGTAGACGATGACGGGGTGGTCAAGGTAAGATTGCAGGGTGCCTGCATGGGTTGCCCCATGTCAACCATAACCCTGCAGCAGGGTATTGCCCGTATCCTGAAAGAGCAAATACCCGAGGTTAAAGAAGTAATCGCGGTCTAATTAGAGAGACAATGCCAATATACGAATATTTCTGCTTAGATTGTGAGCACAAATTTGAGCTGCTCCAACCGATGAGTAAGGCTGAAGAGAGCGGGGTATGCCCGAAGTGCGGCGGTCCTGCGCCCAGGGTGCCGTCTAAATTCTGCCGAAGCTCAGATGAGACCTCAGCCGGCGCCAGTGCCTGCGGCACCTGCGCCGCCGATAGCTGTAGCACCTGCTCTCTATAGGGTGGGCTAAAAGTGGACAAACAGAAGAGACAGCTTTCCTGCCATTCCTGCCAGGCCAGGGTGGAGTGCTCTCCCGGCGAGCCACCCTGTGAGGTACTGCGGGGCTGGTTCACGGTGACCCAGTGGGAAGGCCCGGGGGCAGTTACCCACCATTACTTCTGCTCCTTCAGCTGCCTCAAGTCCTGGATAAGCACCCAGCTTCCCGAAGTCCCCGAAGTATTCCTGAAATCCTTCGGCGAGGAAGAAAGCCAGCAGAACCCGAAATAGCCCCTCTTAGTGCCCGGCTAAAAGTATCGCCCAGGTGGGGATTAAGTCCCCACCTTTTATTAAATATAATATTATCGCGGCTACCCGTCCCGCCTTTGCAATGCGGGCTGTTTTTGGCTACAATGCTACCAGATAACGTCACCAGTAAGGAGAAATAACCGTGGCTGAACCGGGCAAGGTCAGTATGGAGAAGATTGTCTCCCTTAGTCAGCGGCGTGGTTTCATCTTTCCCAGCAGTGAAATCTACGGCGGTCTGCAGAGCTGCTGGGACTACGGTCCTCTGGGTGTGGAGCTGAAGCGGAACGTGAAAGATGCCTGGTGGCGGTCAGTGGTTCAGGAACGCGATGACATCGCCGGTCTGGATGCCAGCATCCTGATGCACCCCCAGACCTGGGCCGCCAGTGGCCACCTTGAGAGCTTTACCGACCCGCTGGCTGAGTGCAAGAACTGCCACCTGAGGTGGCGCTCCGATGACCTGAAGGACAAAAACTGCCCCACCTGCGGGGGCGAATTGACCGAGCCACGCCTCTTTAATTTAATGTTCAAGACCTTTATGGGCCCGCTTGAGGAAGAAGCTAACGTGGTTTACCTCCGCCCCGAGACTGCCCAGGGTATCTTCGTTAACTTCCAGAATGTGCTCAATACCACCCGTAAAAGATTGCCCTTCGGCATCGCCCAGATCGGCAAAGCCTTCCGCAATGAAATCACCACCGGCAACTTCATCTTCCGCAGCCGGGAGTTTGAGCAGATGGAGATTGAGTACTTTGTTAAGCCGGGAACAGATGAAGAATGGTTCAACTACTGGCTTGAGGAGCGGCGCAACTGGTACGTTAATCTGGGCATCAAAAAAGAAAACCTCAGGCTGCGGGAGCACGGCAAAGAAGAACTGGCCCACTACGCCCGCGCCTGCTATGACATCGACTACCAGTTCCCCATGGGCTGGGCGGAGCTGGAAGGCATCGCCAACCGGGGTGACTTTGACCTGGTGCAGCATACCAAATCCAGCGGTAAGAGCCTGGAATACTTTGATGAGGAAACCAGGGAACACTTCCTCCCCTATATTATTGAGCCCTCCGCCGGGGTAGACCGCTCGGTGCTGGCTTTTCTGTGCGATGCCTACGATGAAGACATTGCCGAAGGAGATCTGAGAGTGGTGCTCCGCCTCCACCCCAACCTGGCTCCGGTCAAGGCAGCCGTCCTGCCCCTGAGCCGGCGGGAACAGCTGGCTGAACTGGCCAAAGAGCTATATGCCGACCTGCGCCAGTGCTGGACAGTGCAGTATGACGATGCCCAGAGCATCGGCCGCCGCTACCGGCGTCAGGATGAGATTGGCACCCCCTTCTGCATCACCGTTGACTTCCAGTCGCTGGAAGACAAGCAGGTTACCATCCGGGAGCGCGACAGCCTGAACCAGATACGAATCCCCATCAGCGAGCTGAGGGCAACGCTCGCCGCCAAGCTCGGTGGTGAATCCCTGTTTGTCCTGCCGCCCGGCGGTAGCATATGGAAGCAAGGCGAAAATAGCTGAATACAGGCATAACTATGTCCCTGCTAGACCTGATCCGACAGAGAAGAAGCGTTCGGGATTTTCTGGACAAACCGGTGGAGCGGGAAAAGATAATGGCCTGCCTTGAGGCCGCCCGGCTCGCTCCCTCCGCCTGCAACTCCCAGCCGTGGAAGTTCATCGTGGTAGATGATAAGCAGCTAAAGAACAAGCTGAGCCAGGTTGCCTTCAACGGTATCTATTCTATAAACACCTTCTGTAAAAAGGCGCCGGTCATCGTGGCCGTCATTTCGGAGAAGGGTAAATTTATCGCCCGCATTGGCGGCATGTTCCGCAGCACCAGATACTACCTGATTGACATCGGCATCGCCATCGAGCACTTTGTCCTCCAGGCTGAGGAGCTGGGGCTGGGCAGCTGCTGGATAGGCTGGTTCAACGAAAGGGCGGTGAAACAGGTGCTGAATATCCCGCAGTATAAAAAGATAGACCTTCTCATCGCGTTGGGCTACTACGATAAAGCCAAAATCGGCCCCGACCACGGTCGGGAGCCAATGGAAAAAATCGCTGCCTTCAACACCTACCAGGCCCCAAAGCCGGCTGAGCAGCCGGGCCATAAGGGATAGAGATTGAAAATAATTCACTTTGCCGACCTTCACCTTGGGGTGGAAAACTACGGGCGGCTCAATCCCGAGACCGGTTTGTCCAGCCGCCTTGAGGACTTTTTAAGCTCTTTTGACCAGGTGGTGAACTACGCCATCGATAATAGGGTAGACCTGGTCATCTTCTGCGGTGACGCCTACAAGAGCCGCGAGCCCACCCAGACCCAGCAACGGGAATTTGCCCGCAGAGTGAACCGCCTGGCTACAAGCGGTATCCCCGTCTTTCTGCTCATCGGTAATCACGATTTACCCAATGCCATCGGCCGGGCGACGGCTATTGAAATCTTTGATACCCTCGCCATCAAGAATGTCTATGTCGCCAACCGCCCTGACATCTACCCCATTAAGACCAGGAGCGGCATTATTCAGATTGTCTCCCTGCCCTGGCTCAGGCGCAGCGGCCTCTTAAGCCGGGAGGAGACCAAAAACCTCACCTTTGAGCAGATAAATCAAAAGCTGCAGCAGATACTGACCAATATCATTACCGCCAGCATACCCCAGCTTGACCCCAAGCTGCCGGCGATACTGGCCGCCCATGTCTGGGTCTCCGGAGCCAAGGTAGGCTCGGAGAGCGCCATGACCATCGGGCAGGAGCACGTATTGCTGGTGAGCAATATCGCCCAGCCCGCCTTTGACTACATTGCCCTGGGGCATATTCACAGGCACCAGGTCTTATCAAATAATCCGCCGGTGGTCTATGCCGGCAGCCTGGAGCGGATAGACTTCGGCGAGGAAGGGGATGACAAGGGGTTCTGTCTGGTGGAAATCGATGAGAAAGATGGCCAACGAGAGGTTTCTTTTACCTTCCACCCGGTAGCCGGGCGCCGCTTTGTCACTATCAATGTCAACATTGAGAGTGCCGACCCCGACCCCACCCTGACCGTGCTCAAGGCAATCTCCGCCGAGAAGGTCAAAGACGCCATCGTGCGCCTCCAGATTAGCCTCCCCGCCGAGCTTGAAGGCCAGCTGAGGGACAGCGACCTCAGGGATGCCCTGAAGGAAGCCCACTATCTTACCGTCAGCAAGGAAATAGAGCGGGAGGCTCGCTTAAGACTGGGCGAGTTTGCCGCCGAAGAAATAACCCCCCTCGACGCCCTCAAAAAATACCTGGAGTCAAAAAACGTCTCCCCGGAAAGAACCAGAGTCCTTCTTGAATACGCCGAGAAGCTGATAGAGGGACAGGGCTAATACCCGCCGGTGTCTTCCTCTCTTCCTTCCTCTTTTCTGGGAGGCTTGGGTTGGGGGAAGTTGCGCATGCGCCACTGGTTAAGCAGGCGGACGACGTCCTCATCCTTGCGGTCATACCAGTAATGGTAGAAATCGGCGACGGCAAAGTGGGGCGTGTAGCCGGTGGTGACGGTGACCACTCTGTCCGCCCTCTTTTCCAGCTGTTTCAGCGCCGCTGCCGAAGCACAGGGCACGGCGACTATTATCTCCCGCGGCTGGCGGTGCCGCACCGACGCCACCGCCGCCATCATGGTGTAGCCGGAGGCAAGGCCATCGTCAATGATTATGGCTATCTTGCCGAATACCCTCGCCAGCGGCCGGTCTCCCCGGTAGAGCAGGCTGCGCTGTTTGACCTCCAACCTCACCTTGCTGGCAACATCGTCTATCTGCTGCTTGCTCAAGCCCAGCCTCTTGACCAGCTCCTCATTGAGCATAATGGTGCCATCATCAGCGATGGCGCCCAGACCGGCTTCAGGGGTAAGGGGAATGGGAATCTTGCGGCAGACAATCAGGTCCAGCTCCACTTTGAGGGCACTGGCTACCTCCAACGCCACCGGCACCCCGCCGTTGGGAACCGCCAGCACCACCACCGGCTGGCCGGCATACTCCATCAGCCGCAACGCCAGATGCCGTCCGGCATCCTGGCGGTTCTCAAAGATAACCTCGGGTCGATTCATTGACATATTAGCCTCTTTTCACCAGCTTAAACTCAGTCACATCCACCAGCCCCAGGTCGGTCAGCTTGAGCTCAGGGATTACGGGCAGGGCGAGAAAGGAAAGGGTGGACAAGGGGGCGGGGAGGGTTACCCCCAAGCCCCTGGCTTGCTTCTCCACATCGGCCAGTTTCGCCACCACCACCTCCAGTGGCTGGTCGGAGAGCAGCCCGGCAATGGGTAAGGCCAGGCTGGCCAGCACTTTACCATCAGCCACCACCACCAGACCTCCCTGAAGCTGCTCAACTTCTTTAATTGCCGTATAGATATCCTCGTCACTGGCGCCAACGGCAATAATATTGTGCGAGTCATGGGCGATAGACGACGCCAGCGCCCCCCGCTTCAAGCCGAAGCCTTTAACCAGCCCCAGCCCGATATTACCGGAAGCCTTATGCCGCTCCACCACTGCCAGCTTCAGAATGTCACGGCTGATGTCGGGTAGAACGGCGCCATCCTTAACTTTAACCCTTTCTGCCCGTTTGCGGGTGACTATCTGACCGGGAACAACCTCAATTATAAGCTCGGTCTCCCCCGCCGCCGGTAGCCGTAGCGCCTGCGGAGCAAAAGGCTTGATATTCACCGTATTGGCCAGCCCTTCGCCGCCGGGCTGATATGCCTCAAACAACGGCACCCCGTCTCTGGCGACCAGGCGCCCCCGGTAGAAAGCCATGGCTATCTGCATCTCGGCTAAATCACTGGTGACAATTAAATTAGCCAGATAGCCGGGGGCGACCGCCCCCAGATAATTTAGCCGGAAGCGCTCGGCGGTATTAATCGTCGCCATCTGGATGGCTCGCACCGGGTCAAGCCCGTGGCGAATCGCTTTGCGCACCACCGCGTTTATGTCGCCGTCAGTGAGCAGGTCAACACAGCTGCGGTCATCAACCACAAAGAGGCAGCGCTTGTAGGTCTTATCGCTGACCAGAGGCAGCAGGGCTGCCAGGTTCTTCTCCGAGGAGCCCTCCCGAATCATGACATACATTCCCTGCCTCAGCTTCTCCTTCGCCTCAGCCAGGGAGACCGATTCGTGGTCGGAGCTGATGCCGGCGGCAATATAGGCGGTAAGATTTTTACCGCTAACGCCGGGGGCATGCCCATCAACCACCCTGCCCTGAAACAGCTTGAGTTTGCTCAGTACTGCTTCAAAACCAGCGATAACACCGGGGAAGTTCATCATCTCCCCCAGCCCGATGCACTCTTTCCAGCGGAGCATCTGGCGGATATCCTCCAGCTCAAGGCAGGCGCCAGAGGTCTCCAGATGGGTGGTTGCCGGCACGCAGGAAGGCGCCATTAAAAAGAGCTCCAGGGGCAGGCGGCGGGCGGAGTTCAGTACATATTTTATCCCCTTGAGCCCACTGACATTGGCGATTTCATGGAGGTCGGTCACCACCGCCAGGGTGCCCCGCGGCACCACTGCCCGGGCATACTGACCGACATCAAGCATGGAGCTCTCCAGATGGGTGTGCCCATTAATCAGACCGGGGGCCAGATACTGGCCCGCCAAATCGAGCACCTCTCTGGCCTGGTGATAGTCCCCTACCCCGGCAATCCGGTCGCGGTAAATGGCGACATTGCCCGGCTCAACCTCACCGGTAAAGACATTGACCACCCGGGCGTTAGCCAGAATCAGGTCGGCGGGGAGTTCCCCTTTAGCCACCGAGATTAACTGAGCCAGCTTAGCGACCACTAGTCCTCCATGACACAGATATCAGGTAGATTGCGGTATTTCTCATCCAGGTCCAGGCCATAACCCACCAGAAACTTGTTGGGCACGGTGAAACCGAGATAGTCAATGACAACCGATCGGCGCCGTCGCGCCGATTTATCGGCCAGGGCACAGAGCTTGAGTGAGCCCGGCGTCTGCTTACTCAGATAGTCCAGGATAAAACCGGTGGTCAGACCGGTATCCACGATGTCCTCAATAAGCAAAACATCCCGGCCCTTGACCGGGGTAAGCAGGCCCTGCACCTGGCTGACCTTACCCGAACTCTCAGTACCACCATAGCTGGACAGGCGGACGAAGTCTATTTCCAGGGGGAAGTCGAGGTGCCGAATCAGGTCAGCCATAAACATAAACGAGCCCTTCAGAATGCCGACCAAAAGGGGATACTTACCGAGGTAATCTCTGGTGATTTCAGCCGCCAGTTTCTCAACTGCGGTTGCTATTTCTTTACGGCTGATAAGAATGCGGGGTTCAGGTTCAGAACTCATCACCGCTAAAATTATAGCCTTCCGCCCGGCTTCTGTCTACCAGAAAAGCTAAAATTATTCTTCGGCTGTCACCCGAGCCTGCCCTTCCATAGCGCCCGGATGACCCAGATGACCAAGATATAGCCACCAAGCGCCGCCAGAGTGAGCATGGTGGCAATTGCCACGCTGAGGGGTGCCCACGCCTCCGGTGAGGGCACAAAGCGGATGTAATGCCAGAGAGTGCCGAGAAGACCAACGGTAAATATGGCGATTATCCATACCCCCACCAGCCGGCTTTTCAGCTTCTTCAGACTG